>JAPUGV010000128.1 GCA_027298025.1 Chloroflexota bacterium | reverse complement strand
ATTTCTGCGAGGAGCTCACCACCACATCCAAATCCCATTTATCGGTAAGGATCTGAACTCCCGCCGCTGAGGACACCGCGTCGACCATCACGACCAGGTCCGGCTGGGAGTCCCGGGCCGCCTGGACGATCTCACCTACCGGATTTTCGATCCCGGTGGAGGTCTCGTTGTGCACCACGGCCAGAGTGTCGTACCGCTGCTTGGCCAGCGCTGAGACGACCTGCTCAGGCAAGTTGGGCTCTCCCCATTCGACGTCCAGCTGATCAAAGTCGAGGCCGTTGCCTTGTGCTACATCCGCCCAGCGTTGTCCGAAGGCACCGCATACACAAAGCAGCAGCCGGTCTCGCACCAGGCTGCGCATCGCACCCTCCCAGAGGCCGCTGCCTGAAGAGGCCGCGACATAGACCCGCGCCTCAGTCTGGAATACTCGCTGAAGGCGGGGTTGAAGGCGCGCATAAAGATCCTGGAACTCCTGGCTTCGGTGCCCAAGCATCGGCTGCGCCTGGGCTTTCAGCACATCGGGGTTTACATCTGTGGGACCGGGAATAAATAACTTGGCCATGAGCTAAGCTGATTTTATCCGCGCTCGCTCAAAGGAACAGGGCCGAAACGCGCGGGTGAGAAATCAGGCGCGGGTTCAGACGACTCTAGGAAAACCACCGTGAATCCTCGCGGGTTATCAAGAAAACTGAGTTCTTATGCAAGATTATTAATATAAACCTTGACAAGTTCCATCCAAGTGGTATATTTTTGTCGAAATATTTAGGTAGACTTTCGAATTCCGCGTAGCCGATCTTGCCAAATCAAGTGAGAACCCATGAATAAGATGCCTTCAATCTGCCCGGTATGTGAGGAGCGCCTGTACGTGACCCGATTGCACTGTCGCAATTGCGATACGGCCATCGAGGGTTACTTTGGAACGGGGCGCATGGGCCGACTGACTCCCGAGCAGCTGGCCTTTGTTGAAACCTTCGTCGGCTGCGAAGGCAAGCTTGTCCGCATGGAGCGGGAGCTGGGCCTGTCCTATCCGACGCTGCGATCGCGCCTGAATGAGGTGATCCAGCAGATGGGATTAGAGGTCGGACCCCCAGAACCAGGAATGGATGAGGAGCAGCGCCATCGTATCCTGGACGAGCTGGCCACAGGCGCCATCAGCTCCGATCAGGCAATGGGCCTGCTCGAGGGCGTGTAGTGGGGTCCGACCTGCGGCCGATGCGAATAACTTTGTCGCCGGCGTGCAGACCGGGCGATGAGCATCTTGTACGATCCGCCGAACAAGGTGGATGGAGCGTGAAACATGGAAACTAGAATGTTTGAAACCGGTCCCGCACCCAAGATCAAATTCGAAAACGTCAGCGGCAGCCTGCGTGTGCGTGCGCGCGAGACCGAGTCGGTAGAGATTCAATCCGGCGAGGGCCTCAAGGCCGAAGCTAAGAACGGGGATCTGACGGTCGCCTGCGAGTCGGACTGCACGGTCGTTGTACCGCTAGAGGCGGCGGTGGAGGCCGCGATCATTGGCGGCGATGCTTCATTCCGAGGGTTTTCGGGTGACGTCAGCGTGAGAACGGTGGGCGGCAGCCTGAGCCTGCGCAGCGTAGGCGCCGCCACGGCCGAGACGGTGGGAGGAGATGTTACCGCTCGGAAGCTTTCGGGAGCACTCTCTGTGGATCAGGTCGGCGGCGGGGCGGTCGTCGATCAGGTTCAGGGCGACGTGCGCCTTCAAAGCCTGGGGGGTGACGTTCGTTTGAGCCGCGTGGAGGGCCTGATCCAGGTAACCGCTGGAGGCGACGCGAGAGTCTCTCTATCGCCGGAGGGGGATGCGAAATCGGCCGTCAAGGTCGGCGGTGATTTGAACTGCTACCTTGCGGAAAGCGCTTCGGTACGCGTTCGTCTCAAGGCGGGAGGCGATCTACGATTGGCGGTCCCAGTGGAAGCGACGGACATCCCCGGGGGCTGCGAGATCCAGCTGGGGGAGGGAAAGGCCGAGGTCGATCTGTCCTGCGGCGGGGATCTGACCATCCGCACCGGGTCGGACTCGGAGGAGGTGGTAGCGGTGGACCTGGGAGAAGCCATCGCGGCCCGAGTAGGGGCAGAAATCGAGTCGCATATGATCGATATCGAAGAGGGGCTGACGGGGCTCGGGGACCGGTTGCAAAACCTGGGTTCGGAGAAGATCGGGCGCAAGGTTCGAATATCGATTGCCAAGGCGCAGCGCAAAGCAGCCAGGGCACAGCGCAAGGCTGTCCGCCATCGCCGGACCGCGGCCAGCATGAAGGATTTCACCATAAAGAGCCCGGGGGGCAACGGTGCGAGCGAGGAGGAACGATTGCTGATCCTGCGGATGCTGGAGAAAGGCAAACTCAGCGTCGAAGAAACTGAATCCCTCCTGGGAGCGATCGATTCATGAGCTTCGTGGCTCAGGGGCTACCTGAGGGAGTGACCGGTCGGGAGCGCACCCGATGACCGCGGGTGTCATCGCACGTGCCTCCCAGTCGTCCCCCGGCCTGAGGCCTATCGATCCGCGCCGAGATATGAGTCAGGTGGCGGATCTCATTGAGACCACGTTTCGCGGGGATCTGGACGGAACGGCCCGCCGCATGGTGCGCGAGATGCGTACGCTGGGCCGCATCGGGTGGGTCGGCTGGGCGCTCAGCCGACTGCTGCTTCCGCCGGCCGCTCGCCCATTTGGTTTCGTCTGGGAGGAAAACGAGCGCATCGTCGGCAACGCCAGCCTCTTGCCTGTCAGTGGACATCCGCGACGCTGGGTGATGGCCAACGTGGCCGTGCATCCCGAGTATCGGCGGCGCGGCATCGCGCGGCAGATGGTAGACGCCTCGGACCACCTCGCCAGGAAGGCGGGAGCCGAAGCCATTAGCCTGCAGGTAGAGCGGCACAACAAGGCCGCGCTGTCACTCTATCATTCGATGGGGTATCTATCGCTGGCAACCCGCACGACGTGGCGGCGGCCACGTGGGCTTCCGTGGAGCGGAGCCGGTCGTGGCCAATCGGTCCGGCTGCGGCGCGCTTCGGAGTGGCCGCAGCAGTGGGCGCTGGCCGAACGCGTGTCGCCGGAAGGGCTGATCTGGCCACACCCATTGGAGCCAGGATATTTCCGGCCGACCGGGCTCGGTCGATATTTCGGGCGCGCGGCCAAGTTGCATCTGATCCGGCATGAGGCCGGTCAGCTCCTCGGCAGCCTGTCGGTCCACGGAACGGGAGTCCGGCGGTTCGTGCTCCTGGTAGACCCCGCGCTGCAGGGCCAGATTGAAGAGGGGCTCCTATCTCAAGCCTTGAGCCGAATCCGCGCCAAGCAGTGCTCCATCGTATTGGACTATCCCTCCGACGTGGCGGTGGAAACGCTGCGCGGCATGGGCTTCCGAGAAGAACGAGCGCTCACCTGGATGCGGCATTCGTACGTACGTAAGACTGGAAGCCTGTCGGAGTATTGAATCGAATGGCTAGTTGGATGAATTGTTGGACAGCTGAAGCGATGTCAACCTATGCGGTGGCCTCGACGGAGGCGCGGTGGAAGACCATGGCGCCCAGCCTGGCCACGCGAAGCGCTTACGGGATCGATCTGCGCCGAGATCATCCGCCGCTCCATTGCGGGCGCACCTACACCAAAAGCCTATGACGCAAAGTGAGGCCGAGCGGCTGAAGGTCCTGGAGCGGCTGGAGTCCGGCGAACTCAATTTCGACCAGGCGCTGAGCGAACTGAACGGAGTACCTCCGGCGGAAGACGCCTCATCACCTGCAGCGACGCGGCGCTGGCGGTACTCGTGGCTGCTCCCCTTTTACTTTGGGGTTCTAGCCATGGGGCTCGGCATTGTTGTGGCGTATCAGGGAGGATGGTGGTGGCTGCTGGGAGCTCCGCTGCTCCTGAGCGGCGCGGTTTTGACAATTCTGGCGCTGGCAAGTTCGCGATCCCCATGGCTACATGTCCGGATCCACAACCCCTCGCGCACCTGGCCGAAGACCATCGGGATCAGCATCCCGGTCCCCGTGAGATTTGCGGCCTGGTCGGTTCGGACGATCGGCCCGTTTATTCCGAACCTGGATGAGCAAGCCATGGCAGAAATGCTCTTGGCGTTTGAGTTGGGACGCAGGATAGATGAACCGCTTCACGTGGAGATCGACGATAGCGACTCGGGCCAGCGGGTCGAAATCTACCTGGGCTGAGAAGAGGATCCCATGGCGACACCCGATGAACGGATGAAGATATTGAAGATGCTGGAGGGGGGCAAACTCTCAGCGGAAGAAGCCTCGCGCCTGCTGCGGGCGTTATCGAAAGGCAGCTCGGAGAGGCGCCCGACCGCGCAGGCCGATGAATCGAAGTGGATGAGGATTCGCGTGACCGATCTGGACGGAGACCGGGCGGCGGTCAATGTTAACCTACCTATGCGACTGGTGAACGTGGCGCTGAGATTGGGCGCGCAGTTTATTCCTGAGGATGAAGATATTGATCTGGAGGAACTGGCGGAGGCGCTCAAGGCTGGTCTGACAGGCAAGATCGTGGACGTGATCGATGAGGAAGAAGGCCGGCAGGTCGAGATCTACGTGGAGTGAGCCGGGGAGCCCCCCTTCTCCCCTACAGGCTCTCTGCGCTCCCCTTACATATGACTCTTATGTCACATCTTGGCCGAAAAACCGCTATGCTATACTTCGACGGACATGAGCACCCTCACCGGCCTTCAGTGCCCGGAGTGTGGGGAGGAGTACGAGGCAGATGTCGTCCAAACGGTGTGCGAAAGCTGCGATTCACCGCTTCTTGCGAGGTACGACCTGGCTCAAACCGCTCGGGCGCTTCAACGTGAGAGGGTGAGCGGACGCCCTGCCGGACTGTGGCGTTGGGCTGAGCTGCTTCCCGTTCGTGACCCAGAAAAACGCTATACGTTAGGGGAGGGGGATTCTCCACTATTGCCGCTCAGGCGGATTGGGGAGCGTTTGGGTTTGAAGCGGCTCTATGTCAAGGACGAAGGGGTCAATCCCACCGGAACCTTTAAGGCACGCGGTATGGCGGTAGCGCTCTCACGCGCCATAGAACTGGGCGTGGAGGAGGTAGGGGCGCCTACCGCGGGAAACGCGGGGGGTGCGCTCGCCAACTATGCCGCGCGCGCCCGGGTTCCGGCGCATGTTTACATGCCACGCGACGCGCCCGCCTCGAACCAAGCCGAGGTTCTCGCCGCCGGCTCCGATCTTCAACTTGTGGAAGGAACCATCGAGGACGCCGGCCGAAAAGCGGCCGCCGAGGCGCGTACTCGTGGCTGGATGAACCTGTCTACCTTTCGCGAGCCCTATCGGGTGGAAGGCAAGAAGACCATGGGGCTGGAGCTCGCGGAGGACTTCGAATGGGAGTTGCCTGAAGTGGTGATCTACCCCACCGGTGGCGGCACGGGGCTGGTCGGCATGTGGAAGGCCTTCGAAGAGCTAGAAGAGATGGGCTGGGTGGACTCTTCCCGGCCTAGAATGGTGAGCGTCCAGTCCGAAGCCTGCGCGCCTATCGTCGATGCAATGCAATCTGGTGCCGATCGAGCAGTCGCCGCCCAATCTGATCCCACGCGGGCGCCGGGTTTGCGCGTGGCGAAACCTTACGCCGACCGCCTGATCTTGCGCGCCCTGCGGGAAAGTGGGGGCGCGGCAGTAGCGGTCAGTGAGGGTCAAATCGCCGCTTCAGAAGCCGAACTGGCGAGCAGCGAGGGGATCTTTGCCTGCCCTGAGGGGGCTGCTACCCTGGCCGGACTAGAGCTGCTGGTTGAAGCGGGTGACATCAAGCCCGATGATCGTGTCGTGCTTTTCAACACGGGCCACGGATTGAAATACCTGTCATGAGTGCCGATGCGTATTCCACTAATCTTGATTGTCTCTGTGTAAGGGCTGAAAAGTGAGGCCCTTATTGTGAGCGCAGAAGCGCAAGCTACCGAGCGCGAACGCGCCTCCCTGGACCTGCTCTATGCCATCAGCCGTGAGCTGACGGGCGAGCTCGACCTACGTGACCTGCTGCAGCGAGTGCTAGATCTCACCATGACGAACGTGGGCGCGCTCAGCGGCAGCATCCTGGTACTCGACGAGGAGGGCAAGGTAAGCGAAGGCGCGCTGGCCTACGACGGGAAAGTGCACGATCAAACCGCAGAACGTCTGGCAGAGACCTTCGAACAGGGCTTGGCAGGCTGGGTAGTGGAGAATCGTGAGGCGGCGCGGGTGGCAAACACGTTCGAAGACAAGCGCTGGCTCAATCGGCACCCCGAAGAAGAGAACGGAAATCCCCGATCCGCAATAAGCGCCCCATTGTTGGCAAGGGACCGCATCGTGGGGGTCGTCACGCTCGTGCATCCGCAGCCGGAGCACTTCACCGAAGCGGATGCCGACCTGCTGCGAGCGATTGCGGACCAAGCGGGGATCGCGGTGGAGAACGCACGCCTCTTCCGCGCCGAGCAGGATCGCAAGAACTTCGCGCTGACCCTGCAAGAGATCGCCCGCATCATCAATTCTGCGCTCGATCCTGGTTTGGTGTTTGATCAGGTTTTGCGCCAACTCGCGCGCGTCGTTGACTACGATAGCGCCAGCATCTTCGTTCTGGAGGACGATTCCCTTCGGCTGGTCTCCTCGATAGGCCTGGAGGACGGTGATAGCCTGATCGGGGTGCGGCTCATGAAGGATCCAGATGTGTTGGCCTGGAAGGTCATGGCGAGCGACGTGCCGATCATGAAGTCGGACGTGCAGGAGGAACCGGGATGGGTCGAGAGCGATTCGATGCCCGGTGCGAAGCTCATGCGGGGATGGATTGGTGCGCCGCTGGTACTTCGGGAGAAGGCTGTGGGCCTTCTCTCCCTGGACAGCCGGGAAGTGGACGCTTTTGACAAGCACGATTTGGAAGTCGTCACCGGCTTCGCCGATCATGCGGCAACCGCCGTCGCCAACGCACAGCTATTCGCAGATAGTCAACGACAATTGGAGGCCACGCGTGCCCTGGCTGAGACCGCACGTGCCGTCACTGCCACCCTCCAGCTGGAGGAAGTGCTCCAGCGCATCCTATCAGAGACCACCCGCTCACTGGATTGCGAGGGAGCATCTCTGGCCTTAATCGATGAAGAGACGGGCGAACTGGAGTTCCGTAACGCCCTGGGTGTAGCGGCGGACAAAATTATTGGCCTCAAACTCCAAAAGGGGGAGGGGATCGCAGGCTGGGTGGCAGAACACGACGAGCCACTTGTGGTCCCGGATGTCAAAGCCGACGAGCGCTTCTACTCCGGCGCCGATGAAGAGGCCGGATTTGAAACGCGCACAATTGCCGCGGTTCCCATATCTGTACAGCGCCACATCATTGGAGTGCTCGAAGCGGTGAATCCCCGCAGCCACGAATTCCCTCCACTCTATCTGGAGCTTCTGAGGAGCATCGCGGGACTGGCGGGAACCGCGATCACACACGCGCAGCTGTTTTCAGAGACACAGGCTGCACGACTACGCTACGCAGGTCTGTTCGAAGACAGCATTGATCCGATCCTGATCAGTGATCTAAATGGCCGAGTCACGGATGCCAATCACCGCGCGGAGAGCTTTCTTGGTTACTCCAGTGCGGCCCTGTTGGGTCGTTCAGTGCTCGGCCTGCATAAGCCTAACGAGCAGCGGCTACCGGAGGACCTCAGTCAGCTTGAGCTGGGCCAGACCATCTCATACGAATCGGAAGCCGAGCTCAAGGACGCTAACTCGGTACCGATCGAGATCTACGTGAAGCGAATCGACATCGAACGCAAACCGTACCTGCAGTGGATCATGCGAGATATTTCCGAACGATTGGCGCTCGATGAGCTCCGCGCAGATCTCACCTCCATGATCTTCCACGACCTGCGCTCGCCGCTTGGCAATGTGCTGTCCAGCCTGGAAGTGCTGAAGAGCTCGATGAAGGACGACGACGAGGCGCTTCAGACCGTGCTGGCCATCGCGCTGCGGTCGGGACGCAGACTCTCCCGCTTGATTGAACAGCTGCTCGACTTAGAACAGCTGGAAGCGGGGCAGGCCGTGCTCCACAAGTCGTCGGGCTCGCTGGGCACCCTGGTGGTTGAGGCGGTTGAAGAGGTGCATCCGGTGGCAGAGGGCAAGGGCCATGTGCTGAATTTTGATCTGGGCTCGGATAACATTCCGCTGGTTGAGATGGATGCGGAGATGATCCGGCGGGTGTTGATCAACCTGCTGGAAAATGCCATAAAATACTCGCGCGCGGAGGGAAAGATCTCCGTTACGCTGGATAAATTGGATAATGAATTGCGGGTAGGGATCAGCGACAACGGCCCCGGCGTCCCATCCGAAGATCAAACGCGGATTTTTGAGAAGTTTGCGCGCGTGCAGCGTAAGGGCCGGCCCAAGGGACTGGGGCTTGGCTTGGCATTCTGCCGGCTGGCCGTCGAGGCTCATGAGGGTCGGATCTGGGTGGAGAGCCAGCCCGGCCAGGGATCTACCTTCTACTTCACGCTACCGATTTAGTCCGCAACCACAAATCCCATGCGCAAGTATCGTTCTGGAGTACTGGTCGAAGCCCGATATCCGGGAGTCATCATCGGAGCCGTGCCGTCTAATGACGGCGTGCTGCTGGTGGACGTGCCGCTAAAGCCGGAGGATGGAAGGGATTGGATCGGTCAGCTTACAAGCACCGGCAGGCCGAAATACCTTGCGCTGATGGATCAGCATCCAGATCGAGCGCTGGGTATGCGCGCATTCGATATACCCATCGTAGCGCAGGATGCCACATTGCAAGCCATACGAAGCTGGCCCGATGCTTTCAAGGGTTCCGCAAAACCTATCGGAGCGGAGACGGACACGCTGAAACGCATCACCGGCGTGCATAAAGCCATTCCTTCGATCTCATTTGAGCATGAACTCAAACTCCATCTGGGAGACCGTGAAGTGCTCTTCTGGCATCGTCCGGGCCCCACCGCAGGTTCCATGTGGGTCGTCCTCCCGGAGGCCAAGATTGCGTTCATTGGCGACACGATCACAGTCTCCGAACCCCCTTATATCGGTGATGCAGAGATCGAGGCCTGGATCGAGTCGCTCGACGAACTGCGAAGCCCGGCCTTCAGCTCTTTCCTGCTCATATCGGGAAGAGATGGCAGCGTCGATCGTGAGGCGGTAAACGCCATGGCCCGCTTCGTACGCAAAATTCCGGTGCGGCTGCAGCGAATGAAAAAGAAGAAGAGTGGCTCGCCGGAGGCTGCCGAAAGCGCGGCAAAAGGACTGCTCAAAGACTATGCGGTCCAGAACGCGCGCCGCGACCTGGTCATGCTGCGGCTTCAATCCGGGCTGCGCAAACTGTATGCCCGTAGCCTGGGCTAGGGAGCTCTTCCTCTTCCCAGCCCTCGGGGTCCCCTGCTTCTCCGCTCCGCCGCTCAAACTGCGCTATGCTTCTGGCGTATGGACTGGAGCGAACACGCCGATTCCCAATTCGGCATTCGACTCAACACCCGTCAGTTGGAAGCCTTCGGCGAGTATGCTGCCGAATTGCAGACCTGGAACCAACGCTTCAACCTGACCTCCGTCACCGATCGGGCCCAAATCGAAATCAAGCATTTCCTGGATTCGCTGAGCTGCCTGATGGTGATGCGCCCGCGGCCGGGCGACCGAATCATCGACATCGGCACGGGCGCCGGCTTTCCGGGAATTCCGATCCGCATTGCCTGTCCGCAGGCGCACATGGTGCTTGTAGAATCGATCGGCAAGAAAGCGCAGTTCTGCCAGCACATCGTGGATGAATTACAGCTCACAAACGTCGCGGTGATCCACTCGCGCGCGGAGCAGGTGGGGATATTGCCCGAGTATCGTGAGACCTTCGATTGGGCGGTGGCGCGGGCAGTAGCCAAGCTGCCAACCTTGCTCGAGTACCTGCTGCCCCTGGTGAAGGTGGATGGGAGGACGATTGCGCAGAAGGGGGACACGGCTCCTTCGGAAGCTCAATCGGCAGCGGTCGCGATGGAGGTGCTGGGAGGGGAGCTGGAGGAAATTACCCCGGTCGAACTCCCGACGGTGACCGAGACGCGCTACCTGGTGGCTGTGCGGAAGTCAGCCGCCACGCCGGAGAAATACCCGCGGCGTCCCGGAGTGCCGGGCAAACGTCCGCTGTAGGCTGCCTGGGCGGAGCTTTCGAGTCGGCGCGCAGATCAATGCGCTCAGGAGCTCGCGAGTCGGGCTCGGATCAGCTCATGTCGGGGGAGATTCAGTACGAGATTAGCGCCGTGAGATCGAAATCCTAGTCTCTGGCCCTGAGCAATCAGCCCGAAAGGGCGCCGGCGCTCATGGTCCAAACCGTCGCACTTCCGAGAAAGCTCGTGTCGAACATGCCTACGTCCGCCGCCGTAAGCAGCGCCTGGTGCGAGTCGGTCAACCGCTGGAGCAGATAGCCGCGGCGCTCAGGATCCAGCTCGGCCAGGACCTCGTCTAGCAGCAGCACCGGTTGCTCCCCGGTGTGTCGACGCAGCCAGTCCACCTGCGCAAGCTTGAACGCCAGCATGGCGGTCCGATTCTGGCCGCGTGAGCCGTAGTGCCTCAGCTCCAGCCCGTTCACTTGCAGTGAGAGATCGTCGCGCTGCGGACCGGTGAGCGTCAACCCGCGCCGCAGCTCATTCGGCCGGAGCCGCTCGAACTCCGCCTGCAGGCCTTCTCGCAAGGAGCCGGTCAGCCAGGCGCCCTCGTCGAAGGAGCCCCCAGGTTCATAAGCCGGCCGATACTGCAGGGTCAGCGTCTCCGAGTTGCCGGTTAGCTCCCCATGGATCGGGGCGGACAGCATCTGGAGCTGCGCCAGGGCCGTGGCGCGGGCGAGCATCACCTCCGCTCCCAACTCTGCCAGCCGCTTATCCCAGAAGGTGAGCTCCCCTGCATCGCCGCGCCGTTCCTGCAATTGTCTTAACAGCGCGTTGCGCTGGGTGAGCACCTTGCCATACTCGCTCAGCAGGCGCGCGTAGTCCGGATCGGCCTGAGAGATCGTTGAATCGAGCTCTCGCCTGCGCTCCCCTGGAGAACCCTCCACCACTTGCACATCTCGCGGCAGGAAAAGGACGGCATTGAAGCGGCCGTGAAGATCCATGGCCCGTTTCTTCACACCGTTGATCAGGATCTCCTTGCGCAGCCGTTCCTGACCGTTTTCCGGCGAATCCAGGATCAACCGGATCTCGATCGTGGCTTTGTGACCTTCGCGCTCGAGCTCGGCAACCAGCCGTGCGACGCGCGGCTCGGCACCGAGACGGATGAGCTGGCTGTCGTGGGAGGCGTGCCTGGAGGTGGCGCCGACGAGATAGTAGACCGCCTCGAGCAGGCTGGTCTTGCCCTGCGCGTTGGCGCCGACGATGACGGTGGGACCGGGAGGGAATTCGGTCTGCAGGCTGGCGAAGTTGCGGAAGTCGGTCAGGGTAAGGTGGGCCAGCCGCATGGGAAGCCGAATTCTAGCATGGGAGCCTGGAAGGGTGGGCCAGGCGGAGGGAGTGACTGCGGGACGGGGGCGCGAGCGAAGCCGTTAGCGGGTAATTGGGGCATAGGCTTCCATATTAAAGGAAGATCGACCTGTAAGCTGCCAGGTCGATGGATTTCCTGCTTGATTCGCTTCTCTAGAAGCTGAGCAGCTTCACGATTTGCCCTACGCCGCCCGTTCCCCAACTCATGATGAGCTCGCCGAACAGCATAGCGGCGATTGCGCCCACTGCCAAGAAGGGCCCAATAGCGATGGGATCCTTCCTGTCAATCACCTTTGCGAGCAGCAGTGTAACGGAGAACAATCCCCCGACCACCAGCGCCAAAAGGAGGGCTACCCAGACGTACGGGTAACCCACCGCGAGACCGATAAAGGCGGCCAGTTTTGCGACACCGATGCCCTTGCCGGGACGGAAGAGGAGCTGGATGGCGAATAAGGTGCCAAAGGCGATCAATCCACCGGCCAGCATTTGCAGCAGGGTGCGCTCGGGGACCCAGAGTGCGAACAGCAGGGCCACCGCGATGGCCGGGTAGCTGACACGATCCAAGATCGTGCCCCGCTCCAGATCGATGACGAGGAACACAATGAGCAGAGAGCTGTAGAACGCGATGAGGGTGGTCTCCAAACTTCCGGTGTATCGCAGCCAGATCAGCGCGAAGAGCACTGGGGTGCCGATCTCCACGATCAGGTGTCGGATCGGGGTGCGTAACCCGCAGTGCGGGCAATGACCACGGGTGAACAGATAACCAAAGATCGGAATCATGTGAACGATCTTGAGCGGTTCTCTACAGGAGCCGCACTTGGAACGCAAGGCCAGAATCGACTCCCCGCGCGGGACTCGATCGATGCAGATATTTACGAAGCTTCCGACGAACAAACCAGCCAGGGCAAAGACAAGCATGAGATTCTTTTTACCGTTTAGGTTCACTTCGAGCTTAGGGGAGCGCAGGGGGGTTGAGCCTGAGAACGAGGTCCCAGTTAAGTGATTGTAAGGTCGAGGGGAGAGACTGAGGTCCGTAAGGACTCGTCTAATGGGGATCGCGAAGAGGCATCCAAGGTGTCTAGTTAGCCCATTTGGCTCTCAGTATTTAGGTTATCGCGGACCGAGACTTCGAAACTCTGAGCCGAAGGAGACAGGAAATGTGTAGATACTTAGTTCACTCTGAAGTACTAGACCAGGAGCTGCAAAAAACCATCCTACAGACTGTTGGAATCTACTTGCATACATGGCAAGATTAGATCCTCAACGATAGTCGGAACCTAATCGACGGTCCTGGAGCGCGCCACGCCAAGGACTCGTTTCGACTATCGTTGAGGCCATGATCGGGATCGGTTCAATAGAGTAATGAGGGGAGGCGAAAGCTAATCGGCGGGTCTTATGGGTACTGGGATGACAATCCGCAATCCCGGATAGAGTGCGATCGGATTTGTGGAGCAGTCGCTCTCCCGGTTAGCCTGGGCGATGATATCGGACAAAGTTGGATCTTGGTAGAAGATCCGAGCAACTTCCGAATATCTGCTCCCGTATAGTCCGTCCTCGACTGTATAAATGCAAGGAGTGCCGGAGGCATTTGT
>JAPUGV010000127.1 GCA_027298025.1 Chloroflexota bacterium | reverse complement strand
TACGCCTTGCTGTCCCACGAAGACTCGTGTGGCAAGAAAACGTGGTGGCGCACGCAGGCCTCGCCTTGGAGAGGCTCTTTCGATGCGGTGTTGTCTCAGCGGCCTCGTCTTTCACGGCAGCTTTTTCCCCTCAGAAGATTGCAGATGGCACAGCAATGGGAGTACACGCAAGCCCATCGTAGAACGAAAAACCACGGCTCCTCTTGGCCTTATACCAACATTCGTGTCACCAGCCGCAAAGTAGCGAGTACGGTTGTGCTATAGCGATGTGTTGAACAACGCCAGTTGCCGCGCTCCATTGCTTGTGCTCTGAGGAGCACGTCCAGATTGGCGGTGTGTCTTGGGCCTGCCCGGGCCGTCTCCTGTAAGTAACGTGATAACAAGTGGCTCGATGTCCAATCGGGAAGCCATATCCAGCAAAAAGGTGCCATACGGGCTGATGTGACCGTAGATCAGGGGCATGAGCGCTCGGAAATCTTCAGCCGTCATTCGCCCCATCCATTCGTTTTCGCTGAGCACGCGCTGAATCATCAGCGTATTGATATACACCATCGCGTTTTGCAACAGGTGCAAAGCGAGCATTGTCACCTCCTGATCTTCTCGGCGATGCGCAGCGATTTCACTCCCTTTGCCAATGAGAATGAAGTCGTTGGCACTGTTCCAGTTCTCGACGACATTGAGTCCCTCCTGAATCTCACGTCTGAGCTCCGGAAGCCGGAGATAGCGGCACAGGAAGATTGTCCGACGGGCCTTGCCCAGCTCAACAAGCGCCTTGTAGGTGGGGTGCTGGAGGTTGTTGCGGGTGAAGCGTCGCAAGATGGCTTCCGTCTCGGCGGTGCCCAGCCGGAGCGCTGTAGCATATTTGACCATGTTGTCGTACTCCTGTGCCATGAAGTCCCAGTTGATGGCACGCCTCAGCACGTATTGCAGATTGGGATAGGCATCCGACTGTCCCGCATCGGGTCGGTATAAGCGTTGCTTGTGAATGGCTTTGAGCCGAGGCAAGAGCCGGAAGCCCAATAAGTGGCAGAAGGCAAAGGCGACCTCGCTTTGCCCATGGCTATCGACATACTGTCGGTCGATCTCCATATCCGTGCAGTGATGCAATACGCCCTCGATCATGGCAGCTACTTCGGAGGATGAACAGGTCTTGAGCTGGGAGTGGATGCAGGCGGATTTACGCTCTGTATGCCAATAAATCATGATACCGGGCTTGCCGTATCGGGCGTGCCATTCGGTCATAAGATTCTGGTCCCACGACCGGAAATGCCGGGAATCCGACGCACAAGCAGTGGTCCCTTCGCCCCAGATCTCAGGCAGACGTGCCTCGAAGATGCCATTGACGACCTGCGCAATGGCCTGGCGTACGTGATCTTTGTTGATAAAGCGACGTCGAATATAAAGGAGATCGCGATAGGAAACCCCGTTGTGCCCCATCCCCACCCGCTTGAGGCCTGCACCTGTTCCCATCCCGTACAGAGATAACAGGAGGCGGTATTGCAGGGTACCCCGGTCGAGATTTTCCCAAGCGGTGGGACTACGAAAAAGGTGGGTAAAGCCTACGCGCAGATCGGTTTCCTTCAGCACGTCGAGTAAACTGGTCATGGGCCATCGTCGGGTAAATTCCTCTTTCAAAGCGACGAGGTTTGAAGGTTCAGGTTGAGGCGCCAACGGGGAGAGCTTGATCCATCCACCCGCTTTCTCCAAGATGCTGACATCGGGATTCGTCGGGACATTACGATCCAGGGCTTCTAACTCCTCGCGCATTTCCTGTTGTAACCGCCGGACAAAGACGTCGGCATCTGTGGGCAACTGGAGGGCTGCGTAGTAAGTTTGCCGTTGCACCACAAAATCGGTGGGCACATCTTCATCCGGATTGCGATACCGGTCAGCGCCAACCACCCAGACCTCCTTGCAACGCAGTCGCTCACGAAGCGCTTGTAGGACGCAGAGTTCATAGCTGATGCGATTGACGCGCGGCTGGCCCTGGGTATCGGTTTCCATGACGACATCCAGCCACAGGTCACGCACGACCCCATCGATGGGCACCTTTTCATCCACGGGATACGTCCGTGCCCGACTTTCCAGATACTTCTTGAGAAGTGCCAAGGCTTCGATGAGCGGCTGATGCCTCGTATTGTTGGAGCGAAACTCTAGAGTTTGCAGTAATTTGGGCAGCATGCGGCGATAATGCGACTGGTACGAGCTGCGAATAACGGTCTGAACATGGGAGCGATAGAGAGACCCCGTCGCTTTCCATTCCTTCACGAGATCTCGCAACGTGGTCTCATTCACAACCGGGAAGACGATCTCTTTGACCACGCCATCGGGGTTGTCGAGAGCCGCTTCAGCCAGGCGAAACAGCATCCCAGTCTTGCCATTGACCCGTTTAAGATCCTCCAGAAGTTCTTTTTCGACCTTCCGTTCAGCCTTGGCGCCGATGCGATGGATCAGCTCAATGAGCGAGTCGACCAAGGTATCGGTGAGTTCTCGGTGGCGGCAGTGGCCAAAGACGGCCAACAAGGTCAGGCGCAACGCTTCCGGGTGCCGACGCAGTTCATACGGGGCTTCAACCGCGACGCGTTGCCGGTAGGCCTGGAGCACTTTGGGACCCAGATGGTCAAAGAGATCAAAGGGCAAATCCAAGTCACGCACTCGCTCCAGTCTGGTCATTTCGCGCAAGAGATTATCCAGACTGGCACGACCCGGATCTGCACGCAGGTCGTGTAACACGGCCTGGCCTGATTCGGGTGGATCAGACGTTTGGGCCTCATCTGTTGTTGGGTCATCCGCTGCCAAGAGGGCATCAAGTTTCTGCCGAGTTGATGACGACAGATGGTGCAAGACCCGCTCGCCCAACTGGATTTCGAACTGCTGAAGGGCTGAGCGGATCAGACGCTCGACACGATCCGACGTCGGCGGTTCAATGCGGATATCACGGCATCGTTGGTAGAGGGTCTCTCGCATATGTTCCAAACGATGCGTGGTCGATAGAACTTGGTCACAGAGCCATGTACAGAGCGCTTCGCCGTCAGCGACGGAAGCTTCGCGAAATCCTAGCTGCTGCCGGAGCTGGGCACGGTGATACTCTATCGAACGGCCATTCCAGTCATACTGCGCCCAGGTTTCTGACTCGACGTCAACTTGCTGTGCGATGTATTCCACTATACAGAGTGGGACCTCAGAGGACTGGCGGGGAAAACGGCCTTCGTGCTGAAAAAACTTCAAGAGGACGGCAAAGCCCAAACGTGTCGGTCCATGTTTGTTCCCGATCAGTGTGCGCTCCCCCGGAAGGATCGTCCAATGTTCAATTAATTCGTCAGGATGCCACTCACGCTTCATCAATCAACTCTCCCTATCATTGCCCCCGAAATACACGAGAACCATGACAAATAGGGTTGCGCTCATGTCGCCGTCATGAGGCCCTGTTACACCGGGCGGTTGCGACCTTCCAAAATCCTGCCACATAGGCTCTACCCTAGGTGACAGCTCTACTCATGCAGGGCTGAAGGCCGCGGTGCACACCAAGGGAGGGTTTGGTCATGATCGCCTGTTACTGCCGCGTCTCATCTCGACGACAAAGGACAGATAGTCAGAAAGCGGAACTCACACGATGGCTCGAATCATGGCATCATGCCATCGACGGTCCAGTGGTTTGAAGATATGGAGACGGGTACGACGCTGCGGCGTCCCGCTTTCGAGCGGATGCAGCACGCCATCTTTGACGGGACGGTCAACACAGTGGTGGTGTGGAAGTTGGACCGGCTCTCGCGTCGGCAGCATGAAGGCATCACGCTCCTCGCGGACTGGTGTGAGCGTGGCGTGCGGGTCGTTGCCGTGACGCAACAGATCGATCTACACGGCGCGCTGGGCCGCATGATCGCCAGTGTACTCTTCGGGCTGGCAGAAATCGAGATGGAATATCGGCAAGAACGTCAGGCAGCGGGGATCGCCGTGGCCAAAAGACGCGGCGTCTACCGGGGACGACAGAAAGGCACGACCAAAGCCCGACCACGTCGAGCCACAGTCCTCCGAAGCCGGGGCTTCACCGTGCCAGAAATCGCGCATGCCTTGCAGATCAGTGAACGGACGGTCTTCCGTTACCTGGCGGAAGCAAGCACGTGAGGCTCAAGTAGGGGCTCGGCTACTTTGCGGCTGGTGACACGAATGTTGGTATAAGGCCAAGTAATGGAGAACATCGTACAAGCATTCTTGAGCGGCTTGGGGCAGCTGTTAATCAGCCAGACGGGCTCAAAGCCGCCGGTTCCGCCATGCACGCG
>JAPUGV010000126.1 GCA_027298025.1 Chloroflexota bacterium | reverse complement strand
CAATCGCGACATACCATCAACCTAATTCCATGGGAAAACCGAAGCTTCGCGGATCCAGACCCTCGCGGATCGGGCTAATTTGGCCGAGGGCAACCCATGGCATCCTTGTACCGGTTTTCGGGGGATTCACACTTTATTGACCGTCGGCAAAGCGCCGACTGGCGTTCTTTAAGCTCACCGTAAGCGCCGAGCGGAAATCTCATGCCCAGAACAAAGGTTCAGCGTTTCATTAAGGAGTTAGGCGTCTGCTTCAGGTTTTGCTGTTGCGACGCCAGATCTTTCAATCGCTTTTCCCATTGATCTCGCTTTGGGTAGTGATCGTGAGCGCCCTCGCCCTATCTGGTGCGATAGTGGCCGAGATTTCGGCACAGCCTGCCTTGGCATCGGGCAGTTCCCAGGCCATGACTTCAGTCTTCGACGAACAGATACCGCCCGCGCATAGGGCCCTTTAGCCAAATTAGATCTGCGCGCGGACCTCGCTCCCGAACCTTTCGATCGGCTCGATTTCGGAAACGTTGGGAAAGCTCGTGATGTAGTGCTGGATTCCGATCTCGGCGAATTGACCGATTTGATCGACCGCTTCCGAAGCCCCATTTGAGGACAGATCGAATGGGCCGAGGACGGTCTTCTCAATCTCCTCGTAGTCCCTGCCCAGGGTCTCGCAATGATTGCGCAGTACTTCGAGCTTCTTGATTGCGCCTTCCACTCCATTGCGGGCGAACAGATTGCAGGCGTCCCCATACTGTGCTACTAAGCGCAGGGTCTTCTTCTCGCCTTCTCCACCGATCAAGATCGGAGGGTGAGGCTTCGTGATCGGCTGCGGGCTGTTGATCGGCGCCTCCAGCTTGAAATGCTTCCCCTCATAGGAGCTGAAGTCACCTGCCCAGACCTGCTTTGCAATCTGCAGCACCTCTTCGAGCTGCTCGAATCGCTCACCGGTTGAGGGGAATGGAAATCCCAATCCCTGCGCCTCCTGCCAGTACCAGGCCGCTCCAATTCCCAGGTTGGCTCGTCCGCCAGAGAGCACATCCAATGTCGACACTTGCTTGATAAGAAACCCAGGATGGCGGTACACCACACCCGTGACCATCACGCCTAGCCTCACCCGCTCCGTCACCGCCGCCGCGAAGTTGAGCGCGCTGTAGGCTTCCAGCATGGGGTCTTCTTTGCTGCCCAAGCCGGGCTCAATCTGATAGTAGTGGTCCATGACCCAGAGGCTGTCGAACCCCGCCACCTCCGCGGTCCGAGCAATTTCCGCAAATTTCGGACCGATCGTGATCGGCGCTCCGGCCCAGTCGAAGCGATTGATTTGCAGTCCAAATTTCATTCCGACTCCTTATGTGATGACGGGGATCCCTCAGTGGCTGTAGCTCTTACCATGATTGCGCGTTGCCGGCCGGAAGCTCTCCCGCTCCAGGGGGGCTCAGCCGCGTATCCTGGGGGAAAACCGTGTGGAGTGAACCCGGAATGCAGATATGCTAAAGACGAGACTTGATGATCTGCGCGTTGCGATGGGCAAGCCCCATGATGCTAATCATCGGATTAACCCCCGGGGAGGAAGGAAGCGCGCTGGCATCTGCGATGTAGAGATTCTTGACTTCGTAGCTCTCCCCTTCGGGATCGAACGCCGCGATCGAGGCACTGCCTCCCATGCGGCAGCTGCTCATCTGGTGCGCGCTGAAGAGTGTCGTGTCGTTCTTTACATAGCCTCGCTGGTCGATCCGTTCCAGGAACGAAGCTAAGCCCGACGCAGATGAGGCAACGAATGGCTCGGCACTGTTATGGATCCCGCCGACCGTTCTCGCGCCCGCCGCAACTAGCAGTTTCACGCATTCCTTGGCGCCCTCCATAACCGTAGCCGCGTCCCTTTTGGAAAGCCAGTAGTTCAAGACTGGGTTCCCCTGGTTATCCACATCCACTCGACCTCCATCCCGATCCCGAACCAAGGCAAAGAAGAACGCCGTGTTAGCCAACTTGAGCATGAGCTCATGGTGCGAGTTCGCATCTTTCCATGGTAATCCAAGCGCGGCAAGCCCAGGGTGCACCGGAGGTACTTCCACGACAAACCCGTAGCCCTCGTTCGCCATTTCGAATTCCGTGCAGGCGACGGACTGCATCGTGCCCCGCCATGCTTCTACCGGCTCGTCGAATATTCCGAAGGCGACCGGTACCGGATTCAGGTGCAGATGGTTCCCAATGTTTGGATTCGTCAGACCGGATCGCTTGAGCAGCGCAGGAGAATGCACGCTGCCGGCCGCCACCACGACCCGTTTGCTGTTGACGCGCAGGGCATGGCCGTTCACGGTTGCTTCAACCCCCGCTACCCGGCCATTCGAAATCATGAGGCGGTCGGCGAAAGAGTTCGTGATGATGTCCGCGCCGTTCTCGTGGGCGTCCTGAAGATAGGTCAGCAGCGCGCCCTGTTTGGCGCCAAAGCGGCATCCGAAGCCGCAATATCCGCAGTCGTCACAGTTATTGACATTTCTGGATAGAGTGCGCCACTGATATCCAAGCGCCTCAGAACCCTCGCGCAGTAGCGCATTCTGCCGATTTTGATCGCTGTAATCCGTGGTGACGTTGATGCGCGCGCGGACGGCCTCCAAGCTGACTTGCCAATCCTGCCCCTCCGCCCCCGTGACCCCAAGCTCGGTTTCCCATTCATGCAGAACATGGGCCGGTGTGGGCAGACTCGTGGTCCAGCTGATCGTGGTGCCCCCGCCAAGCGTGCTACCCGCGAGCACGACAATCCCGACGTCTTCCGTGGTGAGAATGCCGCGCTTCTCGTAGAGATCGCGCATGGCCGTGAATTCTGCGCCATCGAAATCTGCCTCGTTGTAGTAGCCGCCCTTCTCAAGGACGACCACGTGCTGCCCGGCCGCGGCCAGCTCGGCTGCAACTACAGCGCCACCCGCGCCAGACCCTACGACAACCACGTCAGCCTCGAGCGCCGTGGAGCGCGTGATTTCCTTGACAGTGAGTGGTTTTTCAACTTCCGAAGGCTGAACCGGGCCCGGATAGCGAATGCTCTCCCAGTGTGGGTTGCGATCGGAGCCTTCCGGAATCATTGAGTATTCGTGGAACAGCACGAGCCGCTTGAAAGTCTGAAACCCCTTTCGTAGCAGCCCGATCTGGCTATTGGACCAGGCCTGCAGGACGCGCTCTCGCCCTTCGAAGCTCATGCTGCGGAAGCTCTTAGCAGTCCCTGCCAGGACAAAATTAGCGACCGGATTGTCAAACAGCGTAAGCGCGCGCCGAAAATCCGCCTGCTCCGCCGGGCTTGCGGCGGTGGAGATCGTCCGAGCCACGGACTCTGCGATCCCCATTCCCCTGCTTGGATGAGCAAGAGCATGGGAAATCGCCAGCAGGATCTCAAATTCACTTTCCGTGAGAAAGGTGCGCACTTTGGCGATCATTTGTGGATTGGCAAAGTCTAATGCCCTTCCGCCTGAAGCTCAACCACCAACCGACGACGCCGCAGGAGGGTGAGCACTTTGTCTTCCATCTTTGCGAGAGCTTGGCCCGCTAATGAAACCTCGCCCTCGCTGCTGTCGTCGAGTCCGCCCACGATGTGCAGCAGAGTGGATTTCCCCGAACCCGAGGGCCCATGATGGCAACGAATTCTCCGGGCTCGACCATAAGATCGATTCCACGGAGGGCCTCCACATCCACTTCCCCCATGTGGTTCCTCTAGCGTAGACCGGTAGCCTGAACGATAGACTCCACGAATCCTCCTTGGAGATTGGATACAGCCAATCCGGGCCAGGTGTGTGGAGACCGTACGATGGTCGGCCGTGCTGCCGGAATGACCCTAGAGTATCATGGGGAAGCTGGTGTCGGCCCAAACGGATATTATCCGCGTGCCGCGACCTTAGGCACGGATTCTCGTATTCATTAGCAGGAGGCTTGATTATGTCTTACGAATTGCTGGTTGTTTCCTTCCCTGGAGAAGGCAAGGCCGATGAGGTCCTGACTGCACTGAGGGCACTCGAATCGGAAGCGGCGGTCGATCTCGAGAGCTCCGCGGTGATCGTTCGTCGGGAGAACGACAACGTTTCCATTCGGGAGAGCAAGGACTACGACGCCAAGCAGGGCGCGCTCGTAGGCGCGGCGGGCGGTCTCCTGCTGGGCGCGTTATTTGGAGGCGGCGCTCTCAAGGGGGCGCTGATCGGCGCCGGTGCGGGTGCAGCCACCGGTAAGTTCATCGACATGGGCCTGGATGATGACTTCCTGAAGGGAGTTGGAGATCAGCTCTCGCAGGGCCACTCGGCCATTGTGGCCCTGGTCGATTTCACGCGTCTCGACCGCGCCATGGAGGAGCTGGATCGATTCGAGGGAGGAACGATCCTGCGCCATGAGCTTAGCGATGAGGCTTACCAGAAACTGTCAGACGCTGTGGAAGACTAGAAATTACTCCGAAGATTTCCTGATCGGAATCCGGGTCACAACAAAGGGCTCTCCTGCCTGCGCAAGAGAGCCCCTTTCTGTTGTAGGGAGACCCCAGGTGTGCTTAAGTTAGCCTAGCGCAGCACTTGGAACCAGTGAAAGGCGACTGCGCCGAGCTCTCGGAGTACGTCTAGCGCTTCCCAGCGGCTGAACTGCAGGTTGTTCTCGAAGCGATGCCAGAAGTCTTCCCACCAGCTGGGAGGCTCAACCTTGGGGCCGTCGTACTCGGTGGGTCGATCGGATGCGCCGTCCACGACCAGGCTCCCCACGTAGTCGGCCTCGTCGTACACGCGCTCGATCTGGCTGGCGATGGCCTCCATGTCCGCCTCGGTGACGACGCCGTTGCTGGTGGCCTTGTAGAACTGAACCGTCACACGGATCGGGAAGCGCGGATCGCGCTCGATGGACAGGCCGTCAATCTCTGTGAATGGACCTTCGACCTTGCCGTGGCCGATCACTGCCGCCTCGACATCACCATCGGCCTTGAATATTGACGAAGGTGCGGCGGCCTCTTCCATGGCCTCATCGAAGAACATCCCGCGCATAGGTTCTCGCTGCTTTAGCGGCACCTGGATGAGCAGCACCATGTTGAGCCCACTCTCGCCTGCTGCGGTGGGCGAAAGCATGTCGGGCGGCGACGTGCGATTGACGAAGTCGCTCAGGCGCTCTCCGGTGAAGCTGGCGCGTTCGCCGTCCTGGTTGAAGAACAGGCGCTGGCCCCAGGACCAGCCGGCCGGGAAGGCGTCCCGCATGTTGTCGATGACGGTGGCGCTCGTCCCTTCGCGGGAGGCGATGATCGTCAGTACTGCCGGATCGCCCGCGTAGGATTGATAGTTGAAGATCACCGGGTTGAAGGTGGCCTCGCCCTGCTGCGGCACGGGCAGGAAGGCGGCCTGCGCGCTGACCAGCACGTGGCTGTCGCGCGGCGCCAGCAGCGAGTTGCTGCGGCCGGCCCAGGATCCCGGCTCGCTGAGGTACTTCCGGAAGTTGTCCAGGTACTCGGCGAGCGTCACGCGCTCGAGATCCTCCCCGTCTTCATTGCCCACCAGCAGGTAGAAGTCATCCGGCGAGATGTCGGCCGTCAGATCGACGAAGTTCGGGTAGCGGATAACCGGCATCAGGGTGAGCACGTATTCCCCGGTGTTCGGGTCTATGTGCTGCACCTGGATGGTCATGTCCGAGATGTTGGGACCTACCGCCGAGTTGTAGAAACGGCCGGTGTCTTCCCAGGTGACGTTAATCAGGTCCAGCCCATGCATCTGTGCCAAGCGCAGGGCGTGATCGTCCCAGACCATGGCCGAAGTGCGCTGAATGGCCTCGAGATAGCTGAGGTCGATGGGTTCGATGCGAGATTCGCCACCGCGATATGGCGGCGGTGGATCCTCTGGGTGGCTGAGGCTGAGTTCCGCCGCCTGCCCCACGGCGGCAAGCGCCGGAGTGGTGCTCATGATGGTGAGCGTCAGGGCTAAGAGGATCGATTGCAAGGTTTTGCCGGTCATTTTGTGCTCCCTTTTTTTTTATCTGAGCGTCGATTACCCCATAGACGTCCGAAGCATCCGTTGGGTTCCCGCTTTCCTTCCTGTCTGGGTGCCAAGCCCTCCCGTTTGACCGAGCTCCGAATCCCCGTTACCATGAGCGGCAGCCAGCGTCTAATTCGCAAATGCTGCAGCGCACCGCGTGCAACCGCCCATGACTCGGATTCGTGTCGATCCATCCTCCATGACCCAGGCCTCCGAAGAGCTCGCCAGCCTTGCGGAACGACTGGAAGCGCTCGCGCGGGAGATCACTGAGGTCGCGGATAGTGCCCCTTCCTACGACGGTCAGTTTGGCCCGAAGGTCCGATCCTTGGCAGCCGAGGGGGAATCCCAGGTAGGCGCCATCTCCGATCACGCCGACGCGCTTAGCACGATGCTGCAGGTGAAGGCGGAAGAATTCGCGGCGTCCGATCTGCAGTCCGAGTCTGGCTTCGCCGGTCTGCAGCAGAACCTTCGGGACTGGCTGCAGCGTGCCTTCGCGTCTGGACCACTCTCAACTATGGCAGGCCTTCTCGGCTTGGGCTGGATGCTAACTAGCGGAGATGACGAGGGGAAAGTAGACGATGATGAGGAACTTCCTTGGTGGGCGCCGTGGGCATTAAAAGCCGCTAATCGTTGGCACGGGTTCGATCAACGCTACGGCCAGCCGCTTCGAGAAGCGCTGGCGGCCATTCCGAGAACTTGGGAGGGGATAGGTGCCGATGCCGAAACGATCGAGCTATACTACACGGCCCAAGGTTGGTTTTGGTATGACCGGACGGTGAACGAGCCACTCTCCGACTTACACGGAAAGTTCCTTGCCCTTCAGGGTTCGGGCCTTTCCCCCAACGACCCGATCACTCAGAGCCTAACCGAAATGGACGCGGTAGACAGCAACGGTAATCCTATATCGCCTGTGGGCAGCGAATTGGTCGATCTGGTTGATGGTCTCGGGGTGCGGGTTGCATTTATTGGAACTGGCGGTGGCATGAATCCATGGGTAGGCCAAATTGTCATCCCTGAGTCCTACCTTGGCACTGGACAGATCACTGCGAGTTCACCTCGCGGTGAGGCTGCGCAGGTGGGACTTGTGGCGCACGAGCTCACACACGCGGCGCATCGGGAGCTGAACAGTCCGGCCTACGCGCCGGCGGTTCTCGACTCGACGAATCATATGGAGGTCGTGGCCTACATTGTCGGAGAGACGGTGGAGTATGACCTGCTCCAGGCCAAGCTCTCGGCGGGAGGAGTATCAGGTCCTGAAGCTGGCCTCATCGACGCTCGGCTCATAAAGATAGAGAATGACTTGGCAACCTACACTGGCGCCGATGGCCTCAATGCCAATCGATACATGCTGATCAGTCATTCTGGAAATCCGATCTATCAAATGAACCATATCAAGGAATCACTGATTCCTGGGCATCGTATCCCGCCAGGAGGTTGGGAGCAGTCCTTGAGGGATATCGGCTTTACGGACGTGTCGATTGAGCATATCGAGACCATTGCCAATTTAGGTACTGCCGAAACCGTGTCGAAGGCAGAAATCGGAGCGCTCGGGAATGTTCAGACCCTCTCTCCAACTCCGACCAG
>JAPUGV010000125.1 GCA_027298025.1 Chloroflexota bacterium | reverse complement strand
CATCGAGCAGACGCCGCGTGAACTCCATGTCTCGGCGAACGTACAGGGGGTACTGGCGGCGCGCATTGACCGGCTCGAACCCGAAGAGAAGGAGTTGTTGCAACAACTCGCGGTTATCGGACGGTCGTTTCCATTGGGACTCGTGCGCAAGGTCGTATCGCAGAGTGAAGACGAGTTATATCGCTTGCTCTCATCGCTGCAGGCGAAGGAGTTCCTCTATGAGCAACCGGCGCTCGCTGAAGTCGAATACATCTTCAAGCACGCACTGACCCAGGAAGTCGCCTACGGCACGGTGCTCCAGGAACAGCGGAAGGCCTTGCATGAGCAAACCGCGAGCGCGATGGACACACTCTATAGCGCCAACCTGGAAGATCATTACGGTGAATTGGCGCATCACTACACGCGCAGTGGCAACGCCGAGAAGGCAATTGAATATCTTCACCTTGCCGGCCAACATGCAATACGACAGTCAGCTAACGAGGAAGCCATTGGGTATCTAACTCAGGGCTTGTCGTTAGTAACCGACATAGAGGATGAATTAGCGCGAGCACAATACGAACTCACCCTTCAAATGGCGCTGGGCGCGCCAATAATGAACGCCAAGGGTTATGGTGCACCGGAACTTGAGGCCGTCTTCAACCGTGCTCGCGAACTGTCTCATGAGTTGGAAGAGACGCCACAGCTTTTCGGGGCAATCGCGGGGCTCTGGATATTTCATGCTAACGGACGGGCACCGCTGAAAACAGCCCGTGAACTCGTGGAGCAGCTCCTCCGACTGGCGCAGCAGCAGGACGATTCCGGCCTTTTCGTAGTTGCCCACCTAGCGATGGCGTATACCTTATCAGTCCAGGCAGAACTGCCTGCCGCGCGAGTGCACTTCGATCAGGGGATCGGCCTCTACGATGCTCCGCAGCACCGCTCCCTCATCTCTTTCTTTGGACTGGACTTCGGTGTGGCTGCCCACTCGCTTTCCGCCTTGACCTTGTGGTTGCTCGGATATCCGGACCAGGCCAACGAGCGCAGCACGGAGGCCCTGACTCTCGCGCAGGAGTTGGCTTACCCGTATAGCCTGGCTTGGGCGCTCGCACTGGCGGCGATGTTCCACACGTGGCGAGGAGACATGCAGACGGCCGAAGCACAGGTCGAGGCCGGCGTTACGCGCTCGCGTGAGTTAGGGTTCACGCTTCCCCTGGCCTGGGGAATTATCGTGCATGGCCGGACCCTGGCCGAGCAGGGACAGTACGAGCGCGGGATAGGCGAGGCTTGCGAGGGCTTGGACATCCTAGAGAAAGCAGGATCGGATGCTCTGGTGCCGTTTTATCTCGCCCTGTTGACCGAGATGTACGGGAAGGACGACCGGGCGCAAGAGGGGTTGGCGGTTTCGATAGGCGCGTTGGAACTATGCAATAGGCGGGGTGATCGTTGGTGTGAGGCTGAACTCTATCGTCTCAAGGGCGAGATGACCTTGCAGTCACATGGGAAGCATCCTACGTCGGCCGTCCAGCAAGAAGCCGAAGTTTGCTTCGAGAAGGCCCTCGAAATTGCCAGGGAGCAAAGCGCCAAGTCATGGGAACTCCGCGCTGCGACCAGCCTCGCCCGGCTGTGGCAACGGCAGGATAAGGAGGCCGAAGCTCACGAGTTGCTCTCCGATATTTACAACTGGTTCACCGAAGGCTTTGACACCAAGGACCTCCGCGATGCGAAGGCGCTGTTGGAGGAGTTGGGGTAGCGGTTCGGGATTTGCTCATGTCCGCTGTGGGTCGGTAGCGGCCTCCTCGCTGCGGCGCAGCACCACTCTAGGTTACGTCTGCAATACGCTCGTAAGCGGTCGTCGAGCTGCTTCAAGCCTCGTGCGGCACGCTGACTTCGCCTCTCGGCCAAGATCGGTCATTAATCTCCTATTAGCGAGATCGACCTGACACCTATTCTCTTTACCGTCGAAATTCATCCCGCCGATTCGGATAACTGAAACTGCCAACCCCGGCACCCTGCATAATCTGGTGAAACTGGTCGCCACCAAGGCGTATCAGGTCTTGATGGTCACCCGCCTCGAAGTAGACGTCACCGTGGGTATTGAGCGCACTGTCGATAACCGTCTGCAGATTGTAGGCTGCGCCGACGGCCGGTATCGCCCCAAATGAACAGTCCGGGAAAAGCTCGGAAAGATCCCGTTCCTGGGCGAGTTCGAGATCCTCTCCAACTACGTCGGAAAGTTCGCCGACGTCAATATCGCTGGACGCCGGCAGCACGGCGAGCCGATATTTTCGTTCGGGACCGGTAGTAACGACGACAATCGCTTTTGCTAGCCGATCCGGATCGACATGTGCGGCCTCGGCCGAATCGCTACTGCTCCGCGTATACGGGTGCGGCACTACCTCAAAATCGACCTGGCTTTCTACAAGAAAGTCACCCAATCTCTTCGCTACTCCCATGACAAGACCTCCTTCATTCCGCTTTCCTGCTATTTCGGAATCGATGCAATCTGTTCGGGGCTGTGTTTTTCTTACCTGCTCATTCTGAGTGCCCTCGCTTCAAGTTTAGTACGAAAAACACTCATCTGAGATTCTCAAACTCCACGGGGAAAGGTCACGGCCTCGCCAATAATTGGCTCAGTCAACGTCTCTTATGGGTCGTCAGCGGCCTGATCGCGGCAGCGCACACTGATTAGCGTTTTGTCTGCAATGCGCTCGTAAGCCTCGGACAATGCCGGCGGCTGCCAGACGGACGCTACTCGGCCGTTTAGCTGGCGCCCCTCCTCTACCGTCTCTTTTGCAGTAGCACGCTACGAACGCGTCAAATGTTCAATGTCGTGGCGCCGGTTGCTCGCTGGGCTGTTGCGCCAGGTCGCAAACGTCATCGAGGGCGTGGATGAAGTTGCTCAAAACCTGGATGGATTCGGTCACGGCGTTCTCGAGTCCTTCCGTGGGCTTCTCCTTGCTCCGAGCACAGGACGTTAGCGCCGCCATAATTTCGATGGCCGTCTGAAGTGCACGGCGGACCTCCTTTGAGCTCTCGGCAACGTCCTGGTGGTTCTGGACATCAATGTGAAGGCGTGACACAAATTCCGTCCCTTCCTGGTCAAAAAGTAAGTCATAGAGCGCGTTGATCATCGTCATAGTCCTCTCTGGCCCGGGCCCGGGGTCACGCCGAAAGCTCGGTCATAGATTGCGACCGTCGGCCCCCGCAGTGCGTGCGCGTCGTAGTGCCCATGCGGGTTACGGTAATACTCTAGGAACGTGAGACAGGCGAGCGATTCTGCGGCGCATCTTTCAGCGTTCGGACACCCATCGCAGGGCGGCGCCGGCATCTCCTTTTTGGGCTCAGCGAGCGTCCGTAATAGATCGTGTGCCTTCGTTGAGGGGAGAGCGACGTCTACCATAATGCGGATTTTACACCCGCCCAAGGTCTCCGGAGGACAGCCATGAAAGATCGCTTCGGATCTTACCTTCGCGCCTGTGTCGAGATTGGAAATCTATACCGCGTGGCACTTGGCTATTAGATATGCGCCAGAGGGGCGAAGCGGCGCCGATTGAATCTACAACGATGTTTCTGTTCGTACTCATCGGGAACTCGGTAACGATGGCCATATTGCAGCGGGCGCTATGGCCGGAGGGTGGGGAAGAGGAATGAGAAGCCGTAGATTAACTCTACGTCCGCTTACCCCGAAAGCAGCCATCACCGGCGATGCGATTCCCACACTTGATCATGACGGCTTACGGCCAGGAGCGGACCCGTGGAATTTTTACTCTGATCCCAGAATTGCCGAAGATGATGTGAGGCCGAAATGAAAATCGTAGAGCATCAGTTCTCACCTTACCATTAAACGCGCGTTCGCCGCCGCAGGATCATGGTGACCA
>JAPUGV010000124.1 GCA_027298025.1 Chloroflexota bacterium | reverse complement strand
GCGTATCTGTCTCTCCACCAACAGCGGAGACCACCGTGCCCTGCGGCCGAAGGTCCTCCACGCCTCGCGGCGTGATAGTCATTCGTATTGATTCCCCGGTAAGGGGATCTTGAGAGACGAGTCGAGCGGTCATCCCAACCACGCCTGGAGTGTAGATTGCGTCGTAGGCGCACCAGGTATTCGAATGAGTGCCAACCATTGATATGCGGTGGGCGGTCGGATTGAGCGAAAGCACACCGCCGACCAGGTCCCCCTGGGAGTCGACCTCTGCACGTTCAGCAGCAACCGCCCCGGCAAGAACCGACTCCACTTGCTCGAGCGGCATCCCCCATACCCTGGCGAGCTCATAGGGTGAAACTGGCTTCCCCTTGGCTAGCGCCTGTATCGTCTTACCCGTGATGCGAAGATCGAGCTCTAATGCCTCCTGAGGGACCGCATCGTAGACCTCACGGTACGCTTCGATTAATTCATCTTTCTTCAGCCGTTCCATTTGTGGACCTCCTTAAATGTGATGGAAGAGCGGGTATAGAGGCGAATGTTGTTTTGACCAACCCCTACACTCATTCATCTCCAGCAGACACTTAATCACTACCGCCGATTCAGAAGAGCTCTCAGGACTATGCCGAGCAAGATATCCGCGAGGAGCACCGCTAAGACGATGTAGAAAACATGCAAGGGCAGGTAGCTGTAGACCAGCCACAATCCGATTAGCGGCACGAGGATGATCGCGACCGCTGTGACTGCAGCCATCACGACATTCGTGATCGCGCCGGATACTGCATAGGTGATGTAGTTCACCCAGCGGTTTGTGCTGTTGTACATAAATTCCCTCGGGCTATTTTATTTTTGTGTTCTATTGTTCGTTGTCATCGGATTCCTCCATAGTTAGATGCTTCCGGATTAGTTTTCGAATCGCTTCTTGTACTCAAATTGGCCCCCCCTCAAATATACACTCACGCACGTATGTAAAACTTCGAAAAAAATATGGTGGCATTCAAGGCTCGATCCCCTTAAAGAACGTGTCAACCAGTGCTTCTCCATCTTCGCGGAGGGATAGAGCTCCTGGATCTTGGATCACGATGAGCCCCAATCCGTTCATGTAGCTAACCAGATTCCAGGCGGCAGATCGTACCGAAAGATCGGATCGGATCTCGCCGGCTTCTATCCCTTGGCTCAACATTTCCTGGAAGAGATCGGCGAGCCGCCGTCGCCCCTTGACCGTGTCATCCCTTATCGATTCCAATCCTTCGGTGAGCCCCATGTTACTAACGGCGAGCTCCAGAAGGGCACGGTACTCTTCGTTTTCATTCAGGTATTCGAACAGGCCGATGAGCAAGCGCCGCAGGATCTCTAAGGATGTGCCTCCCTGGCTGACAATCTCCTCGGCTAGCTGGTTGACCCCGGCAGACCGCTCTGTGACCAGAGCTATATACAGTTCTTCCTTGCTTCCAAAGTGATGGTATATCGCGCCACGTGTGACCTCTGCTGCCTGCGCAATATCTTCCAATCGCGCTGCGGAGTAGCCGTCTTGGCTGAAGACCTCCAGGGCGGCGGTGAGTATGCTCTCTCGAGTGACTAGGGCCTCTTCTTTTGTCCTTCGCATGATATTTAACATACATACTAGAACGTATGATTATGTCTGTCAAGAGTGGGAACACGCTGAGATTCGGCACGGCTGTCGCATAACAACTCGCTGGAGCACTCTGCGAGTGGAGCCCCTTGGCTTCACCAAGGACAAGAGGACGCCGCCTTAGAAGATCGTTTCAAAGCGAACGAGTTTCTTCGTTGTATGATGATTGCGGGGCCGCCCCTTGCCTGCATTTGCCTGCCCTAGCAGTCCAGGGTGGCGCAAGCACAAGTGGCCTAGTCCGCCAGGACAGCCTTGCGGCCGCACTCTGCGAGCACAAGCAGGCAGGCAGCTCGCACTTGCTTTGCAAGCACAAGCGGCCGTTAGGCCGAACGACATTGGACGCCTAACGATTTGCCGATCTGCGGGAAGAGGAGGGTATCGATTATGGCATCCCTTTTGGTGAATGGGTGGCGCTGTTTTATGAGTTCGCTACCGAGTTCTAATCCGGTGATGGCTCAACGCTGAACCAGCGGCAGCTAACAACTCGCAGCCGTTAGGCTGCCAAGTGCTCCTGAGGAGGACAATGATGGCGAACTACATATGTGTTACTTGCGGAAACCAATATAAGGCGACTGAAGAGCCCCCAGCTCATTGCCTGATCTGCGAGGATGAGCGTCAGTATGTCAACCCTGAAGGTCAATCCTGGACAACGCATGATGAGTTGGAGCGGAAGCACTACAACGTCCTTGCTTCATTGGAGCCAGGGCTTATGGAAATAGGGACTGAGCCGAAATTTGGGATCGGCCAACGCGCATTACTTGTACAAACTTCCGAGGGCAACGTCCTCTGGGATTGTGTCAGCTTGATCGATGGAGCGACCATCGAAGCGATAAGGGACATGGGCGGGATTTCAGCCCTTGCAATGTCTCATCCCCACATGTTTGGCAGCTTGGTCGAGTGGAGCCACGCGTTCGGCGAGGCACCGATCTACCTTCATATCGACTACAAACGGTGGGTCCAGCGGCCCGATCCCGTCATCGAGTTCTGGGAGGGGGAAAGCCACGATCTGGACGAGGGGGTCACGCTTCATCGTTGTGGCGGTCATTTCAAAGGCTCTACAGTGCTGCTGTGGCCGGATGGAGCGGCGGGACGCGGCGTGCTTTTGAGCAGCGACACCATCCACGTATCAAAAGATCGCCGCCACGTATCTTTTATGTATAGCTATCCCAACTACATTCCTCTCGACGCCACCACGCTTGACAGAATCGTCAAGAGAGTTATGCCGTTGAAGTTTGACCGCATTTATAGCGCTTTTTACCACCTGGATATCGAGGCCGATGGCAAAGGAGCTGTGCAACGATCGGTGGAAAGGTACAAGCAGGCTATCGGGGTCCAGAGCTAGATTTCATTCAGGCATCCTAATCGCTCACTGGAGCACTCTGCGAGTGGAGCCCCTTGGCCTCGCAGGGACAAGCGGACTCGGCCTCAGCACGTTGCGAAGTCGTGGATTACTTACCCGGCCTCTCCCTGCCTGCGCTTGCCTGCCCTAACAGTCCAGGGTGGCGCAGGCGCAAGTGGCCTAGTCCGCTAGCACAGCCTAGTGGCCGCACTCTGCGAGCACAAGCAGGCAGGCAGCTCGCACTTGCTTCGCAAGCGCTAACAGCCGTTAGCCGGATCTCAACCTATCGAATCAGGAGCCGCAAATGAATTCCTTCGACGCCGTAATCATTGGAGCCGGTCAGGCTGGTATTGCAACCAGCTTTTTACTTCAGCAAAGACAGATTTCCCATGTTGTGGTCGAGAAAAACCGCGCCTTCTCGGAGTGGTACGGGCGATGGGATTCCTTTCATATGAACACCGCCAACTTTATGAACGCGCTCCCCGGTGCGTCGGTGGAGTTTGCCCCCGGGGCCAGCAGAAATGCACAGGGAACTAAGGCCGACGCCATTCGCTATTTCGAAGCCTATCTCTCAGCTGTGGATCCGCTCCTGCGAGAAGGCGTCGAGGTCGTTTCCGTCAGGCAGGGTTCAGACAACACATGGCGAGTCGTTACTGAGGAGTCAATCTATGAAGCCCAGAATGTTGTGATTGCCACCGGAGCCCTTCGACATCCGAAAATACCTCCCATCGCGCATCAACTGCCCGAGGCGGTTCCACAGATGCACTCAAGGGAGTATCGAAACCCTGAGCAAATTAAATCGGCTCATGTTCTGGTTGTGGGCAGTGGGAGCAGTGGAGTCCAAATATGTGCAGAATTAGCCAGGTCTGAACGTTTCGATAGAGTGACCTTTGCGGTCAGTGGAGTCTTGATATCGCCTTTGGAAATCATGGGCATCCCGATCCTCCCCCTGATGAAGCGGCTGGGGATCCTGGATCTGAGGGCGAAATCTTGGTTGGGGAAAAGACTGGGAAAGGCCGATCGTGGCTATCCAACCTTTCCGCCGTCTCCCAAGCAGTTGGCCAACATGTATGGAGTCGAGCTAGTAGGAAAAGTGACCGGCATTGACGGGAGTGAGCTCCAATGTTCCGACGGCCGAACAGTGCCGCTGGAGAGCCTGTGCGTAGTATGGTGCACAGGCTTTAGAGAAAAGCACGACTTCATCGAGCTTGCCAATAGGGTTAGAGCGTTCGACGCGTCCGGACGGCCTATTCATGATCGCGGGGTGGTATCCGCTGCACCTGGGCTGTATTTCGTGGGGCTGGTGTTTCAATACACTCTCTTCTCGCAGGACATCTACGGCGTCGGGCGCGACGCGGAGCACGTTGCCCAGCACATTGCGACTCGCCACACGGTCGAACCATCTATGGATACCCCATCCGGATCAGCACAAGGATCCGGCTAACCCCTCGCTGCCCCGAAGGGATCCCTGTGGGAGAGCGCTCTGCGAGTGGAGCCCCTTGGCTTCGCCAAGGACAAGCGGACCCGGCCTCGGCGGGCAGCGAGTTCGTGCGTGTATTCGCCGGGCCTCTCACTCGAAGAACCTGTACTAGCAGCTCGCGGCCATTAGGCGCCTTCGGCCCTCATGACATTCATCGGCTCCTGTGGGTTCGGCTCGAGGTAGCGAATTTCACCGGTGTCGATGCACAAACCCGCTAAATGGAGACTAGATGAGTGACTTGCTCTTCGGGCCAGAGGAAGGTTCTTCGCTTCACCGCATCGCCTTCGTCACGAGTTCGCCTGTGCGCCATAGGAAGCGCATGACGCGATCCCGGGATGTTAGCCGATAGAATGCCTGGGCGGTCGCCCAGCGCAGTAGTAGATAGCGGCCTACCGGGGAAGTCAGGAGCCGCCTGCGATAGTCATTGAAGCTGAAGTCCTGTTTTTGGAAGGCGCGGCGAACGGTACTTGCGACGACATCTCCGTACGCTAGTGCAATCGAGATCCCTTCACCGAATAGCGGCTCCGCCCCAGATGCGTCACCTGCCAGGAGGATTCGCTCTGCTGCAACTTGATTGCTCGGCGAAAACCAACGTATTGGGTGACCCTCGATCCGCGTTGTTTCACTGAGATAAGCATGATGCTTCAGGCCTTTGCTCAGCAGTTCGCGAAGACGGGCCTTTCTTTGGCCGGAATTGACCTGTGAGTCGTAGACGCCGCTGTTCAGGTAGGGTTGGCCGCCGATCAGACTCGGAAAGTTCCAGTAGTAGCCCTGCAGGTCGTCTCGAACCATGTCGAAATCAAACGTGGCGACTCGGCGCCCATCATCGAAATCAAATCGGGTCTCTGGCATCACAACCTCAAGTAGGCGCGCTACGCGGGCCGGCCGCTCCCGGGCTCCAATCCAGGGCCGAACGATCCCTCTCGCTCCATCGGCCCCCACAACTGCCTTTGCTAGGAAGCGCGTGTGAGCGGTATCGATCAGAATTCCCTCTGCCCTACGAGCGAGGCTCTGAACGGGATTTCCTTCCAGCAACTCAATGCCCAGGCCCTTCGCTTCTTGCGCCAGCCAAGCGTCGAACTCCTCACGTCTTGTCACGATGAAGATGGGCTTGCCTCTGAGTTGAACGGCGTGGCCTCGGTAAAGAAAATCGGCACGTCCAACGGGAACGAAGGGGATCTTCGGGGTGAGTCCTAGGCGGCGAATCTGCCTCATTCCAAACTGGGTAATGCCCCCGGCACAGAGTTTGGGTCGAGGGTGCGTCCCTTTTTCGATGACGACGAGCCTGCTGACCCAGCTAGGCTCTTGACGGACCAGGTGGAGGGCCGTAGAAATCCCAGCAGGACCACCTCCGATGATCGCGAGGTCCACTTTGCGCATACTACGATTGTAAGCGGAAGGAGCCCAGGGTTGAAGTAAAATCGCACACCGCCTGCTCAACCTTTCGGGTGCACCCAGGATGACATGCCATGTTCATGCCGTGGACGAGCGGGTGCATTTCGCTTACGGATTGCCCTTCTGCCCGACTGCAGGAGCTGTTGACTTGCCATATGCGAGGCTGTAATCTAGTTATTGTTGCTTCGTCCCATCGACGCGCGGACTTCTTGCAGTTGGTCACTTGTTCAGTGACTTTTCCGTTATAGGAATTGGAATCTACCAGCTAGTGAGATGGTTCCGACTTCGAGATACTGGCCTTGGGCTGGTTGGGATAGCAGGTATGACCGGTTGTTGTGGAACAACCGCAGTTTTGATAGCACCCATTCTTTCTGCT
>JAPUGV010000123.1 GCA_027298025.1 Chloroflexota bacterium | reverse complement strand
CACAGCTTAGTATGTGTGGACAAGCATATTCTGGCCAAGCTGCTAGAGGGAGACTACGATAGCTTCATCCCGCCCGATCTCCAAGTTCTGCGAATCGATGATGCCGGTTGGGGATTTCCTTTGTGCGGCGTGGCGGTGGGAGTATCCAACGAACAAGAGGTCCAAACCGCCATAGTGCCGGTTGATTACTTCAGAGACGACGCTAATAACCACTTTCAAACAAAGCGCTATCTGAAGGAATACATGGATTTGGCGATCCAACTTCTCGATCACTTCGGCGCAAATCCGGATACACATCGGATTGAGATATGCACGGGATATGTCAATCAACCACTTCGAGAGGAACTCAGAAGCCTCGGCTATGATGTTCGAGTTGAGGATATTCGGGGAATGCTGCAGGATTCACTTGAGCAGGTGTACAGGGCATATGTGCTTGATGAAGTCGGGTCAGATGTCTACTTTGATCCAAAGGAGATGATTAGGTCAGAAATCGCCCGAAGGTATCGAAAAAGCCTCCAATACGGAGTGGAAAACTGCCCGAACAAAATCAAAACTGGGTGGAACGCAATAAGTAGAGCTTAGGAAAAATGCTTTTGTCATTGGTTCGCCGTAAGCGAGATAGTAACCTGTCAGTTGGGGAGCCCCAACGCCACTTGCTGGGGCGGACCTACCAACCGCCTGATTAAAGATCAGAGGGTCGCAGGTCTAATTGCGGCTCTCGGCACCTACGACGGACCTGGACACCCCACAGCGGGGTGTTCATTTATTTAGCTCCCCCAGCGAAAAATCCGAAGCAATGTCGATGCGTTTTGGGGGGCCCAGTAGTAAGATAATGGTCCGGCAGGACGGTATTTAGGAGCAAAGAATATGAAGAATCCAGTTGTGCATTTCGAGGTGGTTGCCAAGGACGGCGAGGCAGCTCAGGAGTTTTACAGCAAGCTGTTCGATTGGAAGCTCGATACTGACAATCCCGAGAAATATGGGTCGCTCGAGGCGCCCGAAAGCGGTGGAATTGGCGGAGGAATTGGCACAGCACCGGAAGGTTCGCCCGGGCATGTTACATTCTATGTCTCCGTGGACGATCTACAGTCGTATTTGGACAAGGCCGAGAGCCTGGGCGGCAAGACCATCATGCCTCCGACCGAGATCCCTGACCAAGTGACCTTCGCCCTATTTGCCGATCCACAAGGCAATGTGGTTGGCATGGTCAAGGGAGAAATGGAATCTCAGTAGTCAAGAAGCTGAGTACTGCCAAGCCTCGAAAAGGGGACCCATAGGTCCCCTTTTTACTTCCGGAATCTACGCATGGATTTAGCCCCCGACTGCTGAACGGGTGAATGATTATCGTGCGGTTGGTCACTTGCTCGCACAAGCAGTGGTGGAGCGTTATGGCCAGACACTTCCGAATCTGTGAGTATCAGGTGATTGTGGGAGTCAACAGGTCAATTTAGAGTAAGCATATGCCGGCTACCAGAGCCCTCATCGACATTGGCGCGCCTTCGTTGACATGGAAGCAACTCAAGGGTTGGATCAATACAAATGCCTGGGGTCTGCTTGAGTTTGCCAAGGCGGGATTCTCGAATAGAGGAAGGGGGCTGATCGTGCTCGCCGGCTCTCCTCGGTTGCAGGCCTCTGACCCGACGATCAAATGCCGCTATATCTTGCCCGAGGAGATATCCGACATTAACAATGAGGCTCTGGATCTTGCGCGTCAGCTCGCGGCAAAGTATGACCCAGAGACTGAGTTTGTTGTGGTAACGATCGACGCCTCAAGTCAGGTTACCTCGGCGCTGGTTGCAGTCGATCTTATTGCTCCTGAGATCGTGCACTGACCGCATGCTCTGGCGCCCTTGAAGTAGCAATCTAGACCGACAGCACTCGATCGTTATCCCTGCTTCTGACCACCTCCCGCAACGCATTGATCGCACGCAGCTCTCCCTGGCTGTCCCTGTAATACCAGTGCTCCCAACCATTGCATGGGCTCCCATCGCTAAGATAGCTTCCCGCCTGGTGGATAGAGCCCTCGAAGCCATGGATCCGCAGCCGGCCATCCGGCTTAACTTTAGCGCTTACCGATGGGTCTCCGCGAAAGTAGAGCACCTCTCCCGGTCTGAGCAGGCCGGCCTCCAGCAGCTTTCCGAACGGCACACGAGGTGGGCGCTCGGGAACCACATTTAGCACTTCCGGCTCAATCGGCTCCGGCTCAATCCCCTCGATCCGCTTCCGAGCAAGATCCACATAACGAGCTTCCTTTTCAATTCCAATCCAATGCCGACCGAGGCGTTTGGCTACTGCACCCGTCGTGCCGGTACCAAAGAAAGGATCGAGCACTACATCGCCAGGATCCGTGGAGGCGAGCAGCACTCGATACAGCAGGGCTTCCGGCTTCTGAGTTGCGTGGGCTTTCTTGCCGTTGACTTTGATTCGCTCCGACCCCGTACACAGGGGGAGGTACCAGTCGCTGCGCATCTGTTTTCCGCCATTTAAGCTCTTCATGGCATGATGATTAAAGGAATAGCGGGCTTTCTTCGTTTTGCTGGCCCAGATCAGGATCTCATGCGCATTCGTTAAGCGCGTGCCCCGAAAATTCGGCATGGGGTTGGCCTTGACCCAGAGCACATCATTGAGAATCCAGTAGCCGAGGTCTTGCAGAATCGCGCCTACCCGGTGAATGTTGTGGTAAGTGCCGATGACCCACAATCCGCCGTCGTCGCGCAGCAGCCGTCTGCAGGCCGAGAGCCACGCCCGCGTGAAATCGTCATACTGCCGAAAGCCACCGAAGCGGTCCCAGTCGTCATCGACTCCCTCAACCCGAGTCATGTTCGGGCGGTAGAGCGCCTGGGAGAGCTGCAAGTTATAAGGTGGATCGGCAAAGACTAGATCTACCGATCCGCCAGGGAGGCTCTCCATGATCTCAAGAGAATCCCCCTGCAGAACTTGATCTATAAATTCATCCGACATATCGCCTTCCCTTGCGATAGTGGACCCGTTCAATGGGTCAGTGGATTGATCTGGAGGGCTTGAGCTCGCGGCGAGCTCCATTCCCCTCCACTGATTATTCTGCGCGAGCCTAGTTTCGGCTATGCGCAATCAGCATGCGTTCGATCTAGTTAAGATTCTGGGGCAGGACAGTCGCCCGCCGCGACCCAATTTTCTCCCTGTTTCTCGTAGCAGTCGCAAAAGACAACATCCTCAATCTCTAGTTCACTGCGAATCATCAAAAACCGAGCCGAGGTCCGAATGCAGACCTCTCCTGATGATTCGCGGCCCGCGACGATGCGGGTGGTGGAAAGGCCGAGGCCCTGGTTGGCGGTTTCCCGGATCAGCCATAGGCGCAGTTCGCCCAGATCGCCCTTGCTGAATCGGGCCTCCCCCCGGAGCGCGACCGAAAGAATGATGAGCAGCAGGCCAGCCGCCAAGACCGCGACCAGTACCGTCGATAAGCACCCAATCGCAGGCGAAACTCCGCGGGTTCTACCTTGAGACTTCGGGCTTTCCGCTGCATTAGGATCGGACAAGTACGGCCTCCTTGCCAAGTCTACTCGGCACGGCCGCGGGGGCAACCGCTTGCTTGACTCACCCCTCCCTTCACGGTATCCTCGACCGGCCGCGGGTGTAGTTCAGTGGTAGAACGTCTCCTTGCCAAGGAGAAGGTCGTGGGTTCGAATCCCATCGCCCGCTCTCAGGCCGTTACGCAATCGCCCTGCCGATCGGCAGGCGATTTCGCGTAACCGCGTGGCGACGTAGCCAAGTGGTAAGGCAGGGGTCTGCAAAACCCTTATTCGCGGGTTCGATTCCCGCCGTCGCCTTCTAGATTCGTCGGAGCAGTGGATTTCTCCTCTGGTTTCGGGGCCATTATCCAGGAAACGCTGCTGCGGATGAAGTTAGCTGAGCTCGTGCGACTCAGCCACCCGGAAATCGTGGACGTCATCGTTGCAAGTGGCTGAGACTCAATGACCGAGCAGCATGATGTGATTGTGGTCGGCGCCGGGCCGGCTGGATCGGCGACCGCGTACTTTCTTGCAACGCAAAGCGTGGACGCGCTCTTAGTCGACAAGTCCGACTTTCCGCGTGGTAAGACGTGTGGCGACGCTCTCGGCCCCCGCGCGCTTCACTTCCTGGACCAGATTTGCTCCACGGCGCCCGAATCCCAGCGTTCTCGAGGCAACATCCAATGACCTCGCCAGAGGCTCATGAGCGCAGCATATCGTTACCCGGGCACGGATGGGTCGGGCTGGCGATTATGGTCGGCGGCGAGGCGCTGCTCTATTTGGGCGTGCATCTGATTGCAGTCTATTTCACGGCGATCATGTGGACGGGGTACATTCTCTTTGTCGATGGCCTGATCTGGGCCCGCACGGGCAGTTCGCTGCTCAAAAACCGGCCGCGCGAGTGGCCGATGCTCGCGCTGATTTCGATCCTGGGTTGGCTGCTGTTTGAGGTCTACAACATCAGGCTGCTGAATTGGGGTTACGTCGGCATGC
>JAPUGV010000122.1 GCA_027298025.1 Chloroflexota bacterium | reverse complement strand
GATTAAGGGTAGAGGCGAGTCTGTGCTCAGTCTGAGCATAGTTGCTTTGTCAACACTCGACGAAGTAGAAGCCCAACTCACTCAATTGCTCGAGAAAGGGGCGGTTGACAAATCCAAAGGTCTTGCGGAGCGTGTCCTCCCCCGTGTAGGCATCTAGGACAATGTAATAGATGTCCGGCGGTACTTCGGAACCCTGCCACGAGAGCCCCATCCGCGCAGCGACGTCTGCAGAACTTGGGTCGTCGAAAGGAAGTTGCGACTCAAACGAGATGATCTGCCAGAGCGGAATGGCGACGGCAGCAGCCGCTGAAATATTGAGTATCTGGGTCACGCGAGCCGTGTCTTTGAACCGGGTCCGGGTCAACCACACGGCAACCAGGAGCAGGACTATCCAAATCGGGACCAGATAACGGTGTCTACCGAGCGTGATCCCGGAAAAGCTGACGGGTCGGAGTTCCTGGTAGACATGCCCGTACGCGTAGAAGAGCACCAAAGACAGCGTTACTAGGATCGCAGCCTGCTGCCAATCCTTGAAAAGCAGGCCCAACGCTCCCCATAGCAACATCGCCAGTGCCAATGAGACGAGGATCGAACGGAGCGCGACATTGGGTTTGGCTTGGCTGAGATTGGCGGCGAGAAGAACTAATATCGGCGCAATCGCCATCAGAGGCGAATGCAGAACCGCGCGGCTCAATTCTTAGACCCTCTCCATTAGGTACAGTCGTCGCTCGGTACCCTCGATTGTCACAGACTTGCGCAGGCGAAATCTTGTGGCAAACGCGTTCTCGAATCCCTGGAGGTTGTAGTCGGGGAAGATGTCTTCACGGCTTCGCAGCAGTTTCTGGACCTGGAGATCGGCCTTAGGCACAAATTCGACTATCAGCCATCGTCCCATCAGAGCGAAGAAGTCCGCTAACCGGCTCAACGGAACATTGTTGGAGATAGCTAAGTGGTGGATGAGTGCCAACGCAAGCACCGCCTCGGCCGGGGCACGCTCCATGAGTGATGCCCTTTCCTCATTGGCCCATCCTAAGCTCGGACTGGGATTCGCAAGGTCGAGCACTAGGGGAAGCAGATGCTCGTCCCCTTCCGCCAACGCGGCTTGATAATTCGATTCCACCGCACCCGGATCAATATCGAACGCCAATGTCGGCACTCCCCGCCGGCTGGCTAATCGGCTGAAGAGACCGGTATTGGCGCCCAAGTCCCACACGCTTGCGGGTTCAATCTCATCGAGATACTCATCCACAAGCCTGCGTTTGTGTTCAAGCGAGGTGGGAGAGTAGTCGTGGATCGTGTAGTAATGCTCCCATTCGGTGCCATCGGATCGCCATCGAAGCTTTCGGATGGCCCCTTCAAGACCATCGACGAGGCCCAACATGGCGTTGCGCGACATCCTTCGGGTTCCGCGCGCTTGCCGGAGGTCAACCTGAGCATAGCGGCGTTGCGCAGCCGCATGAATGTGGTGATGGGTCAGGAGACTTGAGGAAAACCAAGTCCGGCGGGGCAGCAGTCTGCTCGCCAAATCCAGAGGGATACCGTCGATGAAAACCCGAAGCATACGGCCTAGCCGAATATCCTTATAGGCCATCAAGGCCAGTGGAGCCAAGAAGTGTTGGCAGAACTGACGATACGCGACCCAGGGCTCACCTTCTGCGTACGGTTCAAATGAGAGCGTATCGATCAGAACTGGCCGCTGGGCCCGAAACTGAATGTTGTAGGCGCTGCAGTCCTTGAGGGACATGCCGTATTTGAGAGCGCGTTTCTGGATCTTCAGGGTGGCTAGCGCCGCATCTTTCAGTTGACCAAAGCACCATTCATAGGGGTAAGAGATGAAGGACAAGTGCTCAGGTCGCAGCACCTTGTACGCTAATTGCGTTTGAGCCGGCTCTCGGTCGGTTTCCGAATGTGGGATGAGTGCACCTTCCCCGACGAGTTCTTCGTAAAGGCCCGAAGCCATGAAGTGGTCGTACGCTTCTCGACCGGCCTCGTTCACCTGGCGATAAAGGATCGAGTCTCGCCGAAATAGAAATCCGCTAGGGTCACGAAAGGACGCCGGCAGACGGGTACTAGGATTCCTGCTCACTATCCGAATCCTCTCGGTCGGATCCTCGTCGGAAGAAGGATTTGATGCGGCCCCAGTACATTCTGAGGGCAAACAAACCGCCCAGCACTGCCGCGATGAGCAATTGCAACAGGTAGCTGCCTGATCCGGGATCGAGGTATGCCAATGGCCTCGTCATCGCTACGGCCGAGATAATGAACGGATCTGTGAGCAGGTAATTCTCCATCGCTCCTCCACCTCAATGTTAGGTCCCGATCTTAGACCGTCCGGGCACCGCCAGCTTCCTCCGATCTGACCTCTGCGCTATGGAAAGTGGCCAATCTCCCCTACCAAACGTAAGCCACGGGATCGGGGCTTGCCGTGCGAAAGTACCTGGATTCTCCACATGGCGCACGCCACGAGCTCGCCCGCATAAGCTCGCTCTTCATTTTGCTTCGCCTTGCACCGTCCGCATCAGACATTCTGCCAACGCAAAATCGAGCTCCTCATCGATGTCCAGTGCTTCCGGGGCTTCGATTTCGAACAAGATTGGCATTTTCCCAACCCGATTGGCCCTCGCGAGAAAGCTCTCTCGTTCAAAAATGTATAGGCACGAGTTCTCTTCGTACAGCGGCACAAGGTCTTGGGTGCGGAGCAGGACCTCAGGATCGTGGTTCACCGGGTTCGCTTCCTGATTCCACAATCGAGATTGAAAGCGCGTTACAGAGAAGAGCGAGTCGTTCTGCGGGTAGGCCTCCAAGAATGTGGCGATTGCCTTGGAGATCGTCTCTGAGCGCAGGAATGGGTTGGTGCTGTGCGTTTGAAGGTAGAACTTAGACGGTACCTGCCTGACATCGTGAACCAAAACATCGTTCATCGA
>JAPUGV010000121.1 GCA_027298025.1 Chloroflexota bacterium | reverse complement strand
TCAGGTCACATCGCCGGGGGGAACCTCGGCCGAGGCGATTTATTACCTCGAGAAGGCAGGGTTTAGAACGGGGTTGGCGCGCGCTATCTGGGCCGCTTACGAACGCTCTGTTGAATTAGGCGAGGGAAAGAAGCGCGGACGGAACAGTTCCTAAGCGCTGAAGCCCGCGACCAGAGTGCATTTCGGATCCCATGTCTTCGAAAGTCCTCATTCTAGGGCTGGATGTCGGAGGCCCGTTTGTGAAAGTGTGGACAAACAAGAGTCGAGATGGTAGAACAGCGTGGGAGGCGCGATGTCCGAATTTGTAGAAAACATCTTCTCTGATCTGCAAAAGCAGGTCGAGGAATTTACACCCGAAGTTGAGCGCAAAGATGTGGGGACGACGGTCGAGGCCGGTGATGGCATCGCGCGCGTCTCGGGCCTGGCGGATGTGTTTGCACAGGAGCTTGTACGGTTCGAGAACGGCGTAATGGGTATCGCCTTCAATCTCGAAATCGACTCGGTGGGCGTCATCATCATGGGTGAATATTCAGAAATTGAGGAGGGGATGACCGTCTATTCCACCGGCCGCATCGCTTCCGTGCCGGTCGGGATAGGAGTAGTCGGGCGCGTCGTCAACGTTCTGGGCGATCCGATCGACGGTAGAGGCACCATTCAGTCTGAAGCCTACCTACCGATCGAGCGGATCGCACCGGGTGTTATCCAGCGCCGAGACGTCGACACTCCAGTGCAGACGGGAATCAAAGCCATTGACTCGATGATCCCAATCGGACGCGGACAGCGCGAATTGATCATCGGGGATCGACAGACCGGAAAGACTGCCCTGGCCATCGACACCATCATCAATCAGCGCGGCAAAGATCTGATCTGTATTTATGTCGCCATCGGTCAGAAGCGAGCTGCTGTCGCTAGAACCGTGGGAATCTTGGAGCGCTTCGGGGCAATGGAGCACACCGTGGTGATTGTGGCCGCTGCAGACGAGCCGGCCGCACTTCAGTTCATTGCTCCTTATGCCGGTTGTGCCATCGGCGAATTCTTTGCCGAACGAGGCCACGATGCCCTAATCGTATACGACGACCTTTCAAAGCACGCCTGGGCTTACCGGCAGGTCTCGCTGCTGCTGCGGCGACCTCCGGGCCGGGAGGCCTACCCGGGCGATGTGTTCTATCTCCACAGTCGACTGCTCGAGCGGGCGGTGCGTCTAGCGGACCGCTTCGTAATTGTGCCGGCCGAGGCTGAGGATGAGGAGCAGGCCGTCAATGGGAAGGTGTATGACGGACCTCTTTCTCAGCATGAGGCCGAAGCGGATCTGGAGGCCATGAACGAAGCTTCCAAGTACAAGGTCGCGAAGGTCGAGGGCTCTGGGGGTTCGCTCACCGCATTGCCGATTATTGAAACTCTCCTGGGCGACGTCTCCGCCTATATCCCCACCAACGTGATCTCGATCACCGACGGGCAGATCTACCTTGAAAGTGATCTCTTTAACGCGGGCATTCGACCCGGCATCAACGTCGGGTTATCGGTTTCGAGAGTGGGCGGGGACGCTCAGACCGAGGCTATGAAGCAGGTGGCGGGTGGGTTGCGCCTGGATATGGCGGCCTACCGTGATGTTGCGGCTTTCGCGCAATTCGGATCGGACCTGGATAAGGCCACGCAGGCCCAGCTGGCCCGAGGGCAGCGCCTGCAGGAGATTCTTAAGCAGCCTCAATACGTTCCCCAGGAGCTGGAGGAAGAGGTAGTGGCGATTTTTGCTGGAACCCGCGGCTATGCCGACGAGGTCCCAGTGGATCAGATGCGAGATTGGGAGGCGGATCTGCTTCGGCATGTGCAGTCCTCGCATAACGACCTGCTGCACGATATTGCTGAAAAAAAGGCAATATCGCCCGAAAGTGAGACCCGGCTAGAGGAAGTCATCCAAAACTTCAATCGGGGATGGGTTCCGGGCTAGAACGTGGCAACTGCTCGCGAGGCCCGGCTTCGCATTCGCAGCGTAAACAACATTGCCCAGGTGACGCGCGCCCTGCAGACCATCAGTGCTAGCCGCGTACGAAGAGCACAAGAGGCCGTGCTCCACTCACGCCCGTACGCGCATAAGGCACTCGAGATTCTGCACCACCTATCAGCGATTCCTGAAGGAGAACACGTCCATCCGCTGCTTGCAAAATCCCCTCAGGAACGGCGATCCCTCGTGATTTTAGTAACCAGCGACCGCGGTTTGGCCGGGGCCTACAACACCAATGTTCTTGGGTTTACATTGGAGCGCTTTAATGCGGATGAGAGCTTTCTTTCCATTGGGCGGAAGGGACGCGATGTCCTTGTGCGGCTCGGAAAGAACTTGGTGGGTGAATTCAGCAATCTGCCCGCCGAGCCAACCTTTATGGATGTATCGGCAATTGGCCAGCTCGCTATCGAAGAATTTCAAAAGGACGACTTCGACCGGGTTTTTCTGGTGTACACGGATTACATCAATCTGCTACGCCAGCAGCCGACGATCACGCAATTTCTACCGTTGGAGCTCGATCGGGTCGAGGATCCGGTCGCTCGCGATGTCGCCCCGCCGGCCAGCTACATTTACGAGCCCGGCCAACGCGAATTGATCGATCTGGTCCTTATCCGCTTCATACAGTTACAGCTTTATGAAGCCATCTTGGAATCGATGGCCAGTGAGCACGCAGCTCGCATGGTGGCCATGCAAAATGCCACGGAAAACGCATTGGATCTCTCCGCGGCCTTGACCCTCGAATACAACAAGGCTCGCCAACTGGCGATTACCAGCGATATGCTGGATATCGTGGGTGGTGCGGAAGCGCTTGCGGGCAGCTCGTGATCGCTTGAAAGATGGATCTAAGGAAGCCATCTAGGCAGGAGGCAGGTATGGAAGAAGCGACCGGTCGGGTGGTCGAAATCCAGGGAGGAGTGGTGGACTGTGAGTTCCCGCAAGGAGATCTCCCTGAGATTTACGATGCCATCGAAGTAGGTCGAAAAGACCTCGAGCCGCTCATACTGGAAGTGCAGCGGCACCTGGGGGGGCATGTGGTGCGCACAGTTGCCATGGATGCTACGGATGGCTTGCCGCGCGGAGCGCCCGCGCGTGCCACCGGAGCGTCCATTCAAGTTCCTGTCGGAGAGGCCACTCTTGGGCGCGTGTTCAACGTTTTGGGTCAACCAATCGACGGCAAGGGAGCGGTGGAATCTACGCAAACCTACCCGATACA
>JAPUGV010000120.1 GCA_027298025.1 Chloroflexota bacterium | reverse complement strand
TCATGGATCTGCCGTGAGATCTTGCGGCGCTCCTCCTCCTGGGCGTCGATGATTTGCTCGATGATGGACACCGTTCCGGATTCGAGATCGGTGACCTCATCGGGTGAACGTCCCTCGAGCAGGTTCAAGGTGCTTTGAATGAATTCAGCGTAGCGCTGCAGGGTTTCCTGATCGCTCTCGAGCTTTTCAAGTTGGCCGCGCATGGTGAACAGCCGCTGCTGCGCATCCTGCGCCGCCTCGTAAGTATTCCTGATGTCTTCTCGGGGAATGGTATCGAAATTGGATTGAATCTGCTTGATAGTGGCCGCAATCGAGGCGTTGCGCTGGGCTAACTTCTCAACCTCCCCCTGGCTCTGTTCGACGAGCATCCCAATTTCCTTGTGTTCCTTGCGGACCTGCTCAAGCTCTTCTCGAGCCACTTCAAGGAATACCTCAATTGGGCCGAGCTCTTCCTGGATTTCGGCTTCTGTCATCCGGTTACTTGCGGGTGTCCTGCAGGCGCACCCAGCCGTGCCGCAAAGCGTATACCGCCGCCTGGGTTCGATCCTCGACGTCCAGCTTGTGGAGTATGGCGGTCATATGGTTCTTAACCGTCTGGTGACTAATTCCCAGCTGGACGGCAATCTCCTTGTTGCTGAGTCCACGCGTGACGTACTGCAGAATCTCCATCTCGCGCGGGGACAGGGGGGTGAAGGCTTCCACATCGCCGTCGAGATGGGGCCTGCGGACGGTCTCGACGCCGCGCGACAGCCATTGGTCCAGTCCAGCCTGATCATAGACCTGGTCACCCACGACGAAGAATCCCCGCGCGACATTTCGGATCACGTCTATCAGCTTGCCCGGCTCGACATCTTTGGAGCAGTAGGCCGCGGCGCCCGCCTTAAAAGCATGCAGAACCTGCTCGACATCGTCATAAGCGGTTAGCAAGACGATCGAGGTGCTTATGCGCTCGGCTACGACCTGACGCGTCACTTGAATCCCATTCATCGTGGGAAGATTCACGTCGATCAAAGCCACCATGGGCTGCAGTTCGCGCACGAGCTCAAGCGCCTCGTCTCCGTTAGTAGTTTCTGCGACGACCTCGATGTCCTTTTCGGAGTTCAGGACATTGCGAATGCCCTCCCGAAAAAGCGGATGATCGTCCACGATGAGAACGCTGACCTCTTTCATGGACTACCCTTCCCTCGCGAGAATGGCGGCGAGTATAGCACAGCCGGCACAGGGAGCAAACGATGAGCGATTCCAGGCATACACCGCCATGTTTTCGCCGCCGGCCGCGGGACTGTGCAATGCTCCGGTTGCGAATATCGGTGACTTCCCTGCGGTCAGTTCAGGATACCATCCAGGAAACGTAACCAGGTACTCGGCGCCAGAATCGTCCAGGTGGCGCGCCAGGGCCGACTCGTCCCGGATAATGGGAATAACTTCCGGCGAGATCAGGCCCGCCAAGTCAATCAATTCACGGTTCGCAAAATATCCAATGGCTCCGATATCGTGCGCTGCCACGACCGCGTCCGAGGGAGTGTTGTCCTCGATCCATCGGGCAGTCGTCACCATCTCGCTCTGGATGATTGCGACATCCCGTCCGTAGGCCCCCGCCCCGATCAACCAGAAGGTCAGGCTTGAAATGGCAACCAAAAGCACCCAGGCCCGCGATAGGATGCGCGTTCTCGCCACCTGTGACCGAAGCCAGATCCGCCGCAGCATGCCCTCGAATGAAAGTACCAGAAGGACTGGGATGACCGGGATCGCGTACCGCCCGTGTTGGTAGGTGACCGGCAAACGAATGGCGTATATGGCCAGGTAGAGACCCACCCACACGAGCGGAATCAACTGTGCCCACTGTCTCGAGCGTGAGTAATGCTGGATCGAAATGATAAGACCGGGCAAGAGCACGATAAGCACTCCGATGATCGGACCACCCGTTTGCAGGCCGGTCGCTCCGAGCCACTCTCCCGGGATTCCGGCTTGTGTGAGCAAGCGAACCGCCAATGGAAGCTCGCGCAGCGCGGCGTACTCTGCTTGTTTGGCGAAGAAAGTATTCGGCCAGAGCTCGCCGGAGAGCCATCGCTGGAATGCCAGATATGGGACAAATGGAACCGCGATTCCGAATCCCAGGCGTAGCCATTCCCGCAGTCGCTTTTCTCTGTCACGGAGCGCCAGGTAGCCTATGGGCGCAATCATCAAGGTCAGCGCGTCAGGGCGGATCCATACTCCCAGTCCAATCACCAGCCCAACCACAAGAATTCCTACGCGCCGACCCTCGAGCCAATAAAAACAAAGCAATGCAATAGCCGCCAGGGCTAGTGTCTCCATTCCGGATAGGCTCGCCCATGCCAAATGCCATTCCAGCGGCATAAGGATTGCCATTACCCATGCTAGATGCTTACGCTCCGGAAATCGAACCGCATACCAGCGAGCCGCGAGCCATGCTGAAAGAGCCAGCAACGCGAGCCCTGCAATGTGGGTCCACACGAAAGGGTCTAATTGCACGAAATAGCCCAGTGATATCCATGCCGACCAGAGCGGCGCGGTGGATCCCGCACTTGCGGTTCCGGGAATGAAGGCCCACTCGCCCAATTCGCCCAAATTGCGAGCGTATGTCTGGTGGATCCAGGCGTCGTCCAGCGGAAACCCGATCCCAGAAGTGCGTTTTGAAGCTGCAAGGTACACGACGGCCGTCAGGAGCGTGGTCACGGTGGCCGCAAGGAGCACCGAGCGCCTCAGCGTTATCGGACCACCTCCAGCACGTACACAGGCTGGCCTCCGGAGTAAGCGACCGTCCCGTACAGCCTGAGCCACTGCACGGATTCCGGCTGGGAGTATAGGGAGTCCAAGCCTTCCGGATGATTGGCTTCCAGAACGACCCAGCGCACGTCGTAGGAATCCACTACCTCCCGCAACACCTTCTCCGAACCGTTAGGAATGACGACGGCCCGTATTTGGCTATGCGCATAAAATCCGGGGGGATTGTTCACTGCCACCACGGATTGGCCCCCATTCGGGAGGATCGCCCCGACGGCCCGGTAAGTTTGCGCACTCGCATTCCAGGCATCGCTCCCCTGGAAGAAACGATTTGCATATAGCCCGACTGTTAGCAGCACAGCCAAAACAACCGCGCTGGTTCCAAGCACGCGCCAGGCCTCTTCGCGATCCCAGTTTCGTTTGTTCCCCAGCCAGCTAATCCCGGCCCGAATTCCGATGGGTGCCAACGCCCAAAGCATCGGCATCAGGGCTGCCATGGAGTGGAAGAGCGCTCCGCGCGGTCCTACAAAGGGAAAAATGAGCGTCATGACAACGAATAGCGCCCCAAGGTACGCGATTCCGAGCCGAACGAACGGGCGCCGCCAGGTAAGCATTGCGCCAGCGACCATGAGTGGGGCTAGGAAGATCATGCCCCCCTCGGCGACGAGGCGCTGAATGTTCGTCGAGAGGGCTTGGATGCGAGCCTGTGCGGCAGCTTGGAGGCCGGCCTCCAACCAACGCCCAAATGTAAGCTGTGAGGCCGGGAACGCAAACAGATCGTTGTAACTCAGCATCCACAGCAATCGCTGGCTTCCGGGATTTAGAGCCGTGCCGGTTGCCGCAAGATTGCGCGCCCACCAGGGCGCTAGGATGGCCAAGAATCCCAGCAATAGCAGCAGGCCGCCGGACAAGCGCTTTCGTCCAGACCAAAACACGGCCAGCGCACCTATCGTGAGCAGCAGCAAACCATCCGCACGCGCCAGGCTGCCGACCCCTACCACCAGGCCGGTCAGGAACCATCGCCCAAGAGTTGGATCCCTCACCGAGCGCGCCATTAGCCAGAGTGATAGGCTGCCCGCGATCGCGAAGGCCGCGAATGAATCCATCGTGACCAGAAATGGAAGGAAGAAACCGGGAAACGCCGCAAATAGGCCAGCCATCCAGGCCGACCGCCCGTCCCTTGAGAGCCGCTGACCAAAGAACGCGGTCAGCGGCGGCAAGGCAGCCGCCAGCAGAATAAACGGAAACTGGGCCGCACGGAAGCCGGCTCCCAGGAATAACATCCCTGCGGCGGAGAGCAAGGAGGGCAGCGGCATCCAGTACAGATGCGAGACGTGGGGCAGACTCACCGGATCGTCAAGGTAATTCCAGAGAAATGGCTCCGTCAGCCCCTTTCCGTCAATCAGCTGCAGGGCGGTGGCGTAGTAGTAATCGGCGTCCATGTATCCGGGACTCTGGATGCGGAGCGCGGCCGTGCCGTAAACGACCAGGCCGAGCACGTACAGGGCCAGCCACCTCCTTCGCTCGCTCATCGGATGAAGTGGTACACATCGAGCTCCCCGAATTGGGAGAATGACTCCAGGGTGAATTGCTCGGACAGCGCCTCAAGCGAGGGATGAGTACGATAGCCTTCGGCAAGGTAGTCGAGCTCTTCCCGAGGGAAGATGATGAACCACACCCCTTTCGTACCG
>JAPUGV010000012.1 GCA_027298025.1 Chloroflexota bacterium | reverse complement strand
GGCGCAAATCGGCCCCAGCGCTTCGGCTGCCTCATTCGACTGATCGGGGGGCACAAATGGGAAGAAGATAGTGAAATGCGCAGGCACTTTTGCGAATGAATCGGGGTCGTACTCCTCCCTAAGAGGATAGGCAAATGCTTGCACCGGCTTCGGAGGGATAATAAGCAGCGCGCTCTCAAGTTCCACGGCGGGCTGAGTCTAGCATGTTTCCGTTCCAGGCTGTCCCACAGGGGGATGGTAGGTGAGAGCTATAATGCTCTGCTATGAAATGCTGCCAATGCGAGGGTATTGAACGCCAGTTCAATGCTGAGGACGCGGAAAACGAGATCGATGCATACCGCACGGAGGGGCCGACCGAGACGACCCAGTACCTGATCGATGCGCTCACCGAGCAAGGAGTCGATGGATGCACCTTGCTGGATATCGGGGGAGGAGTGGGGGCGATCCAACATGCCATGCTGAGTGCCGGGGCGAGCACCGCGACTGCGGTAGAAGCTTCTACTGCCTTCGCCAAGGCAGCCGAAGACGAAGCCCGTGAGCTGGGCTGGAGCGAGCAGGTTGAGGTTAGACACGGTGACTTCGTTGAGTTGGCTGAAACCCTCGAACCGCACGACGTCGTCACCCTCGATCGTGTGATCTGCTGCTACCATGACATGGAATCCTTAGTGCGTCTTTCGGCGGGCCGCGCTACTAAGCTGTATGGTGTGGTGTACCCGCGAGACGTGTGGTGGAACCAGATCGCATTCCGCACATTGAATCTCTTCTTCTGGATTGGCCGCAGCCCATTTCGGACTTTCATACACTCCGATGCTGGGGTTCAGCGCATACTGGATCAGGTTGGCCTGGCGAGGGTCTTCTATAAGAGGACGTTCATCTGGCAGGTTGCGGTCTACGCCCAGGAAAATTGATAGGCCCAGCAAGAAAGCTCCCTTGTGAATGGAGCCGGTATGCACATTCTAGGAGTTCCCAGATATAGAAGAGAACTGTCGCGAGCTGATCTCCCCCCGCATTCAGAGGCGGGGATTGATTAGGCTGAGGCGGACAGCTCGTGGATGCCGGTGGCACCGTCGGGGCGCACAGGATTGGACTCGAGGACTTGCAGTTTACCTAACCCATCATAGGCGCGCACCTTGAAGAGGTGCCTTCCGGTTTCGCGGGGCCAATCATAGCGCCACTGGACCCAAGTGAGCGGACTCAGCGCCGGAGCGCGTAGATCGGCTTCCACCCACGGCCCGTCATCCACCTGCACCTCGACCTTGCTGATTTCGTTCGCGCCAGCATAGGCAATGCCGCCGACGGGGACCGTCCCCATCTCCTCGTCTGCGGCGCCGGTGGCCACGTTGTCGATCACGGAAGTCGTCCTCACGAAGGCCTCCTCGCTCCAACCTCGCTCCACCCAATAACCTCGTCCTTCGCGGTCCAGTACTTCCATATTCACGATCCATTTGGGCTGTTTCATCCCATAACGATGCGGAATGATGATGCGCAATGGAAAGCCATGGTCGTGTGGAAGAGGTTGTCCGTTCATCTCATAGGCGAATATCGTGCGGTCGCCTAAGAGGTCCGACATGGAAACGCTCTCGTAGAAGCCATCCGCGGCCTCGATGAAGAGCTCCTCCGCCGTAGAGTGCATGCCCGCCAGTTCGAGCATGTCTCGGACAAGCACACCGGTCCATCGGGTCGTGCCGATCAGATCTCCGCCGATCCGGTTGGATATGCATGAGAGGGTGTGGTGGTAGCTGATTGACGGCATCGCCCGGATCTCGTCCAGCGTGAGACTCAGCGGTCGATTCACCAGGCCGTTCAATTCCAGTCGCCAGGTCTCGGGGACCAAGCGAGGCTTGCGTGTGCTGATGTCGATACGGTAAAAGCCTTCGTTTGGCGTGATCTCGAGTCGCGTGCCGGGCGCCGGATCGATGCGGGCGGCCAAGGCCTCCGAGGAGGGGGAGTCGGTTAGAGAGCTGGTATCCAGGATCTCGACTTGAACCGGGGCGGGCGGACCTTCCCTTCCGAGGAGCGACGCCACGACCCAGGATCCAACTGAGATAGTGACGACACTGCCGCCCAGCAGACCGACGAATTCGCGCCGTGACAGGCTGGAATTCGGATCACCCGCCAGAGCAGGCCCCGCCCGCTGGATTAACCATCCCAGGCTCCAACCCCATGACACATTCAAAATCGCAAGCCACAATCCGATCCACACCACATTTGTTTGAGAGAATCCGACCGCGACTGACACCAGCCAGAAGGCACCAAACAGCACCGCCCCGGCCCGCTTTCCATAGCCCGTTAGCTGGCGAAGATCGTCCCTTCCCAGCCAGCGCAGCAAAAGTCCGAAGGCCCCACCGATGGCCACAAATATGAGCAGAGCCATGATTTGCTCAACGGTTTTGGCCACCGATGAAGTTGGGCCGATTTTCAGCACGGTGATCACCGAGACCAGCGCGTCGATACCGAATGTGAGAAGATCGCCGGGAAGGATGCGCGCCAACCCGTCAAAGAGATCGAACGGAGTAAACGGCAAACCGGCGATGGCTTCGGCCAGGTAACTGGAGGCCATGACCGATATGCTGGTCAGCGCTCCGAGGCCGGCGGCCGTGACGTAGGAGGTGCGAGTGGGTTCCACTTCGTGCTCAGCGAGAATCTCCTGGCTCATCTCACTCTCTGCTGCATTCACGGATTCAATATCGCGTTCACTCATTTGTTGGTCCATCTCAAATGATAATCAGTGCAATC
>JAPUGV010000119.1 GCA_027298025.1 Chloroflexota bacterium | reverse complement strand
CCGGATAGGCAAATGGGCCGGCCCTCCTTCGTTTTGGGTGGGCAATATCCGATAACAGGCAATTATGCCAACCCGAGGTCGGTTTTCAAGCAGGGCTGGGCACTGGCTCCAGCCGGGACGATGGCAACAACAGTTCTTGCCCAAGGTACCGCCGCAAGTATCAGCCACGTTGTAAAAGGCCACGGCGGATTTGATCCAGTCCGGCATTGCGGAGGAAAGCCTGCGTGTGGGCGACAAAGCGCCCGATTTCGCCTTGCCCAACGTACAGGGCAAGACTGTCGAGCTTTCAGAGTTGCTGAGCCGGGGGCCGGTAGTTGTCGCATTCTACCGGAGCGAGTGGTGACCCTACTGTAACCTGCAGTTGCGGGCATACCAGAATCGGTTTGCGAGCGACATGCAAAGCCTAGGGGCGTCCTTGGTAGCGATCTCTCCCCAGACGTTGGATAAATCACGCTTGATTGGGGAGAAGAACGAGCTTGAGTTTGAGGTGTTAACCCCGATCCGAAAAAATAATCGTGGGATTTCCGGTGTTGAGCGGCTTAGGACACCAGTTACCGGCATTTTGATCGTCGGTCTGCAACTACACTAAAGGTGAGTTGCTAATTCATGCTTGAAACAGGTATTTGTCGCGGTCTGATGATCATCAGGGAAGATTTCTTTGACTGATGAATTTCGTATCGGGGTTAAGTGATGTGGGTAACGCCGTGGCGCACCATTTTCGGGTGGTCTTTTCTCTCACCGAAGAGTTGAAAGCCGTCGCTTTGGCCTTGACCTATCGGCCTACAATGGGGATGCGTCGTGGGAACTGCCGATCCCAGGGACGTTTGTGATTGGACAGGATGGGACGATTCGCTTAGCCTACGTTGACGCCGACTACGCGCATCGGTTGGAGCCAGCCGCGATCATAGAGAGCCTTCGCACCCTCTCGCCAATCACGCGCTAGGCTTGATCTCGCTGGACGCGAAGGGAGAGGAAGGCGCTGACAATACGTCAAGAGCTGACAGATTGGACGGTGCGTAGTTCCACTTCGAAACAGGTGCCGCCGCTTTTGCGCGGCAAGCAACGTGCATTGCCGCCGTGGTGTCGCGCGATCTGGCGCACCAGCGCTAAGCCGAGGCCGACACCCCCATCGCCACGCTCACGCATGCCAGCAGGGCGGTAGAAGGGCTCAAAGATACGCTCCCGCTCCGGTTCCGGGACGCCCGGCCCCCGGTCTGCGATCCGGAGTCGAGCCCCGGTATGATTGAGCGGCACCACTGACGCCTCTATAGGCGAGCCGCCCGCGTAGCGCCGGGCATTTTCCAGTAGGTTGCGAATCAGTCTTCGCAACATGCGGGGATCGCCCTGGATGGAGACCGGCTCGCCACTGACCTCTGCCTCGGTTCGAGCACCTTCCTCGGCAAGGAGGGCGAGCAGATCGACGTCCTCCGTTCGCTCCACGTGATCGAGCGTGTCCAGACGGCTCGCCAGGAGGAGTTCGCCGATCAACTCATCTAGTTCCGCGATATCCTGAGAGAGGCGTGCACGCAACTCTGGTCGATCTTTACCCTGCAAGAGCTCGACCGCCATCCGCATGCGGGCCAGTGGCGAGCGTAACTCGTGCGAGGCACCAGCGAGTATAGTACGCTGAGCATTGACCAAGCGTTCGATGCGATCTACGGCACGGTTGAAACTGCGAGCCAGATTCGCCACTTCGTCGTTCCCTTCTACCTCTACTCGTGTCGCGAGGTCCCCCGCGCCGAGGGCATCCACCCGCGCTTGCAGCCGTTCGAGTCTTCGGGTGATGCGACGGACGATAGGATAGGCACCAAGAGCGATGGCCGTGGCGAGCAGGCCAAGCGCCCCGAGCCAGCCGAAGGTGCCGTGATGGTGCAGCCAGCGTACCACTACCGACCGTCCATCGGGCAGCAATAAGGCTATCGTCGGTCCAGCACTCCAGGAGCGCAGCCAGCCGCTTTGCGTCTGATCGGAAGGTGGGGCCGGCAGAGGGGGGCCAACCACAGCGAGCAGGGCTCCGTCGGCCCTGCGCACAGTGAGGTGAGCGGGAAAAAAATTTCCCAGACGCGCCAACGCAGCCTGCAACTCGTCAACAGGTTGATCCGGCCCCGGCAGTAGCTCGCCGAGGACTGCACCTATGCCGTCCAGTGTAGGATGGTGTTGCGGGTTCGTCGGGATCAGGAGCCACGCGATGGATACGAGCACACCAAAGAGTAGCAGGATGCCCAGAAAAGCGACATAGATCTGTAGGTAGAGCCGGCGCATCACGTACCACGATCGTCGTCCTGGTTCTTGGCAAGCATATAGCCAACCCCGCGTATTGTAATGACCCTGCGCGGGTGCTTCGGGTCGTCCTCGATCGCGGCACGGATCCGCGATATGTGCACGTCGATGCTGCGGTCGAACGCTTCCAGATCCTTGCCGCGCACTTGGTCCATGAGGGCTTCGCGTGACATAACGCGACCCGCATTGATGGCCAGGACGCTCAGCAGCTCAAACTGGTAACTGGTCAGGGGTCGCTCTTCACCATCTACGCGCACCATGTGGGCAGCACGACCGATCTCCAGACGCCCGAAACGGAGGCTCGCAGTGCGCTGCGTCCCTGACATACTGCTGCGGCGCAGGATTGCACGCAGGCGTGCCAGCAGCTCGCGGGGATTAAAGGGCTTCGGCAGATAGTCGTCGGCCCCAAGCTCAAGTCCAACGATGCGATCCATCTCATCCCCACGGGCCGTCAACATCAGGATAGGAATGTCGGACTCCGCGCGCACCCGGCGACACACCTCGAAGCCATCCAGATCCGGGAGCATAATATCGAGGATCAGCGCATCGAACCCGCCGCGTCGGAGGAGCCGAATCCCATCGGTTGCGGTCGGCCGGGCGATCACCTTGATTCCAAGCGCGCTGAGATACTCGTTGACCATTGAGGATAGGCTCTCATCATCTTCGATCATCAGGACGCGCTCTGCCATCTACACAACCTCTCTGAGCAACCGTGTGCGCTCTCACGCACACGGTCCGATTTTACTCGCTTATCAAGGCCTGAGACCTCAGTGGTGAAAACGGTCAGCGAGTTCAGCCAGCTTGTAGCGCTGCTCGGGGGTGAGAACCTCCGCGGCATCCGCAAGGGCTTTCACAAGCCGGTCGGATGCAGCTTCCGCAAGCTGTAATTCCGCCCGGCGGATCTCTCCCAGGGCCTCGCGGTCGATGGTCGGCTGCACGAGCGCATCACGCAGGGCTTGGCGGTTCCCGCCGTGCTGCTCCTTCATCGGAAACAGGTCATTGATAGCATCCTGGACGATGGCGTTCACTCGTAGTCGCTGCTCCTCGCTGGCATCCACCCGGCTCAGGATCCAGTCGGTGGCAAACTCAGCCTGCTTGCCGACTGTCTCGGCATCGTGAGTGCCGTGGCGGTGATAACCCCCATGGAACCTCAGACCCAGGCTGTTGTGGGCATACGAATACGCGCCGATACCGCCCACAAGGAGGCTACCCACCAGCCCTCCGATTAACAGACCGGCCAAGAACCGACGGCGCAATCTGGCCGACGGTTCGGGCTTCTCGCCCTCTAATCGTACAACATCTTGCTTGCTCATGGCTCGCTCCTTTCGTTTGAATCTCGTCGCCCCATTGCGACGGACAAAGACAATATAGGAGCACTCCGTTTCTGGAGTATGTCGCGCGAGTAAAGTTTTGTAAAGTCGCAAGGGGGGTGCAAGCGAAACACAGCGAAATGTTGGTGAACAACGCTCCACTTTTCTCCCCCTCACCCCTGCCTGCGGCAGGCAGGCTAACCCCTTCCCCTAGGAAGACTGCTTAAATAGGGTTTATTATGCTTCGACAAGCTCAGCATGAACAGAAAATTACCAATTTTTTCAGTACCTAGGGGCGGCCCCCGCCTGAGACCGCCTTCCTTATTTTAACTCTACAGGAGGAATTTGCTAGAGATCATCTATGCAACACCGGTTTTCAAGAGCTCGCTGGATCGAGGACCATGCCTGCCTGATCCCCTAGAGGATCTCGCACAGACTGTCCCGACTAGCGACAGAACGGAACCCGAGGTTCAATAGAAATTTGTCCCTTTGAGGACTGATATAAGGCGAACATTCCGTTCACAGCACTTGGCATTGGAAGTACACAATGAAGGAGGAGTACAGAGTGAAGCGATACTATTTGGGAGTGGAGTGGGCAGATGAATTTCACCAGGTTTGTAGTAAGGGACGTTGTTGACTAGTGTGACAAAGGGTCCCGGAGTGGGAGCCGATGGGACACTATCTTTCGGTCCAGGGCCTGGGTCGCCCTAAGTTTGGTTGAGGGTTGCGGCATTTCGATGGATGGGGACGACAGTTAAGGTTTTCAACATCCGCCATTTCACGACGAGGAGTAATTCAACTTAGTCAACAATGTCCCCAAGGACATAATAAAAA
>JAPUGV010000118.1 GCA_027298025.1 Chloroflexota bacterium | reverse complement strand
ATCGACGCGGCAGCGGACTCTTCCCAGTCGGCGGCTTCGCCAGCCTGAACCAACTGTAGCTCGCCGTCACGCTCGTTGCCAATCCAAAGCGCGATCCGGATCGGGTCGAGCTCGAGGCCGGCACGACCGGCCGCGGCCAGGACCCGGCCCCAGTTTGGATCGCCGCCGGCCAAAGCGGTCTTTACCAGTGGAGAGGTGGCGATGGTTTTTGCGACCCGCACCGCGGCCTCTTCATCGGGCGCGCCCACCACGGACAAGGTTAGGAACCTTGAGGCGCCCTCGCCGTCGCGGACGACTTCCTGCGCCAGTGTCAGGCAGACTCGATCGAGCGCCTCCGCAAAGCGCGCCTGGGAGACCTCATTCTCGACCTCCACGCCGCTGGCGCCGTTCGCCAGCAACAGGACGCTGTCGTTGGTGCTGGTATCGCCGTCCACAGAAATCCGATTGAACGAGTGCTCCACCGCGGCCCCCAACAGCCGCCGCAAGACCGGCGCTTCAACCTTCGCGTCAGTGGTCAGCAGCGCCAGCATGGTGGCCATGTCTGGGTGGATCATTCCTGAACCCTTCGCCATGCCTCCAATCGTGACCGTTCCTCCCGGCAACTCCACGCTTAGGGCGACCTGCTTGGTGCGGGTATCGGTGGTCATGATCGCCTCGGCTGCGGCCGAGCCATTTCGTTTAGAAAGGCGCGCGACGGACTGGCCAATGCCCTTCTCCAGCTTCGACACGTTGAGCTGCACGCCGATTACACCGGTGGACAGCACGAGCACCTGGTCGGGGTCGCAGCCCAGGCTCTCCGCGGTGAGCCGCTGCATCTCTCGGGCGGCCTCCATGCCGTCCGGCCCGGTGCACGCGTTGGCGATGCCGGAGTTTGCAACCACCCCTCGCAGGCTATCGGAATTCCTCTGCAGTGTCTCCCGATCGAGGGTCACCGGCGCGGCCGCCATACGGTTGCGGGTGAACACGCCCGCCCCACTGCACTCTCGCTTAGAAACAACCAGCGCCAGATCCAAGCGGCCAGACGGCTTAAGACCGCAGGCGCTGGCGGCCGCCTGGAATCCTTGCGGGGCGGTTACCCCGCCATCGGAGAGAAGCTGCACGTCCGGAGTCCTCTTAATCCCTTTGGATCGCAGACCCCGCGGAGGTGGACGGAATCTCTTCCGTCAGCGCCCGCACCTTCATCTGCAGTCCAAAGAGGGAGATGAAGCCCTTCGCGTCGGATTGATCGTAGACATCGTCGGCCCCAAAGGTGGCCAAATCCTCCCGATATAGGCTATATGGGCTGTGGCGAGCGACCGCCGCAGCGGTGCCCTTGTAGAGCTTTACGCGAACCCATCCCGTCATCGTTGCCTGGGTCTCTGCGATGAAAGCCCCCAGCGCCTCCCTCAAGGGAGTGAACCACTTGCCGTAGTAGATCAGCTCGGCATATCGGAGCGCGATCAGCTCCTTGAAATGCAGCGTGTCTCGGTCGAGGCAGATCGATTCTAGATCTTGGTGGGCTGCCGTGAGAATGGTGCCGCCCGGTGTTTCGTAAACGCCGCGCGACTTCACACCGACCAGGCGGTTTTCGACCATGTCCACTCGGCCAATCCCGTGACGGGCACCCAGGGCGTTGAGCCCCTCAACCAAAGCGGTTGGTCCGAGTTCCTCCCCATTCACCGAAGACGGCACTCCCTTTTCGAAGCCGATCTCGACCAGCTCTGGCTGATCGGGTGCATCTTCGGGCGAGGCGGTCCACTGGAAAAGAGATTCCTCCGGCTCCTGCGCCGGATCTTCGAGTGGACCCCCCTCATGGGAGAAATGCCACAGGTTGCGGTCACGACTGTAAATCGATCGCGTGGTCGCCGAGACGGGAACCTCATGGGCTGCCGCATACTCCAGCGCATCTTCACGGGATCGGAGGTCCCATTCCCGCCAGGGCGCCACCACCTTGAGCGTCGGGCCCAGCGCCTTGTAGGTCAACTCGAAACGAACCTGATCGTTGCCCTTCCCTGTGCAGCCGTGGGCGACTGCGTCGGCGCCCTCCTGCTTTGCTGTGGCCACCTGCCACTTGGCGATCAGCGGCCGCGCGATCGCCGTACCGAGCAAGTACTTACGCTCGTATACGGCGCCGGATTGCAGCATCGGAAAGAGGAAATCGCGCGCAAACTCCTCCCGCAGGTCCACGCGAACCAGCTTGCTGGCGCCGCTTGCCACGGCCTTCTCCTCGAGCCCGGTCAATTCCTCGCCTTGCCCGATATCCGCGGTGAAACAGATCACCTCGCAATCGTAGTTCTCGCGCAGCCACGGAACGATGACAGAAGTGTCGAGCCCTCCCGAGTATGCCAGTACGACTTTTTGGACGTCTGATCCCGCCATGCCAACCTCCCAGTCTTATCAATTCCAAGGCGTCAAGCGCCACCTAGATTAACGACGACAGCCACTTCGTCTCAGTGATCCTGAATGGGACGCAGTCAGCGGGCCCGCCCCGCGAACCTCAATCTCCATCGATCCGCTCAAGCGCGTTCCAGCTCTCGGCCAGCTTCTCGAGCCCGGCCTCAATCTCTTCGGGGGTGATCGTCAGCGGCGGGCAGATTCGCAACACCTCTTCACCGGCGGTGATCACGATCAGCCCACGCTGCCGTGCGGCTTCTATCAGCGGCTTGACCGGACCCTCCCATTGAACGCCGAGGAGCAAGCCGCGTCCCCGCAGCGCAAGGATCCGATCCTCGCCGATCGCGAGCAGTTCCGCACGCAGGTTTTCGCCGTTCTGCGCCACGCGCTGAAGCAAGTCCGGTTGATTGATCTCATCGAATACAGCGCAGGCCACACTGCAAATCAGGGGGCCCGCCGCGAAGGTGCTTCCGTGATCACCGACTTCGATCGCCTCGGCAACCGGCCCCGTGACCAGAGTGGCCCCAATGGGCAATCCCCCCGCTAGCGGCTTGGCCAGGGTCATGATGTCGGGGCTCACTCCCGACCACTCGTGCGCCCAGAGTCGACCGGTGCGGCCCAGACCGCATTGCACCTCATCAAAAACTAGCAGGGCATGGTACCGGTCACACAGCCTACGCAGCCCGGCCAAGAACTCCGAATCGGCAACATGCACCCCGCTTTCACCTTGGATCGGCTCGACGAACACGGCGCAGACTCGCTCGCTGATCGCCCGCTCGGCCGCAGCCAAATCATTGAACGGGAGGAATGTCACTCCTGAGACGAGCGGTGCAAATGGAAGCCGGTATGCGGGTTTGTAGGTCAGCGATAGGGCGCCCATGGTACGGCCATGGAACGCGCCTTCGAAGGCGATGACCTCGGTCTTGTCCTCTCCATAATTGCCCCGAGCCCACTTGCGCGAGAATTTAAAAGCGGCCTCATTCGCCTCGGAACCGGTGTTGGAAAAAAAGACGCGGTCCGCGAAGGAGCTCTCCACCAGCCGGCGGGCCAATTCGACCTGAGGCTCGCTGTGGAACAGATTGCTGACGTGCGTCAGCACCTGGCTCTGCTCGCGCACGGCCTCGAGCCAGGCAGGGTGAGCGTGTCCGAGGGCGGTAACCGCGATGCCGGCAGCGAAGTCGAGATAGCGCTTGCCCTCGCGGTCGAAGAGGTAGCTCCCCTCTCCACGAGTCAAAACGATCTGCGGACGACTGTACGTGGGTACCAGATAGCGGGCTTCGGCCTGGATGATCTCTTGGGTATCCATGCGTTAGGGTCCCTCCGCGGTCAGCACCGTGCCTCCGTCTGAGGCGAGACCGGGCAGGTCGACAATTCTCACCTGCGCAACCCCGCCGCGAAGCGCATCGGAGCCGGCCCGCACTTTGGGGACCATCCCCGCGCGGATCTCGTCCTTGGCGATCAAAATCTCCGTCTGGCTGATTTCGAGCTGGGGCACGAGCCTGCCCGAGCGGTGTACGCCGGATACGTCCGAGACGAAGGCCAGTTCGTTTGCACCCATCGCCTCGGCGATGGCGCCGGCGACGTTATCGGAGTTGACGTTATAGATCTGGCCGTCCAGGCCGAGCGAGAGCGGCGATAGAACAGGAAGGAGACCCGCATCGAGCAGCCAACGCAGCAGTTCGGTGTCGACCTTGAGGATCTCCCCGACAAATCCAAGATCCACGGTCGGGTGTTCCAGCTTGCGCACGCGTATCATGCCAGCGTCGAAACCGCTCAGACCGATCGCCCTAATCCCGCTTCGCATCAAGGCCGCCACGAGCTGCGCCCGCAGCTGGCCGCAGAGCACCATCAGCGCCGCCCGCAAGGCCTCCGGGCCGGTCCGCCGCAGCCCTTGCACTTTCTCCGGCTCCGATCCCAGGAGAACCTGTATTTCGTCCACGGCTTGCCCTCCGCCGTGAACCAGAATCATCGGACCGGGCAGACCGGCAATGATGCTGGCCAGCCGCTCTCGAAATTCCGGCTCCTCCAGCTGGTTTCCCCCGACCTTGATCACACGCATCGTTTTCTCTCCGCCCGGAACTAGAGCAACCCAGTGGTCTCTTCGAATCCGAAGACGACGTTCATGTTCTGCAGGGCCTGTCCGGCTGCGCCTTTTTGTAGGTTGTCGATGGCGGCAGTGACGACGAGCGTCCCATCGACCTCGGTCATGCCGATCACACATCGATTGCTGTAGTTGACTTGACGCATGGTCGCCACCTCGCCTACGGGAAGGATCGTGATGAACGGTTCATCCGTGTACGTCTCGAGATAGAGATCATGAAGCTGTGGCTCGACCCAATCTGAACGCAGCGGGATGTATAGTGTGGAAAGCAAGCCGCGAGAGATGGGCACGAGGTGGGGGCTGAAGATCAGCCTGGGCTTCGTGTCGCTCCAGCGCGCAAGAATCGCCTCCATCTCAGGCAGGTGTCTGTGCGTCCGCCCGATGCTGTACGGCCGCAGGTCTTCTGCCACCTCTACGAACTGGGAAGCCAGCTTGGGCGTCCGGCCCGCTCCCGAAACACCGGATTTGGCGTCCACGATCACCTGTCCGCTCACCGCTGATTCGAGCAGCAGCGGATACAGCGCCAGCAGAACCGTGGTCGGATAGCAGCCCGGGTTGGCCACCAGGCGGGCGCCGACCAGCCGCTCGCGTTCGGTCTCTGTCAGGCCGTAGACCGCCTCATCGAGGAGCTCGGGGGCGGGATGGCGCTGCCCATACCATCGCCGGTAGGTGTCCGCGTCTGCAAGGCGAAACGCGGCGCTCAGGTCGATCACGCGGGTGCCGGCCTGCAGGGCCGCAGCGGCCGCTTCGGCCGACTGCTCATGCGGCAGACAAAGGAACACCAGATCCACGTCTTCTAGGGCAGCGTGCTCCGGATCGATTAGATTAAAGTCCGGGGCACCAGGGAAGACCTGCGCCAGACTCCGATCCGGATTGGATCGGGAGGTCGCGAATTTAAGCTGGACCTGCTCGTGGCGGCCAAGCAGCCGGATTAACTCCACTCCGGTGTAGCCGGTCGCACCCAGGACTCCGACATCGATCATTGCTACTCCTTAAAAACCAACCGCCAGACCTCGTTGCCGGCCTGGCGGGGAATGCGTGCGAATGTTAGTTGCTACTCAGGCAGCCCCAAAGTCCAGACCAGCAGTCCAGTACGGTCGACGAGCGCGCGACGGGAGAGGAGCGACGAACGGTTTCACAGTTGGGCAAGCATAGACGATGCCACGGAGGTTGTCAACACAATGATTTACTGGGTCACCAAACATCATTCGAGGCATTCACCGAGGCATGGAGCGGCGATCCATAGGAGCATCGATCAGCTGTCTTGCCTCGCGGAAAACGGAGTGAAACATCGAGCGGGTGAGCCTGCCGGTGAAGGTGTTCTGCTGACTCGGGTGGTAGCTCGCCAATAGATGGAGGCCATCGGAGAAGGTGGACCCTGCGCGGTGGGCGAACTTTGGCTTCGGCCTCGGGACTTGCCCTCCAGCTTCACCCCAGGCGGCGAGGAATCCGTCGAAAGCGATCTTCCCCAGGGCAAGCACGACCCGCACCTGTTGAAGCGCCGCAAGCTCTCGAACCAAGAAGGTGCGGCAGGTTTCTTTCTCACTTCGACTCGGCTTGTTTGCTGGAGGTGCGCAGCGCACGACCGCGGTGATATAGGCATTCTTGAGCCTGAGTTCATCGTCCCTTGCAGTAGATTCGGGTTGATTTGCGAATCCGTAGTGGTGCATGGCCTCGAACAGCCACTCGCCGCTTCGATCCCCGGTGAACATCCTCCCGGTTCGATTTGCCCCGTGCGAGGCCGGTGCCAGGCCGACGATCAGGAGCTGCGCCTGCGGGTCCCCGAACGATGGCACCGGCCGGCCCCAGTAGGTTTGATCGTCAAACCGCTTGGTCCTGCGGGCCGCGATGTCTTCGCGGTGGGCCACCAACCGTGGACAAGCGCGGCATTCCACGACTTCTTCCTGGATGACGGTCAGCTCAGGCTTCTTTTTGGCCATGTCATTGAATCGGCTGGGCGGCGAATGGCCACCTCGTTCTTCTCAATCTGACGTCAGCTCGTGACCAAAAGATCTCGAAGCTCCATTCGAACCATTCCGTGCCGCCGATCTTGATCGACAGATCCTCCTAGAGTCCGGGCTAACCGGAATTGAGCAAGCGAGGGACCATCGCCCAGCTGAGCGACCACTCCCCCTCCGTGCGCCGCAGGCACACAATTCCCGCATTCTCGAAATTGACCACCGGTCGCTCCGGCTCCCCGGTAAGCAGCGCACCGGCCAACCGACTGAGGAAGGGCAAATGCCCTACCAGCATCAGCGAGTCCTGCTGGGATCGCAGCCTTTCGGCTAGTGGAGTGGGATCGTCCAGCGGATTGATTCCACGTGTGGCCTGGACGCCGGCCTCTGGGGCGAGCCCCTCGGCCATGATGGATGCGGTCTGCGCGGCGCGGGTCTTGCCGCTGTGGCGGATCTGGGAGGTCTTGATTCCCGCCATAGCCGCCCAAACCGACATCCGCCGGGCGTCGGCGTCGCCGGCCTTTGTCAGCGATCGCTCCGGATCCTCCTCCTTTGGTTTGGATTCAGCGTGCTGCACTAAGAAGAGCTCCATAGATCACGTCTCCTTGAGGTTGGCGCGGGCGGGGCTGGGCCGACGCGTGGCAACTTCTCGGTCGAGCCGCTTCCCGCTGCAGGACTCTTCGGACGCTCCAAAATGCACTTCCAAGCCCGAGCAGAGTTCGAGCGCAGTCGCTTGCGGGCCTGGTCTGGCTAAGCCCGAGATGGGTCTCAACTCTGATGGTGGATTGCGAGAACAAGCGTCCGGTTGGTTTGGCGTCAGGAGTCTAGCCTTACTACTTCCGTGGGACCCCAACCGCCAGCAAAAACATGACTTTCAGCCCATCGGCAGTATCGTCTAGGAAGTCTACG
>JAPUGV010000117.1 GCA_027298025.1 Chloroflexota bacterium | reverse complement strand
GGTCGTCCGCACTAAATAGGTTCTCGTGAGGTTGTCCAGCCGGCCGCGACCCCCACACCGTGACGCTCGCGGTCGAGTTCGAATGTTACATCCCCAAGAGAACCGGTAAGGTGAGGGCGATCATCACGATCAGCACCCAGATCGCGGGAGCCGAGCTGAGAATCTGTTCCTTGTGTTGTGTGATGCGCTCAGCCTCGGATTCGCTGCGAGAGAGCCACCAGGGTCGGTCGCGGGCTTCCAGAAAATAGAACGTCAGACCCAGCCCGGCTCCGTACCCCAGGTGGCCCACGAGCGCCGGAAAGGCAAGTGCGGCCGCGGAGGCGGACCATTGCGGAGTATTACCAAGAAAAATGGGCATCAAGGTCAGCGCGCCCAGGATCCACCAAACGAATCCGTACGTCAAGCCCCAGCCTAGGGCGGAGGTCAGGTCAAAGCTCTGCCGACGAAAGAGCAAGCCGTAGCTCATGCCGATCACGATCGCGATGATGAAATGTACGAGCAGACCGGTCCCAGTCGAGGACGATCCGACCAAGCCGGCCACGCTCGGAAGGAAGCCGATTTGAAACATGACGAAGGTGAAAATGCCGCCGCCGAGCAGGCCGGCCACGGCCCCTCTTCCAACTGCCCGGAGAACCTGAATGCCGGGCCCCTCGGCTCGCGGGACTCCGACGTCCTCGGAAAGAAAAATACGGACAAGCCTATGCAACCACTGGTAGAAGAGCGCCAGCATCGAACCAAATAGGATGAATCCGGGAAGCGTAGGGAATTCTGCACGTACTTGCTCAAGCGACCAGCCGAGTCCGTGGCCGCTTAGCAGAGGCAAAAGAGTGAGGGCCCCCACAACCCACCAAAAGAAACCGTAAGCGGCCCCGCGAATGACCGCCGTGCCCGCTCCATCCGTAGGAGTGGGATAGAACGCGGAATAGATCAGTCCGGCCAATGCTCCGATAAACAGTATGATGACCCACGCCGCAAATCGCGGATCGGTCTCTGGGACCATCGCTCCCATGGGTACCAGATGATCTTGAGCATCTAATAAAATGCCGAGGATCCAGGCTGCGACGATTCCCGCCAGCGCGCCGCGCCCCAACGTTCCTGCGGACGGCAGCGAGGGGGTAGAACCTCTCAGGCGAAACAGCGCAAGCAACAAACCGGTGAGGGACCCGTAAATAAGGAGGCCGACCAGCCCGGGAAAGCTCGCCTGTGCAGCGGATAGGTCCCATGCGAAGGACCCGCGCATAACTAGGGGAACCAGAGTCAGGAGACCCAGCACCCACCAGAATACCCCGTAGCTCATCCCCCAAAACAAGGTTTCTCCGGCGCCTTGTCGCTGCCTACGAACGAGCACCCCGAAGCCGGCGCCCAGTGCCGCGCCAATCACGATTGCGACGACAGTTGCGGAGAGCGACGATTCCAGGTTCGCATGGGGAATCAGTGTGTCGAGAGACCGCACGAGTAAGGCGGTCGTGAACCCCGCAAGTGCCCCAGATAAAGCCCCCATCGTGAGGGCATTTCGGACGGGTGGGTCCTGGCTGCTGTTCAGAGGGATTTGCTCACATTGCGCTAGATCGTGCGCTTGGATGTTTTTTCGCGCGTGTTATGCACAGCGGTATCGACCGTCAAGGCGATGTCACGAGGGAAGAACAAGTCCAGAATCCAATCCAATGAAACCCGCACTTTTTTCTCCAATCCCGGGAGTTTGCTCAGGTAGAGTCCTCGCCAGAGAAGCCAAGCCAGCAGTCCAGAAAATCGCCGTCCCATAATCTCAGCGGCGCCTGTGCGGTGCCCCAAGGCTACGAGCAATCCGACCGAACGATACCGAAACTCCTTCAGTCCCCCGCCGTCTACTGAAGCGATAATGTTCTCAGCGACAAGCTTGCCCTCTCGAAGCGCATGCTGTGCAGTCGGAGGATACGCATGACCTTGCGGGTCCGGGACGTTGGCGCAATCTCCAATCGCCCAAACGTCATCGAGTCCCACCACTCGCAGCGACCTGTCCGCGATCACCGCACCACGCGGATCCGTCTCGCCCCGGATCGTCTTGAGCAGCGGATTCGGTTGGTTTCCTGCCGTCCATACGATCGTGCGGGTGGGTATGTTCCTGCCCTCATCCAACTTCACAGCCTCAGAAGTTGCTTCGGTCACGCGAGATTCAAGAAGAAATTCGATCCCTCGTCCGCGCAGTTTGCGTAGCGAGTACTCGGCCAATTGGTGGCTCAGTTCAGGTAGTATGCGGTCCCTCGAATGAACCAAAACGAAGCGCAGGTCCTCCCGTTCGATCCGGGGATAGTAGTGCAGTACTCCGTGCACAAGATCGAATAGCTCGGCGACGACCTCCGTGCCCGCGAAGCCTCCACCCACGACCACGAACGTGAGTTGGCGTCTTCTCTCGACCACCTCGGGTTCTACGTCCGCCCTCTCGAGCACAGCCAGTACGTGATTGCGCAGCCTTGTGGCGTCCTCGAGGGTTTTCAATGTGAAGCTGTGGGCTTCCATTCCCGTCAGGCCGTGATAGTAGGGCACTGAGCCGAGCGCCAATACCAAGTGATCGTATTCGAGGCTCTCCGGTGGGAGGTCGATGCCGGGGAGCAGTCGAACCGTCTTAGCCTCCGTGTCAATCCCCTCCACCGCGGCACGCAGAAAGCGAGTGTAAGGACAAGCGGCGCGCACGGGGGTGCTGATATGTTGAGCTTGAAGAGCGCTCGACGCGACTTCCGCGAGCATCGGAGTGAATAGCAGGTAGTTGCTCTGGCTTACGAGTGTGACATCGAAGCTCTCGTCCCGCGCGGTTAGCTTTTCCAGCCGCTGGGCCGTGCTGACTCCGCCGAAGCCGCCTCCCAAGATTACAACTCGGGTGCGAGGCGGTGGCGGGGCGCTGACTCCTTCGTGGGATTCGGGAAACCACCGCTCGTATGCGGTGACCAAAACATAGAAAGAAAAGCCTGTGATGCCACCGAAGAGGATGTGGCCCGTGAGGTTCAGGAACGATGCCCCGGCTTCCCCCAAGCTCCAAGTTGGCCCCTGGCCCATCAAGATGGGTGAAAGGGTCAGCGGGCCAACGATCCACCATATCAGGCCGTAGATTACTCCCGTGCTGATCGCTGCCGCGTAAGCTCCGCGCTGGTATCGAAACAGCGCCCCATATCCCGCACCCGCCAAAGTGGATACGGTCAGATGAAGTGCAAGGCCGGATTCAATCGACGTGAGGCCGATGAGCCCGGCAGTATCGGACATCATCCCCTTGGCTTGAAGGGCTAAGGCGAGAATGAAACCCCCGATTATGCCCGCTAAGGCGCCAATGAGTGCGTCGCGACGCCTAGACGGCGGGATCAAAGGGTCGCTTCCTCCACGTGAATCCCGGTCGAACCTCTCGGTCGGGCCGGATGGACCTCTTCGATCTGAGGCGTGCCGTCTCCTTCCACGCAACGTACCTCGAAAGTGTGGGCACCCTCCGCGAATGGCCACTCATAGCGCCAAAAAATCCAAGTGGTCTCTGAGAGCGGTGCCCGCAGTTGAGCGGCCTCCCAGGGCCCTCCATCGACGCGAACCTCGACCTTCGAAATCCCGCGCGCGCCGGAAAATGCGATGCCCCCGACCGGCACGAGGCGTTGTCGATCCGTTTCGAGGATCGCGTCCACTGCCACGGTATCAATGACGGAGGTGGTTCTGACTTGTGCGATTTCATCCCAGTTGCGCTCGACCCAATACCCTTCTCGATATTCATCGATTACCTCAATTCCGGTAATCCACTTTGGCTGCTTCATTCCGTAGCGATCGGGGATCCAGATACGGAGGGGGAAGCCGTGGTCAACGGGCAGCTGGTTCCCATCCCAGGCGTAGGTGAGCATGATTCTCTCATCCGACCGGATCAGTTCCAAATCGACGGTTTCATAGAAACCATCCCCAGAGGTGATGTAGAGGTAGCGGGCTTCGTCTCGGACCTGCGCCTCCGCCATGAGGTCTTGCAGGCTCACGCCGGTCCACAGGGTCGTGCTGATTAAAGTCGTGCCGATGCGCCCCGAAATACAAGAGAGGGTGACGAACTGGTCCCGCGATGGGAAATTGTTGCGAAGGTCGTCCAGAGAAAGCATGAGCGGCTTATCGACCAGGCCCGTGACCGGAAGTGTCCAATCCGAGCCTTCAATGACCGTCGGCTCGGTGCGGATGAAGACCTTGTAGTGATACTTTACCGGCGTGTACTCCGGACGGGTGCCGGGTACAGGTAAGACGCGATCGTTTATGTTTGGGAATGGCGAATCCGAAGTGCCTTCCGAGAGATGCGCCATCGAGTCGTCCAGTTCCGCCTGCACCCGCTTTCGCTCCGCGCGGGCCAGGACCGCGCCGACACCGGCTCCCACGATGGTGATCGTAGCAGTGCTCGCCCCCAGCGTGATCAGGAATTGTCTCCGATTGATCCGTTCAACTGACCGCGCCTCTTCCTCTTCAGCTGCTATTCTCGGATAGGGGGGGAGCAAGCGTGCACAGGCCTTGCTCGTAGCGACTCCCCACACCAGGAACAGCCCGATCGCCCAGATAAGATTGAGGCCCGGGACCGCGTTTGCCTGATCCAGAGCAATGCTGATACCTGCTAGCGGCAATCCAAAGAGTGCCCCGAGAACAAGACCTGTAGTGACGTCGGGAGTGCTTCTTCGTGCTTCCATGATTCCAAAGAACATGGCACCAACGACGACTCCGCCGACAAGGAACATCAACACTGCCGCAACTTGTTCTCCGGTCTTAGCTGTATTAGCGACGTTCACGCCCAAGAACAACATGGTGTCGATCATCAGGTCGATGCCGAACGTCACGACATCGCCCGGCAGGACTCGGGTAATCCAATCGAACAACTCAAAGGGAGCGAACGCCAGTCCAAATAGCTGACGAGCCAGAAACATGAGCCCGATGAGCGGCGCGGTCAACAGGCCGCCAACCAGTGCGCCGGTTCTTATGCCAAGTCTCGTCATGACTGTTCTCCATCGGGCGTTTTATGTGAAGTCATAACGTGCCGACCTGCGGTAGGACGGATGAAGGCTATCTTACTCGACAATGATTATGGGTCGAAGGAGGCAAGTTTGGGCCGCCCCCTGGGGTTCAAATTCGCAGATCAATCGAAAAGAATGCCAGAGAATTATTAGAAAATGATAAACAGCGCATCACCCGTCGTACTACAATTACGGACCCCGCGAGGCCGATGTGTTGAAGTTGCCATGTTTATCTTGCCAAAATTGTGGGGAGATGGACTCATGTTTGCCAAATCAATGGTTCAACGTTCCCTCCGACGAGTCGGTCCTGCACATTCTGACACTCTGCGAAGTCCGGGAGCTACTACCAGACGGGTGGGTTCATATTGATAGGGGAGAAGATGGCAAGGCTTAAATTTGATGCGACTCTGAATCGTCCCGAAGGCGTGGGCACCTGGACTTATTTCGATATTCCGCTTGATAGGATGCAGCTATTGGGTGCCACAGGCCAAGTAAAGGTTAAGGGCACCATCAATGGCCATCCCTTTCGAACTTCCGCCCGACCCCATGGCAATGGAAGTCACTACATCGTCGTCAACAAGTCGATCAGAGATGCAATTGGTGTCACTCAAGGAGACGTCGTCAAGGTTGAGATGGACAGAGATACGGCGCCGCGGACCGTCGAGATTCCGGCCGACTTTGCGGATGTATTGGGAGCTCAGGGAGAGAAGCAGGAAGCGTTTGAGGCGCTCTCCTATTCGCACAAGAAGGAATTCGTCGAATGGATCGAGAGCGCGAAGAAGGAAGGTACTCGCCGCAGAAGGATAGCGCAGTCCTTGGAGATGCTTCTTGAGGGCAACAGCCCGAAAAGACGAAAGAAGTGAATCGATCATGATGGTGGTCGCCTCCATAAGATTCGCCGTATGTCTAACCCCCTTCTTTGTCATGCTAGCTGCCTGTGCGCCGGCCACTACCCCGGCACCCACATCCACCCCGGTCTCTCTCCAACCCAGTCCCACTCCGAGAGAAGTGATGGTCCACGCCTCTCCAGCGCCGGGTGAGTTGGTGCCCGCCCAGGCGCCCGCGACGGCGATGCCGGCCACCACCGCTCTTGCAGGCCCTCCGGGGGATTTCCAGACCCTCGCGCTCATCCAAGAACTGTACGAATTCCGGTACTTGCCCGACCCGCTAATTTTGCAAGCGAATGTGCCGGTGGAACTTTACGCTGTGACTACCGCGGCCGAGCACGTCAACCAGTGGCAGATCGGCCCATTTAAGCAGGCAACTAACATGCGGCCGGGCCAGGTGTTCACCTTCGCGTTTACACCGGAGCAAGCCGGAGAGTTTCAGGTGTCCAACGTCGGGCACGGCTTCGGGGCCGGTCTGATGGTGGCCACGGATTGCACAGACGTGGAAAGATTACACAACGAGCAAGGTTTCCAAGCCTTTGCGGTCATTCATAGCCCGGCCGACGGGCTCCTTTATCCGCAGACCATTACCGTGAGGCTGGGTCTGCCGGTGCGCCTGTACCATATATCGGTAAGCGGCGATCATCGGGTGAGCATAGAGACGTTAGTCCCTGAAGCCATGAGCGTGGACTCGAAGGCGATCGCGCTGATGGAGTTCAACCCTTCGGAAGTCGGGGAATTCGCCATCCGTCACTTGGATGACGAGCTTACAGGTCACTTGGTGGTTGAAGAGACACCCTGCCTCAGCTCGTGATTAGCGTAACCTGGGTCGGCATTAACCCCCGGAAATTAACCTGATCGCTGGACTGGCCAGCCTGAGCAGCGAGGACGCGGAATACGGTTCGGTGCTGCTCCGATTGGATCGGGTGAGTCGACTCAAAGTAGATGGATTGAGATTGAATTCGTTAGTCAGCAAGCCCGGCGAACAGCACAATCGGACCGATCGGTAGGTCACTGCCCCCGACAGGCTCGATCGAGACCCCAATCGCGTCAAATGGCTGGAGAGCTCTGCTGGCCTCAATTAGATGCACGGATCCACCTTGATCTTGGATCGGGAGGAAGCCTGCACTTACGGGATTTTCACCAGCGATCAGCCAAACCTGGTAACTCTCTTCGGGTGACAGGGGAGCGAGTCCCCAAACAAATAACACACCGCTGGGAGCCTCAGGATCAACAAATAGCCGACCACCTGCCTGCGACCCCTCATTGGTAGCGAGCACATCAACGGCTTGCACACCTGGCAACGAGATCCGGGAGATTATCTCATTCTGTTGAGAGATCGTTGCTTCGAGGCCGGCCAACTCGGCCCGCAGCTCAACGATCTGAGCGTTACGGGTCACCGCCCAGAAAGCGCTTGTGGCGGCGACGAAGAGACCGAGGATTGCGAGCGCGGTGGCCGCCCGGTTACGTCCAAACCACCCGATGATGCGACCCTCGGCGATCGGCGTGCGTCGCGCGGTCTGCGGCTCACGCGGCCGGGCGCGGATCTCATCTAGCAGACGTTCCTTCAGCTGAGCTGGAGGCTTGAGGGGTTCGGGAACGTAAGCCAAGGCCGAGGCGACTTCCATCATCTCTCGCAACCGCTCTTGGGCTTCGGGATTCTCATCCAAGTAAACTTCGACCCGCTCACGCTCGTCGTCGGAGAGAGAGCCCAAAGCATAGAAGGGGAACAAGTCCTCAATGGACTCGTGATTATTGGATTTCAAATCCGCTCTCTTGCAGTGCCGCTCTCAGTTTCTTAAGACCTAAGCGAGCTCTTGTGTTCACGGTGCCCAATGGCTCGCCAATCGCCTTGGAGATCTCCCGCCGGGTGAGGCCCTCGAAGTAGGACAGCTCGATCACCTCACGCTGTTTCTCAGGTAGCTTCTCCATGGCAGTGCGAACCTGTGAACGCCGTAACGATTCGAAAGCAGCCTCGTCGGTGTCGATCACCGGATGCGGATTCCCTGCGACTAGGATTCCTTCGGGCCCAGTCTTATGCTTGCGCACAAAGTCGATGCATAGGTTGCGAGCGATCCCATACACCCAACTCGATACTTTCCCTTTTTGCTCGTTGTAAGTGCTCGCCCTCGTCCACACCCGAATGAAAGTTTCCTGCAGTACGTCTTCCGCGGGTGCAAGGTCCCTCAGCATCCTTACCGCCAATCCCAAGACGATCGGTGCATGCCGGGCAAACAGCATTTCTAGAGCCCGGTTGTCATGCTCGACAATCCGCGCGATCAGCCGCTGGTCGCTTATCTCATCCTGACTCATGCGCAGGCTCTCGGAGGCGAGCAGAGATTCGGGCTACCTAGAATACGGTCGGCCGTTAATCCTACATCCACGGGCATTAGGATAACCGATGCCCGGATTCTGGTTCTTATTGATATCCATCATGTCTGGCCAGTAGGAAAACTTGACGCTCATGGTAGAGCAGGCGCTGGGTTAATCCTTTCTACTAGTTGAAGGCCCCATCAAATAGCGTCTGATAGCCAGAGCAGATCTGAGCGCCGATAACGTCTTGACCGTTGATGAAGGTGGCTGGGATCAGGCTTATTTTGCGATTTTGACCGGCCCTAAGCATGAGGGGCTTTGTGATCGTTCTCTCACCACATTCGCTAACTTTGAAATCTTCTCAAGCACCCGACGGCAGGTTCGGGCAGGTGGGTCGGTACGGCTCATCGCCGATATAGTGCCGCCATTCTTCCAAGGACATGTTGCGCGGGACCTGCTGGCATGCGGCGGTGAGCAAGTCCTCCATTCGTGCATACCACAGCCGCGCCGTTCCATCACCACTGGCGGTGAGGATTCGGCTTTCGTCAGCATTCCAGATCGCCTGCAAGACCGCCTCCTGGTGACCGTCAAGAATCGCCAGCACGTCTCCGGTTTCGGCGTCCCAAACGCGGACGGTATCGTCCCCGCCAGCCGTTAGGATCTGGCTTTCGTCGGCGTTCCAAATCGCCATGACGATTGCCTGATCGTGCCCAAGTAGAGTGACCAGCTCCTCCCCACTATCCGCGTCCCAAACTCGCGCGGTACGGTCGTCGCTGGCGGTCAAGATACGGCTCCCGTCGCGATTCCAAACGGCGTTCAGGAGCGCCTCCGTGTGGCCGAAAAGAGTGACCAATGCGGTCCCGCTTTCAGCGTCCCACACCTTGGCGGTGCGGTCAGTACTGGCGGTGAGGATGCGGCTCTCGTCGGGGTTCCAAGCTGCCTGC
>JAPUGV010000116.1 GCA_027298025.1 Chloroflexota bacterium | reverse complement strand
ATGCTCCAACTACGGGATCATGCGTCGCAATGAGGAAATGCTCGCGCTGCGCCAGTAATCTCGAAACGCCGCAGTCTCGCGCAGCAATTCTTGTAAAGTCGAAGTGGGAGGTCCTCGCTCGCCACTGACCTCTTCTGCGGTACTCACCGTCCACACCTCACCCTCCCTCTGCTCCACCACAATATGGCCTTGATGCTCCAACCATTCCAGCCCTGCTTCGACGGTTACTTCGCGATGGCCGAGCGCGGCTGCGGCGCGTGGGACGTTAAACCTCCCACCCCTTTGATTGATGGCGAATTTGGCCAAACCAATCAGCCGCTCGGCAAAGGCTGTGACCGATCGCTTATCCTGTTCGTCCTCAAACAGATAGACTGTGTCGGGCTTCGCTTTCCGAAGGGCCGCGCGCAACTCGACCGACCCGGGCGGGATCGTCCATATGGCCAGTCCTGCAGTAGGCGTGAGATCCCAACGCGAGTGAACTGCGAGCTCGTCTGCCTCGCTCGATTCACTCCAGACCTGGACGCCCTCGTTTTGTAGCCGTTTGACGGCCACCAGCGGGCTGGCCTCCCTTCGAAGGTCGACCAAGGTCGGCATGCGAGGTCGAATGATGGGCGATAACGGCTGCTTCGCTTGCCGAGCATCGATCCATTCCACCTGCACTTCTTGCTCCCCCTTGTAATAGCGGGAGCGAGGGCGGAGCGCGAGATCAAAGGTGCCCTCTGGCATCGCTTCGCGAGCTCCCTGCCACCAAATAATCTTGGCCTCGTTCCCGCGCGCATCGACTACTTGTAGTTGCAGATGTTCTGAATTGCGCCCGAGCGTCCCTACGGCACGGATCGAGATATCTTTAGCAGCCAGCACGAAGCTCGGATTTCCGGGCCCGAAAGGCGCCAATCGTTCAAGATCCAGAACGAGCTCCAGGGTCAGTTCGTTGAGGGCGATGGTTCCATCAATCCGAAGAGTTGGCTGAATCGGCTGAACCTCGCGAAGAGTGCGATACAGGGCAACTCTAAACTCGGTGATGCGATCGTTTCGGATGGAAAATCCGCCGGCCGTAGGGTGCCCCCCATACTGCTCGAGAAGAGAGCTGTTCGCTGCGAATGCGGCCGTGATGTCGACTCCCGGAATGGAGCGGGCCGAAGCCCTGCCCACACCGTCCATGCCAGTTACGATCAGCACCGCGGGCTTTCCGTACCGGTCGGCAAGTCGGCCGGCGACAAGGCCGATGACTCCCTCCGGCCAGTCGTTATGCTCAAGAACGATCGCAGGAGTCTCACGCAGCGCGGACTCCCGCTCGATACGTGAAATCGCCGCCTGCATGACCTGCCCAGTCAGTAGCTTGCGGCGCGCGTTGAGCCCCTCCAATTCCTCGGCCATGGACTGCGCCTCCGCAGAATCGTCTGTTGTCAGAAAGCCCACTGCCCGATTGGCGTCGCCCAGTCTTCCCAGCGAATTCAGCCTAGGGGCGAGAGCGAAGCCAATGTCGCTTTCCGTGAGCACTTCGGGCGCCAATCCCGCGACCTCGATCAGCGCGGTCAGCCCCAGCCTGCGCGTGCTCCGCAGCTGCTCCAAGCCGAGCTGCAAGTAATAGCGCACTTCGCCCCGTTGACGGGCGAGGTCTGCCACAATGCCGAGCGCGACCAGATCCAGAAGCTCGCGAGCCGCCTCTCCGCGTTCGGCGCTCTCGAGCAGTGCCCAGGCAAGGAGGAATGCAGCCCCGACCCCCGGGAGATCACGGAGCGGGTGCTCGATCGGCAAAAGCTTTGGATTGAGCACCGCCAGTGCATTAGGTAGTTCCTCGGGAAGATCATGGTGATCGGTGATGATCACCTTCGCGCCGAGCTCAGCGGCCAACAGTACCGCCTCATGGTCGCGGATTCCCGTATCGCACGTAACGATCAAACTCACGCCGTCCTCGACCAATCGCCTGACTCCTTGGATGCTTAGCCCATGCGATTCAGACTCCCGATGAGGGATGTAAAAAATCGTTCGAGCGCCCAGCTCACGAAGCGTAGAAACGAGAATTGTCGTGGCAGTCTGCCCATCGACGTCGAAGTCGCCCCACACGCATACGAGCTCCTGACGCCGAATGGCGCGCTCGATGCGCGCAACGGCCCGATCGATTCCAGACAGCTCACTCGGCGACGATGCCGAGTAGTGATCTGCAGACAGGAAGGGCCGCGCCAACTCGGCTGAGGCGATGCCGCGATTGATCAAGCCCCGAGTTACCAAGGGGTGTCCCCCCACTTCCGCCAAGAGGTCCATAGGAAGCTCAGCAGTCTCCGGTTCGATCCATCTCCTCTCCATCAGAAAGCGATTTCCCCAATCTGGTCATAGTCGATTTCCGCACGCGTCCATTCATCGGCTTCCCAACCCGATTCGAATTCGTCAATCGAACCTGGCAAAACACCGCGGTCACACAACGATCGAAATGCACAGAAGCGACACTGGCTTGTGTCATCGGTCAGTACGAACTCGTCCTCGGTGAGAGAATCGATCTCCTCAACCACGGCCCGCAGGTCTTGATCATCCTGCTCGAACTGCTGCCGATCGTACGACAGCCGAACTGGATCTTGCGGATCGTCCGCGAACCAGTAAACCATCTCGACCTGATCCGGCTCCACTCCACCGTGCAAATCAGGGCCGGCCAATACCATCAGATAGAGATAGACGCGAGTCTGCATTCGAGCTCTAAGCCAAGATTCATCCCTGCGCTTGCTGGTTTTCCAGTCAACAATCATTACCTGGGGACCGATGCTCACTAGATCGTATTTGGCAACCAGTCTGTGGGCTGAGAGGGGCGCAGAGAGCGAGATCTCCGCATGATTTTCACTTTGCAGACCCGGTACAGGATACTGCCTGTAGCTTCGCCACCAGTTATACAGTCCAGCTTCTGAGGCGATTGCGGCCAGGCGCTCCTCGGGAAGGCCGATGAGGTGTTGGTGCAAGAGACGGTGAAATGCCACCCCCCTTTGCGCACGGACTTGCTGCTGCTCCGCGTGATCGGTCTGGTGTCCCGGCCAGGCCAGCTGGAGGACGTGCCTCAAATAGAACCTTCGCCGACAGTCCAGGTAGTCTTGAAGACTGGCCTGGCTGAGCTGCAGCTCAGCGTTCATTTCACGCCCTCGGATAAGGCCAAAAGCGGCGTCGCCATGCGCAGGTCGCCGCGACGGCCCATATTCCACGTTAGGATCAGCTCTCTGCGAGCCCGGGTAATTCCCACGTACAGCAGTCTCAGCCGCTCCGCAGCGTATTCCCGCCGGGCTTCAACCGTGGCCGAGCCTACACTCGGAGACCCGTCGATTAGCGCCCTCATTTGATGAAGCGCTTCGGCCTGGAGATTGAGGCCACCCTTAACGAACCACCTCTCAGCGATGAATTGGTCCCCGGCTTCGGCGGAGGGATAGTCATAGGTATTGACCGAAACCAGGTGAACGCGATCCCACTCCAATCCTTTGGCCTTGTGGATGGTCGCGATGATAACCTCGCCAGGATGCGAGTCGGCATTGAAGCCACGATCATCGGCGCTGAGTCCCAAGAACCGGCGCTGGTTCTTGGCGACATGATCGAGCTCGCCAGCCAGTTCCGCGAGACCCCAGTGCGGATTGTTCCGGATTGCTCGGCGGACCACGCCGGAGAGTTTGTAGGCCAGGGCCAGATCGGCCGGCTCCAGAAAGAGGTCGTGCCCCAGAGTGAGCACCAGTTGATCGCTGGGAAGTTCCGTGGCAGCATGCCAGTACTGGATTTGCGTGCGGAAATCGCCCAGGTGCTCTCGAAGCGCCTCGGGCTTTTGAAGCGTAGCCAACCAATCGTCCCCCGCCTGGGGCCAGAGGAAGCGTTCTATGCGCCCGACCTTTCTCAACGCGGCCACGCCCGGCTTCACGAATTCGGCTCGCTCGTCGCGTGTTGAACCCCAAATTCGGTATGCCGAGATAAGGTCACGCGTGGAATCGGGGCGGGCGAGAAACGACAGCAAGCCGCTTAAGTATCCGGCGGCACGCCGTGTGGCGCGGGTGCTGCGCAGGAACTCGAGATGCTTGATGCCATATTTGCGAAACTCATCCGCGTAATCGACCCCCAGGTGGTTGGTGGGAACGAGCACGGCAACTGTCGAACCCTGGTTACCTGGCAGCCACTTAGACAACGAACTAGCTACGGCCCGCACTTCTTCATCAGGCGTGTAGGCGTTCGGCAGCGAGCTCATCGACGATCTGGAAGTTGTCCGACAATCCTGTCAGTTCGGGCCGCTCGCGCACGATGTCATGGGCGAGTCCGTGCAGAGTACGCACTCGGTAGCCCACTCCAGGCAGAAGGCCTCTGCTCCTCACAAATCCCCCTAGACGGTTGGAAAAGTTTTCAACGGCGGAGTTCACCAGGGTTACGATCAGCACCTCCTGGCCGGGCTCCAGTACGCCCGCAGAGACGATCTCCGCCGCAAGGTAGGACAGAGTCAGAGTCTTCCCACCCCCAGGAACTGAAGAGACACCCATCATGCCTTGCCGGTAGGCGAGTACCTCTGATTGCTTGGGTCTGGGCTTGAAATTCATGGTTGGGAGAGCACCGTGCGCTGGAGCGCGTCCAGCAAGGGTCCATGCTCCTCGGTGCCGTACTCATTTAGTTCACTCAGCCCGAAAAAGAGGGCTTGCCTGCAGCGACGGATGAGGCCCTGCATCAGAACCTGCATGATTTGTCTGCGGGAGCGCATCTCGTCTTGGTCCATCCAGCGCTGCCCCTCGGGCCATTGTCGGCTAAGCACGTAGGGGTGAGTGAGCGGTTGGTAGGGTCGCTCCCACCACCCGCGACTTCCTACGTTCACCCAGATCTGGTAGTCGACAGGCCGATTCGCCAACAGAAAAGTGTAAGCGGGCGCCAGCAGGACGCTTGATCTGGCTGGAGGTATTTTCTGAGCCGCTCGTAGCGGCGGCCTAAGGCGAACGTGATTCGCTGCTGCGCATCTTGTGTGAGGCCCTCGAAGCTCTGCAGCCCGACATCCGGGCGGTACAGGATTTCCGTGATCAGCCTGGCCCGAACCAAGTCGAGCCCGCTAATGGATCCGACGAGAGCCTGACGCACCTGCTCTTTGCTCGGTGTGTAGCCCCATTCTCCATGCGTCAAGCTGGCGAGCATAAGGAGGGTTGTGGTGGCAGGCTCCTCACGCAGTGCGCGGGACGGCCGCTGTGAATAGGATTGAACCCCAAGCGCCTCTAATCGCGCCACCAGGGAGAAGCGCATGGAATCGCTCAAGTAGGGAGCCAGCACCGCAATCTCACTGGGTACCGTACTTTGCTTCGCAATTAGGTCGCCCACCGTTTGGGCAACCCAATCGATCATCTCTGGATAAAAGCGTCTCGATTCAAAATTCAGCGACTTGCGGGCCTCTGCATTGAGAGCCGCATTCTTATGGAGAATGAGTGACCGCTCGACAGTCCGCAGGGCCTGGCTGGTGACAAAGGAGCCTTCAAAGGCCAGAGACTGGTCGCAGGCCATTTTCAGTTCGTACGCATGGGTGGGATCGGCGCCGAGGAATCTGCGGTGGCCGCCGTTTTGATCATAGACCAGCAGAGCTGACTCCACGGAAGGCAGCCATTCTCTTAACGTATCGTGCATGGCTGGCGTGTCCTCTTCCACATTGTCAACGATCAAGTGCCGAGATGCTCGAATGATGTTTTCCCTGCATAGCGGTAGGTTCCAGGCCAGCTTTCTAAACAGCTCGACCTGCAGGGAAAAGTCGAGAAGATTCCGCTCAAGACAAAGCGCTCTGAATCCTTCCGCGCACTCCTGCGCTTGATCGAAGTTCTTGAGAAGGCTAGAATTCCCGGCCCAGGCCTCCTTCAGGCGACCGGCAATCTCATGGTGAGAGAACCCCACAATGGCAGCCTTGTTCAGATTGTCGAGAACCTCGCTGTAAAGCCGGTTTCGATCAATGGTGATATTTTCGAAGTACCCCTTCTCGATATAGGGTGTCACGATTTGTGCCATGTAATACTGGGCGAGTTCCAAAGTCAGGAATGTTGGAGAGCGATCAGGGTTCCCAAACCCGCCTCGGCCGCGATCATCGGCCAGTAGAGCTCAGCCGTTCGCCGGGCGAGTCCACCAAAGGTGAGTACCGTGGGCTGACCCCCTGCTTTCATATCTGGACTCCGGATTGCCTCTGCATACGGGCTTGCGAGGGCCAGCTGAGGCACCAGGATCATGACGGACTGTCCTGGCACCCCTTTTGAGACCAAATGCATGAGACGCGCGATTGCAGCGGTGGTTTTCCCGGATCCCGCCGGTCCCTCCAGGAATATCCGCCCCTCTAACGGCATTTCAGCCAGCTGCGCTTGTTTATCAGTAAGAGCTAGCATTGGGTGGAATTGTAAGTTGAGAACTGCCGGTAGTTGCCCTTATAATCGGCGGAGTATTTGCATCTCTAGACATTCCCTGTCCACTACGCTAAAATGGCACGCTGGATTGCGCGTATTCAAGCGTGCAGACTGGAATGGCGATTGGCTAATACAAGTTCCGCTAAGAAACGAGTTCGCCAAAACGAGAAACGCCGGGTGCGCAATAAGGCAGATCGTGCCCGTGCGCGTAATCAGGTGCGGAGCGCGCGAGCCGCACTTGACTCGGGAGATCCGGAGGCAGCCTCCGCCGCGGTGCTCTTGGCCGCGCGCGAGCTCGACCGGGCGGCCGCCAAGGGTGTCATTCATTCAAAGAATGCTGCCAGGCGGAAGGGCCGATTAATGAGTCAGCTCGCAGCTCTAGTCAAAGGTTAGGTCAATCGTAGCCTACTCGCTGGGGCCTCGACGCTGGTGGTCGGGGTCTTTTTATTTGGCAGTCTGCGTTTTTCGCATTCCTTCAGAATTGTAGCCCCTCTAATGTTCGACGCGGAGATCCTTAAGCTCACTGTTAGCCTCCGGGAAGCCTTGGACCGCGTCCACATTCCGTATCCTCAAGAAATTCAGTGGAATCCCACTCCTTTTCGAGGCCGCTGGGGCGTCGGAACGGCGATTGCCTTCCAAGCTGCAGCGCTTGAGGGGAAGGAGGCAGATGTTCAAATGCGTGCTCAAGAGATCGCGGAACTCGCCGCGCGCGAAATTGATTCGCCTGCCGCATTTGAACTTGTGCAGGCTGAGAAGGCATACATCAACGCCTATTTCGACATTCCCAAGTACGCTGCGCGCGTCGTTGACACCGTCCTGCAACAGAAGGAAGATTTTGGCCGAGGCGCCCCAAAGGGCGAGCGGGTCATGGTGGAGTATGCTCAGCCGAACACGCACCACTCCTTCCACATCGGCCATGCGAGAAACACCGTCCTCGGGGAATCGCTCGCCAGGCTCGTCGAATTCGCTGGCTTTGAGACGGTCCGAGCCTCCTACCCGGGAGACATCGGTCTAGGGGTGATCACATGTGTTTGGGCTTATCAGAAATTCCACTACGGCCAGGAGCCCGAGGGCGTCCATGAGCGGGGACAGTGGCTGGCCAGGATCTACCACGAAGCCTCTACGCTGGTCACACCAAAAGAGGATGAGACTCGGGAGGAGCGCGAGCTGCGCGAGCAGTACGACGCGGAGCGTCGGGAGATGTTCCGCCTCTGGGACAGCAAAGACCCGGAGATTCGCGAGCTGTGGCTGAAAACGCGGGAGTGGAGTCTGGATGAGCTCTACGACATTCTCGGCATGCTGGGTGCGGAGATCGATGTCTATTTCTTTGAGAGCGAAATGGATGAACCCGCTAAGGAAATCGTTGAGGAGCTCATCGCCCTGGGCATCGCTGAGGACGAGCGACCCAGCGGCCCGGTGTTCGTAAAGATTGATGAGAAGCTTGGTCTGGATCGGGATAAGTACCGCACATCAGTCCTGCTGCGGCAGGATGGCACGACGCTCTATTCGGCAAAGGATTTAGCCTTAGCTAAGCGCAAGTTCGATACGTACGATGTCGATCGGTCGGTCTACGTCGTCGATGTCCGCCAGAGCCTGCATTTCGACCAAGTATTCAAGATTCTCGAGCTTTGGGGGTTTGAGCAGGCTAAGAAAAGCCACCATTTGTCCTACGGCTTTGTGACTTTGCCCGGAGGAATGATGTCTTCCCGGATGGGAAACGTGGTGCTGTTCATGGATGTTGTCGCAGAGGCGCAGCGCCGCGTGCTCGACATCATCGCGGAGAAGAATCCCTCCCTATCCGAGGATGAACGCGCGGTGGTCGCCCGCCAGGTTGGACTGGGTGCACTGAATTATGCGCTGATCTCGGTGGATAACACGAAGGAAATCGTCTTTGATTGGGATAAAGCGTTGAGTTTCGAGGGTCAGTCGGCCCCGTACATTCAGAACGCGCATGTTAGGGCCAACAGCATCCTGAGAAAGTCCGAGGGTGTACCTGATGAAGCGAGCTTCGACTACGAATTGCTCGAAATGGAATCGGAACTGATCGAGCGCATCTCGCAATTCCCCGAGGTTGTACAGAGGGCCGCTACAGAGTACAAGCCTCTCCACATGTCAAACTATGCCTTTGAGCTTGCCAGGACATTTCATGCCTTTTATCACGCGGTGCCCGTCTTGCGATCTGAGGAACGGGAGGCAAGAATTCGCTTGACAGCAGCCGCCAAGCAGACGCTTGCCAACAGCCTGAGACTATTGGACGTCGAGGCGCCGGATCGAATGTAGCGGGGCAGGAAGGAAGAGTATCGAACTCTGATGGAGCCAGAGCGAGTACTGATCATGGGAGCTGCGGGCCGCGACTTTCACAATTTCAACGTGTACTTCCGGGACAATCCGGCCTACGAGGTGGTGGCTTTCACCGCCACTCAGATCCCAAACATCGATGATCGGACCTATCCTGCTGAGCTTGCCGGCGAGGCCTACCCCGGCGGCATTCCGATCTACCCCGAAGTCCAGCTCGAAGCATTGATCGCGTCGGAGCGAGTATCGCAGGTCGTTTTCGCCTATAGCGATATTACGCACACCTACGTCATGCATATCGCCTCCAGGGTTCTGGTCGCTGGCGCTGATTTTCGTCTCATGGGATTGGCATCGACCCTGATTGAGTCTTCAAAGCCCGTCATTTCGATCTGTGCTGCGCGCACGGGAAGCGGAAAGAGCCAGACAAGCCGCAAAGTAGCGGCCATCCTACGGGAGCTCGGCCACAAGCTAGCGGTCGTTCGTCATCCTATGCCCTATGGTGATTTAAAAGTCCAGGCGGTGCAGCGCTTTGCCAGCCACGAAGACCTGGACCGTTTCGCCAGCAGTATTGAGGAGCGAGAGGAATATGAACCCCACCTGGCCCAAGGGGCAGTGGTTTACGCGGGAGTTGATTACGAAGCGATTTTAAGAGAAGCGGAGAAAGAGGCCGATATCATCCTATGGGACGGAGGTAACAACGATCTGCCCTTCTTCAGAAGCGATCTATGGATTGTAGTCGTGGATCCTCACCGTCCGGGCCATGAGTTGAACTACCACCCTGGAGAAGCCAACGTGCGGGCCGCAGATCTGATCGTCATCAATAAGATTGATACAGCGGCAGAAGCGGACATCGAAACGGTACGCGAAAACGTTGCCGCCTTGAATCCGGAGGCCGAGATTATTGAGGCCGCTTCCCCGATACAAGTCGATAATCCAGATGCCATTCGTGGTAAGCGCGTGCTCGTGGTCGAAGACGGTCCCACTCTGACACATGGGGGGATGGCCTTCGGAGCGGGCTGGATCGCGGCCCGGCGCTACGGAGCCGAGGAGATTGTGGATCCTCGTCCCTATGCACAGGGCACCATATTGGAGACCTATGCCAAATACCCCACTACCGGAGCGGTTCTGCCTGCGATGGGCTATGGTTCAAAGCAGATGGAAGAACTCGAAAAGACCATCAATTCTGCCGATGCAGAGGTAGTGGTCATCGGCACCCCGATCGACCTGGGTCGGTTGCTCGATCTCGATAAGCCCTACCTGAACGTTCACTATAATCTGGAAGAGATCGGCCAACCTCGTCTGCCGGAGATCCTGGAGGCGCAGTTTGGCCGTGGACCTGGAGACGCGTGAAAAACGAAGAGCTAGTGCTGCAGTGGAAGGGTAAGCAGGCGGTCATCCCAGCTCCGCTGCAGCTTGTCCAAACCGCGGCTATCTTGCTTCAAGAGACGCCCGAGCAAGACAGTCAGCGCCTGATACAGGGCGAGAATCTGGGGGTCATGAGCGCGCTCTTGGCAGAATATGGTAGCAAAATCGACCTCATCTATGCTGACCCTCCCTTTCTATCCGGAAAGTCATATCGGGTCCGAACTGGCCATGGGGAAGATTCCCGACGGCCAGAAAACTGGAAAACTGCCGAAGCGTTCCAAGATCAATGGAACGATCGTGGGGACTATCTCAACATGCTCTATAGCCGACTGCGCCTGATGCACACGTTGCTGGCAGACTCCGGGACCCTGTATTTGCATCTCGATTGGCACGCTGCGGCCTATGCCCGGGTGCTCCTGGACGAGATTTTTGGCCCTGGGCATCTCCTGAATGAGATCATCTGGACCTATCATGGGCCCTCCCCAATTCGAAGCGCGTTCAAGCGAAAACACGACACGATCTATGTCTATACGAAATCCAAGGAGTACACGTTCAACGCGGACGCGGTGCGAGTTCCCTACCAGCCCTCCACGGTTAAGACCTTTTCCTCTCCGAAGGCCGGGTTCGGCAAACGTCCGGACCTCGAACGCGGCAAAGTTCCGGAAGACTGGTGGTACTTCCCGGTAGTGGCGCGATTACACAGTGAGCGAACTGGCTATCCTACTCAGAAGCCGGAGGCGCTGCTTGAGCGCATCATCCTGGCTTCGAGCAACCCGGGTGACCTTGTAGCCGATTTCTTCTGCGGCTCCGGGACATCCATAGCCGTCGCCCGACGTTTGCGCCGCAGATGGCTTGCCTGCGATGGCTCCTCGGTGGCCATAAATACGACACGCCGCCGTCTTTTGCTCGAGCCAGAAGCGGGAGGCTTCAGCGTCTGGGTGGATAAAGCCATCCGGAATCATCATACGCTGCGACCGAGAATTGAAGTCACGACCAAGAACCTGCACGTGGAGGCTCGGCTCTCGGATCTCGACCTGGATGCTCTAACGGCGTTCGAACTAGATTGGGACTTTGATGGCCGACTGTTTCGCAGTGAGACTCAGTCGGTCAGAGGCTGGCAGCAGGGACGCATCGCCACGCGGCTCGGACACTCCTATCCAGAGGCCGGGAATTACATGGTTGCCGCACGAGCGGTTGACGCGGAGGGACAAACCGGCCTGGTCACGGAGCGCGTACACGTCGGATAGTGCGGCATAAACCAAAACGAGCGCACCGGAAGCGGTGCGCTCGTTGATTCACTGTGAATGGTTCTCTCAATTGGGAAGATCGAATCGATATCCCATTCCGCGGATTGTGTGCAGAAATTCGGGCTTGGCAGGATTCTGTTCGATCGCGTGGCGCAGCCAGCTCATGTGGACATCCAGTGTCCTCGTATCGCCGGTGTAGTCGGTCAGCCAGACCTCTCGGATCAGTTTCTTTCGGGTCAACAGCTTCCCCGGATTATGCATGAACAGCTCGAGCAGCTTTGACTGCTTGGGAGTCAGCCTCGCTTCTCTGCCGTTGACTCGAACCTTCCGTTGTGCCAGGTTGAGTTTAACCGGCCCGGCCTGCAGAACGTAGCGATCGTCTCCCGGAAGGAGACGAATGACGCGGTTAACTAGCTTGCGAGGTGTGAACGGTTGGACGAGCGTTACGCTCGAGCCGTTCGCGGGATCGGGCCGCGTACCGCTGGGTGAGATGAGAATGATTGGAACGCCATCCAGATCCTCATGCGCAGCGCGGGACATACGCGAGCCGCTGGTTCGCATCGAGGCGGCATCGAGTATTAATACATCGGGAGAGGCATCGGCTGCGGCTTTGATGCCTGTTTCGACTTTGTGATGGACGGTGACATCGAAGCCTTTCTTCTCGAGCGCCGAGGCGAATGAGGGTGCACTCGGCCGACCGCTCTCGATTAGAAGGACTTTCGCTATCGCCATTCTGTGAGGCCCCCAGCCAAAAGAGCTCGGCAGCGGAGAAAGTTCTCGCTGCCTGTGTTGGCCATTATACATGAGCAAGAATGGCGCATCAATAAGACTTTAGTTCAGCGGGCTAAATTTGCTGAGATCCTTGAGGGATTGGAGCTGCGCGCTGGATCGGATGCGACTCGCTCCCCCACCCTCCGCGCGGCTGCGGCCACCGTCGAATCCGCGAAATGGTCTCTCGCCAATCCGATCCATTAGTGAATTCGCATAAGCTACCGGCCCGGCCCATAAAGTTAGGGGGCTCAGGTCCTCACGCAGTGAGTCCGGCCCATATCTCCATACGCTGCGGATAACGTACCGGCCGATTTGTCGGGCCGCCTCCACAATCTCGAGCTCGCGCTCCGATGCGCGACCCCCGGCGCTTAGCAACCACACCGGAAGTCGAGAAGGTTCGGTGAAATACTCCAGGTGCGCCCATTCCTCGACGTCCTGGGCCGATGCGGGTTGGCCTGCAGCCTCAACAACCTTCGCCGCCGAAAACATCGCCACGCCGCGCACGGGCCCCGAGCCCAGGAACAAGAGCGGTTGGGTAGGATCGACTTGCTGCGCGGTGTCGTGCCCGATCGCCGACTCGCCTACCTCCCATTCAGATAGCGCCTCTGGTACCCCACCAATGGTTGTATTGATCTGTTCCTTGAGCTTGCCCCCAGACAACTGGGCTCCAATCGCATATCCGGCCAGGAGCGCTGCCAGGTAGCTGATCAGCCCCGGGCCTTCCGGTTGCTCTGGCAGGTCGAGAGCGAATGCGTCATCGACCGTGGTGGCGAGAGTGCTGTCTGAATCGGCTGTGATCCCCAGCGTGTGCGCCCCCAGGTCCTGTGCAAGCCGCATGGCCTCGATCGTGCGGGCGGTCTCTCCGGAGGAGGAAATGCCGACCACCAAGAGATGTTCACCAACCGATCGTGGGATCACATATCGTGCGGCTTCCATGGCGTGCAGTCCCCGCGCGGGTTGGCCGGTCCAATTTGCGAGCGCATAGGAGAGGGCGTAGGCCGCGTGGTGTGAGTCTCCGCAGCCACAGAGGATGATTTCGCGGAAATCTGACGTGAGAATGCGCGAGGCATTTTTGCGGGCCCGGGGCCAAAACTGCTGGATGAATTTGGATGCAGCTGCTGACTGAAGATCTAGTGACGTGGGCAAATCAGTATAATGCGGGGGATGTCCGTCCGTTACCTCATCATCGGAGGGCTGCGAGAAGATTATTGTATCACCCACGATAGTCAGGCTCGATCGGGTGTGCTCGGCGGAAACGCTGTATATGCGGCAGCCGGAGCCGCTCTTTGGTCCAATTCGATCGGCCTGGTAAGCCGCGTGGGATCTAACTTCCCCTCTAGGTGGTTGGAGGAGATTGCGCGTGCAGGGCTGGATATCAGCGGGGTTACCGTGCTCCCCGATCCGCAAGACACGCGAACCTTCTACGCCTACCTTTCTTTGGAGGATCGAGTTGATACGAGCCCCAACCTGCATTACCAACGAGCGGGGCTTCCCCTACCCAAAGCACTTGTTGATTACGTTTCCTCGACCGAGGGCCAGCGCTCCAAGGATAGATTTGGACCGCTCGCCATCCGGCCGAAGGACCTCCCGGATCTCGCGAGAACCGCAGTCGCGGCTCACCTGGCACCGGGAGACTATCTCACTCACAGCATCGTCCCGGCGCGATTGCGTGAATTGGGAGTCGGCTCGGTAACCGTAGATCCATCCGTCCGATACATGGAGACAGATTTTCGAAGGGAGTTGGCTGACCTTTTGAAGGGTTTAACCGCCTTTCTACCGAGTGAGTTAGAGGTCCGATCCTACTTTCAGCCGCGGCCACCTGATCTCTGGGAGATGGCCGAGAGCCTGTCTGAATTCGGTTGCCCGATCGTAGGCATCAAGCGCGGAGGCGCGGGACTGTACCTTTGGGATCGGGAAAGTCGTCGACGCTGGCATATTCCAGCCTACCCGGCTCGGGTCGTTGACGTTACAGGTGCCGGAGACGCGTTCTGCGGAGGTTTCCTGGTGGGCCTGAGCGAAACCGAGGACGTATTCGAGGCCGGCCTAAGAGGGAGCGTCTCCGCCTCCATCGCGATTGAGGGCGCCGGAGCGCTATATGCAATGGATACGGCACCCGGTCTGGCGCAGGCCAGGCTCGATGCTCTTAGGCCCATGGCGCGCTTGATCTAGCTATGGACCTCGATCGCTGGATAGCCCGAACACTCGCCATACAGTCCATTCCTGCCCCGACGTTTAATGAAGCTGAGCGGGCCGCCTTCCTCAAATCCGAATTTGAGGCCTTGCGTGTGGCGGATCTGGAACAGGATGATATCGGCAACCTCTTTGCCCGAATTCCGGGGGCTGACGCACGACCCCTGATCGTCTCAGCGCATCTGGATACCGTCTTCTCGAGCACCACAGACCTGTCCCATCGCAGAACCCGATCGCGCTTGATGGGCCCGGGAGTTGGGGACAATTCGGTAGCGCTGGCTGCCCTCCTGGAACTCGGCCGAGACCTGCAGGACCGAAAGCTGGCAGGTGATGTCTGGCTTGTCGCAAATGTGGGGGAGGAAGGCCTGGGAAATTTATGTGGAATGCGTGAAGTCGTAGCGCGATTTGGCGGCAAGGTTACTGCGTACCTCGTTCTGGAGGGGATGGCGCTGGGGCACATTTACCATCGAGCGCTGCCAGTGCGGAGATATCGCATCGCCTTCCGCACCGAGGGTGGCCACTCCTGGATTCATGCCGGCCGGACCTCCGCCCTACACAAGCTTTTGGAAGTTGGGAGGCAATTGCTGGACATGCGGCTACCCAGTGACCCCCGCACTACATTGAATATTGGCCGCATCGAGGGCGGGCGCTCCATCAACAGCATCGCCGACGCAGCGGTGCTCGAAATCGACTTGCGGTCCGAATCCGAGGCGGCTCTCGAGGAGCTGGACCGTCAATTGAGGAGTCTGATCAAAGATGTCCATGCTGAAGATGCTGAGATTGAATTAACCCTCGTGGGATCGCGCCCGGGCGGCGATTTGGCCGCAGATCACCCACTCGTGCAGGCTGCCCTCCAATCGCTGGCCAATGCGGGAGAGCGGGAGGCCTACCTCGAATACGGATCGACCGACGCTAGCGTGCCGCTCAATCGCGGCATTCCTGCCGTATGTGTGGGGATAACCAAAGGCGGCGAGGCGCACACAACGCGCGAATATATTGAGATCCGGCCCATGCGAAAAGGCTACACGGCCGTTCTCAATCTTATCGAGACGACTCTCGAGACTAACGGTGAATAGGGACCGGGAGTTCAGGGCGTAGGCAATGGGCCTGGCGTGGAGGGGAATCCCTCAATTACAAAGCGGGACGAAACAATCCAGCCTTCCCCAAGAAACATCTGGACTTCATATTCACCCGGGAGCCACCCTTGAAGGGGCAGGCACTCTGTATAGCCGTATCCCCCCGTTCCACCATCCCAGGGTTTGGTTTCAGAGCACACAATCTGAGATTCCAAATACCAGATCGCCGTCCAGCGTACGCCGTCATCCAAGAAATCGTACGTGAAGGCGCCGAATAAGGTATCGATCGGATTCCCGAACTCCGCGGCAGGCTCGATCGCCCGGTTCAGTGTATCCAGACTTCGGCTGATTTCAATCGTACTGAAGACGGCTTCCGGTCGGGGCGTGATAGTTTCCCTGAATAACACCGTCAGACCTTCCGGGATCTCAGGTATTGAAGTTGCAGAGGGGGTGGGCGTAATGCTGGCGGTGGGAGTGATGGAGGACGTTGGTGTGACAGAGGGAGTCAGGGTAATAGTTGGAATGGGCGTGAAGGTCGGTTCAGGGGTATTCGATGGAGTTGGCGTCACGATCACTGCCACAGCCTGTGAGCCAAATACCCTCGTCACCAGACCGAAGAACCCAAGCGCAAACCCAAGCAGGATTAATCGCCAGCCCTCTCTAATGCGTTGTCGACGGAGGCCAAAGAATGGGACCTCCTGGGCCCCGCGCAACCTGCGCCAGCCAATCCAGAGGAATGCCGGCATGGCCAAAGAAAGCAATGCCACCACGATGGCGATGGCGGAATCAATGGTGCCCAGAAGATATCCTCCCTGGGGATTGTAGCTGGATCAAGTACGCTGAGATGCGGTTCTGGCCGGGACTCAGATCTGCGGGGTCAGCGAACGGTAAAGTAGCTGAAGTGGAACTGGATCTTGCCTTCCCTCAAACCCAGTGTATCGTTTCCGTCGATGACCTGTCCACGAGAGCTTTTCGCAGTCCAAGTGTAATGCCGAGTGGACCCCGAGCCGGCCTTCCCGGTAATTTCGAATTGCCCCTCAGGCAGTACCTCGTGAAAAAGCTTTCCGTACCAGTCCGCGATTGCTTGACGCGAGAAGACCGTACGCTCTCCTGTAACATGTGCCGCGTTTTCCGCGTATAGGCCGGCCACAAGGTCTCGGTCATGCTGGTTCAGTCGTCCAACCAATCGCTCCGGCATATCGGCTACAGGAGCATCGGTAGGCCAATCGAATTCCGATACGGCGCTCCAAAGATCGTTATAAGCAGGCCGCGAGCTCACGTCCCAGCTCCAACCGTTTGCGGCACTCAGACCGATTTCCTTGGCTTTGGCGAAGAAGCGCGTAGTCTCCTCCGCTGAGGGGCGCCAATCCCCCCTGCCGTAAAGAGGTGCTGTGGGGATGATCGGCCGTGCTGGATTGAGGGCCATATATTGCTCGACGCAGATCTCTAGCTGGGTATCGGGATTATGTCTCTGCTCGTAATAGACCTGCGGCATGGCGTAATCACAGCGGGAAAGAAATTCAGTGTAAGGAAAGCTTCGATGGAGTTTCGGAAACCTGTAGGTGCTCAGCGCAATGGGGAGATCGGGCAATGCTGCCCGGAGCTCATCCATATAGCGGGTGGCAGCCGCCCGCTTGCTGGTCGACTGATATTCGGCTTCGGCATCTATCACGAACCCATCCATCCCAAGCACCTTCGTTCGCTGGATGGCCAGGCGCGCCTCTCCAATCGGATTACGTCCGCGGACATACTGCCACCCCCAGACCTCGATCCCCTCTTCTTTCAGCGCCTGAAGCACCGGCGGAATAAGATCGACCTTCGTCTTGGGATGTAAGTTATAGGTCCAATAATCCCCATCCGCGATCTTGATGAGAACGTGCGATAGCCCCGCTGCTCTGGCCTTGGCCGCGATGACCTCTGGATCACCGCCGTCGCAATTCCAGAGCTGCCAGATGAACAGCCCCTTACCACGCAGCGTCATTACGAATCCTCCAGCGGGCGCTGACTCATGCTCCCCGCGCGCCGCAGCGCGCGGTATCCATATTTCTCGCGGATATCGTCAACCGCTCTTAACAATTTGTGGTCCTGCTCCCAGCCCCGATCGAACAGCTCAAGCTGTCGCATTGGAGAGCCCAAATCTGCAATTCCAACCCCCAGCAGCCGAACCCGCTTTCCTGGCCGCCAGTTGTCTGTAAATAGTTTGAGTGCCGCGGCATAGATCTCTCCGTCCTGATCCGTAGGCTGACTCAGGCGCATTTGTCGTGTGAAGGTTGAAAAATCCGGCCATCGCAGCTTGATGCGCACCGTGGAACCCACCATCCCGGCTCTCCTCACTCGGGTTCCCACCCGCTCACTTAGGTGCAGCAAGTGCCGGCGCAGATCCTGCATGGAATCAACGTCCTTTGGAAACGTACGTTCGGCCGACACTGAACGCCGATCGCGCAGCTCCTGAACAGGCCGGTCATCCAGCCCTTTGGCCCTTGATGCAAGATCCGTGCCTCGCGCGCCAAAGAGTTGCGTGAGGCGAGTTCCTGGCAGCCCCGCCAAATCGCCTATGGTGCGAATACCGAACTCGGCAAATCGTTTCGACGATTTGGGCCCCACGCCCCACATCATGCTTACTGGAAGCGGCGCCAGGAAGGTCGCTTCCTTTCCAGGAGGAACCACCACCACCCCCTTTGGTTTGCCGACTTCAGTGGCGATCTTTGCAACCAGCTTGTTCGTGGCTATCCCCCAGGAGGTCGGCAGCATGAAGCGCTCAAGGATTGCCGATTGCATCTCCGAGGCCGCCTGCTCCCCGCCCCGAGGATCATCGCTAACGTCAAGGAAAGCCTCATCGATCGACATCTGCTGCATGACGGGAACCGCCTCACGCAGGAAAGCCATGACCCTGCGCGAATGCTCCGAATAATCTCCGTGATCGGAGCTGACAGTGATCAGATCCGGATACAACCTTAGCGCGCGTGACATCGGCATCGCGGATTGGATGCCAAACTGGCGCGCCGAATAGGAGGCAGACGTAACCACGCCACGCCCCTTCGGGCTACCTCCCACGACGAATGCCTTCCCGCGCAGGTCTGGATTGCGAATCTCTTCAACCGAGCAGAAGAAAGCATCTAGGTCAACATGCAGTATCTGTCTCATTTCTGACCCAGGCCTCTGGATTGGGCGGAGGCCATTACGGTAAGATTATGCCCGTAAGGGCCATCGTAAGGGCATCGTAAGGGCATCGTAAAGGCATCGATAGGACATCTATGGAAACGCGACAAGAAGCCGCATTATCAAGATTAGAGAAGAATTCCAGAGTGGGCAAGATTCGGCTCATTGTGGCCATCGATGCCTGTCCGGCTTGCCGGCGGCAGGAGGGCGAATATGATAAGGGGCATGTGCCTGAGCTTCCAACGCGTGGTTGCTCTCATCCCCTAAGATGCCGCTGCTTCTATGAGCCCACGCTCATAGAAATCTTTCCCTAGTCAACTCCGGCTGTGGAGCCATTCGCGCGCGAATTCGAGTGCCTCCTGCTCGGATTCGATTCTCCCCGCCACCTGCGCCTCGGCGATTGCGGCGAGCAACTGCCCGATAATGGGTCCTGGCCTCAGGTCGAGCGCAGCCGCGAGCATGTTACCGTGCATCAGGCGAGGAGGGTCCACGATCCGCTCGTAGTCCTCGAACCACGCCTCTAGCAGTTTTTGAGCCACATTGACCTTGAGTTCCCACTCGTCCTGCGGTGGCGAATGAGCAAACGAGGTGGCCAAATACAGTAGAACCGCCTCAACCGCCGCAGTTCTACACTCCCGGAAGTAGCGATGGGCACCTAGGTCGGTAATGTCGCCTTCCAGGTTGCCGGCGCGTTCGCGGTTGCGCACGATAGAGCGGGCCCGAGCGGCTTCTACTTCGCTGTAGCGCAGTTCGCGGGCACGCAAGTACACGGTGCTTCGAGCATCATCCACCTCGGAGTGCAGGGCTGCAAAAAATAGGATTTGGCCAGCACGGTGACCGCCGCGCAAGGTCACTGCGAGGTGCTCTTTCAGGCCTGTTCGGTGGCGGCCGAGGCGCAGCGACAATTCGGCCTGGGGGAGATTGCCTGGCTCAGAGCCCCCCGCGACGGCGCCCATCAGATCGGTCAGTCGGTCCACAATCCGCAGCGATCGGTCCCATGCATCGGACCCGAGGGCAGCCTGCTCCGGCAGGACGCCCGAGAGTAGCTCCAGCCTGCGCATGAGCCGCATGGCGGTTGTCATCCATCCGGTTTCGAGCATTTTGGAGAGTTCGTCCCGCCTTCGTTCTGCTGCACACGCGGATAAGGCAGCGGCAGATTGGAGAATCTGCTCCTTGGTTTGATCCTCGAGCCGCAGCGTCAAACTCGCCGAAAAGCGGACAGCGCGCAGCGACCGTATGGCATCCCGTTCGATTGAATCGTGCGCACACGCGCGTAGCACCCTATCTTTGAGGTCCTGAAGACCGCCCAGAGGATCGATTAGGCGCTCGGGATCGTCCAGGTCGACCGCCAGTGCGTTCATTGAGAAGTCCCTGAGTCCGAGATCCGCCTCAATGGACGGGGCCCTCAACCGGGCGAAATCGAGAGTACCCCGGCCGGGAAGCACCACCCGTGCGGCATCTCGTTGCTCGTCTAGCACGTAACACGGCAGCTCCAGTGCGTCGGCCAATCCACGCGCCAGGGAAATGGCGCGGTTGTGCACGGCAAAATCGAGATCCGGTTGCTTTAGATCGAGGAAGTGGTTACGCAACGCGCCGCCGACAAGCCACACCTGTTGACCGTTGGATTGCGACCGTATGAGCGAGGCTAGGTCTGGGGGCAGGAGGCGTTCAACTAGCGTCGGCAAACTCGGAGACTTTATCCTGGCGAAGAACACCGATGAAGGGCAGGTTACGGAAATACTCATCGAGGTCCAGACCATAACCAAAGACGAACTTATTGGGAATCTCGAAACCGCGATAGTCGATAGGGACCTCGGACTCCCTTCGTTCGGCCTTATCCAGAAGTGCGCAAACTTTCAATGACTTCGGTCGACGCAAATTGAGCAGGTCCAAGACGGAGGCTATGGTATTCCCGCTATCGATGATATCCTCAACCAGGAGTACATTGCGTCCCTCGATGGAGGTCGTGAGGTCAAGCGTAATCCGCACCTGGCCCTTGGACCGCCGGGCGCCGACGCCATACGAAGATACCGCCATGAAATCGATGCTGTGGGGTACTGAGATCTCGCGCATTAGATCGGTGAGAAATAGCACTCCACCGCGCAGTATGCAGATCAGCAACAAGTCCTCACCCTCATAGTCGGCGCTGACTTCCTGCCCAAGCTCTCGGATGCGGCGCTGTAGCCTTTCTTCACTGATCAAGATCTCTTCAAGATAATCTTGATAGTCTTTCATTCGGGCACCTCGTGGTGCTCCCGGCAGCGGGCCTCATATAACTCGCTTGCCCCAACCACAATGATGGGATCCGAAGCCCGCGCGGGTACATTGTCAATCAGACGTTGCGTCCGAATGGCCGGCTTTCCGCACACCATGCAAATAGCGTGCAGCTTATCGACCCGCTCCGCAATAGCCATGAGGCGGGGAATCGGACCGAAGGGATTGCCCCGAAAATCTGTGTCCAGGCCGGCGACGATTACGCGCCTGCCCTCGTCTGCCATATCTCGACATACCTTCAGGATGATCTCGTCGAAGAATTGAGCCTCATCGATTGCGACCACGGTCGTGTCGCCATCGACTTCACCGGGTATTGCCTCCGCTTTCTCGATTGGGGTGGCTGCGTATTGTCCCCCTGCATGCGAAGTGACCATCTCGGCGTCATAACGATCGTCGAGGCCCGGCTTGAAGACCTGCACTTTCTGACGAGCGATCGTGGCGCGTCTGAGCCGACGGATCAACTCGTCGGTCTTCCCACTGAACATCGAACCTGTGATGACTTCCAAAGATCCATCCAAGTTTCTTTTCCCTCGGATACAAAAAAGGCAGGTGCTCAAGCACCTGCCTTGAGTTTACTCCAAAGCTGGTGGGCTAGACCTGAAGCTCCCCAATCGGCTCCGGCAGTTCGAAACCGTGCGATTTCATTCGGCGCTTTAGATCCGCCAGACTCTTACGACCAAAGCTATCGATTGCTAATAGCGCTGCGTCGCCCTGCTCCATCAGCTCTAATGCCTGGCCAACTTCTGTGATGCCCGCCTTCTCGAGTGCGGTCTGAGCGCGTTTTCCGATCTCGAGCTCCGCGATTGGAATTTCCGGCGAGGTTCTGGCTGCCTCACGGTCCTTCACATCTTGAATGAACCCCTCCCTCGCCTCGAGCTTGCGGTAGAAGCGATCGACTTGCCCCTCGGTATCGACGATGCGTTGCTCGCCGGTGTAAAAGGGATGACAGTCGGAACATACGTCCGTGTGAATCAACTCGACCGTCGATCCCGTGGTCCACGTGTTCCCGCAGGAGCAGACTACGGTAGCCGCCGGGAAATACTCCGGATGGATTCCGGGCTTCATTCGGCGGTCTCCAGCACGTTGACGCGCTTCTTGCCTCCGCGGGCAAAGTCAAACATAACGATTCCGTCCCGGATCGCGAAGAGAGTATCGTCGGAACCCTTTCCGACATTCAGCCCAGGGTGGATGCGCGTGCCCCTCTGACGTACAAGAATGTTCCCCGATCGAACGAGCTGACCGGCATATCGCTTCACTCCAAGTCGCTGTGATTGACTATCGCGTCCGTTGCGGCTCGAACCGCCGCCTTTCTTATGTGCCATCTGCCATTCCCTTAGCTTTTTTTCACCGTTTTGGATTTGGTTTCACTTTTCTTAGTCGAGGCCTTGCGCTTAGCGCTTGATTTCGATTGAGTCGACTTGCTCTTGGATTCTGCCTTCTTCTTTGTTTCCGCCTTGGGAAGACCAATACTTTCAATCGCTACATGCGTGAGCAGCTGCCGGTGCCCCTGCGTGCGTCGGTAACGCTGCTTCGGCTTGTACTTGAACACCGTGATCTTCTTGCCCTTTAAGTGGTCCTGGATCTTACCCTTGACGCTGGCGCCTTTGACGAAAGGCGCGCCCACTTCCACTTTCTTCCCATCGGTGACAAGCAGGACCTCCTTGAAGACGACTGGTTTGCCGACTTCAACAGACATTCGATCGACCTCAATGAGGCCTCCTTCCTGCGCCAGAAACTGCTTCCCGCTGTGTTCGACAATAGCGTATTTCATGATTTCATCATTAGCGACGCAACATTATAAAGCCCGCCAAAACGCGATGTCAACCTTCGTGCACTCCGTGCATCATATACCATCCCCAGAAGCTAGGAGCTCCCGGGAATCGTTTTCTTACGAGGTCTCGGGGGCTGCTAACTAATCAGCGGCAACCATTTCCGCTTTCGGGACTTCCACGATGTCGGTCTCGCCTTCGGGCTCTGGTTCGACTTCTTCTTCCTGTTCGAGCTCCCCGTCCAGGCGCTCGTCATGCAGCACGATTTCCTCTCCCGGGAATCCGGTTCCGGCGGGGATCAATTTCCCGATGATCACGTTTTCCTTGAGCCCACGCAGATAGTCCACCTTGCCTTCGATGGCTGCCCCGGCCAACACCTTGATCGTGTGCTGGAACGAGGAAGCCGACAAGAAGGATTCGGTGCTCAGCGAAGCCTTGGAGATCCCGAGCAGAACCTCAACGGCTCGGGCAGGCGATTTGCCCTCCTGCAATACCTGCTCATTCAGGCGCTGCAGGTATCGGCGATCGACGATATCACCCGGCAAAAGCTCCGTATCTCCCGGATGGGAGACCTGAACCTTCGAGAGCATCTTACGAGTGATCACTTCAAAGTGCTTATCGTTGATATTCTGGCCCTGAGATCGGTAGACCTGCTGAACCTCCGTCAGCAGGTAGAGCTCGCACGCCTCGCGGCCCAGAATCATCAAGATGCGGTGTGGATTTTGAGAGCCTTCGGTCAATTGATCGCCGGCCTGGACTTTATCTCCGTGCTTTACGAGCAGCCGGGCGCTTGCGGGCACGTCGTATTCCGCCTCATCGTTGTGTTCGTAGGAGATGGTTACTATGCGATTCTTAACCTTGGCTTTGCCCCCATGGCTTGCTTCGATCTTGGAGTCGCCGCGGCTCGCAATGAGATCACCAGCCTCCACCTCATCGCCGTCTTCTGTCTGGAGCGACCAGTTGCCCGGTATTTTGTATTCATCATGGAGCATCTGACTGACTTCGACGCGAACAACACGCTGTCCGTCGGGCGTGTCCGGCGCGAGTATCTGGACCGTTCCTTCAATTTCAGAAGTTATCGCCTCGCCCTTTGGCTTTTTTCTTGCCTCGAACAATTCTTCGACTCGGGGGAGACCGGTCGTAATATCGCCACCCGCCGCGACGCCGCCGGTGTGAAAGGTGCGCAGCGTCAGCTGCGTTCCAGGCTCACCAATGGATTGAGCAGCGACGATCCCAACCGCCGTACCCAGCTCCACCATCTTGCCCCTGCCCAGATCCAATCCGTAGCACTGCGCGCACATTCCGAATTGCAGCTCACAGGTTAGCGGGGAGCGAACCATGACTTCGTCAGCTCCTGAATCCGCGATTCGCCGAGCCGCCTTCTCGTTCAGTACTTTTCTGCGGCGATAGATGATTTCCCCAGTTTCCGGATCGGCCACGCCTCTAGCGAGCACACGGCCCAGCAGCCGAGAGGCAAATTCCTGACCCGCGACATCATCGGACAATCTCAGCACGATTCCCAATTCCGTGCCACAGTCTTCCGAATTGATGATTACGTCCTGTGCAACATCTACCAAACGACGCGTCAAGTAGCCGGCATCCGCGGTGCGCAAGGCTGTGTCCGTGAGGCCCTTGCGGGCGCCGTGGGTCGAGATGAAGTACTCGAGGGTGTTAAGGCCATCTCGGAAGTTGGACCGAATGGGGAGCGGGATGATCCGTCCTGCAGGGTCGGCCATCAAGCCGCGCATTCCGGCCAACTGTGAAATTGGGCCAAATCCTCCCTTGGTCGCGCCGGATATGGCCATCGTGCTTAGATTCCCGGCGGGATCCATGCCTGCCCGCACGGCGGCCGCTACTTCTGCCGTCGTGTCCTGCCAGAGATCGATGATGCGCTCGTTTTGTTCCTGATCCGTGAGCAGCCCACGCTGGTAGTCCGCTCTCACGGCTTCTGCCGCCTCCAACGTGCGAGCGATGATTTCATTCTTCTCTTTCGGTACCGTGATATCGGACACAGCGATTGTGGTGCCAGATCGGGTGGCGTAGGCAAAACCAATGTCTTTAATCGCGTCCACCACGTCGGGCGTGCCTTCCTCTCGAAGTTGGTGATAAATCTCGCCAACCAGCGCCTGCATGGCCTCTTTATCAAGCACATGGTTGACATAGCGTAGCCCCTCCGGGAGGACGCTGTTGAAAAGCGCGCGGCCTACGGTGGTGTCTATCACACGCAGCTCGGCCTGCTCCAAGCGAACCCCTTCGTCGTCATACCAGCTTGCGATTTGAAGCTTGATGGGAGCATGCAAATCGACTTGCCCTAGGCTCCAAACCATCTCCACTTCATCAATACTGGAGAACGCCCGGCCTTCACCCTTCCGGCCCTTGCCTTCCACCTGCATGGTCAGGTAATACACGCCCAGGACCATATCCTTGGAGGGGCTCACGATCGGTGCGCCGTCCGCGGGCTTAAGTAAGTTCACGCTGGACAGCATCAATTCTCGGGCCTCTGTAACCGCTCGATCGGATAGTGGCACGTGAACCGACATCTGGTCGCCATCAAAGTCCGCATTGAATGCGGAACACACCAGGGGGTGCAATTGAATCGCCTTCCCCTCTACGAGAACAGGCTCGAAAGCCTGGATGCCCAGACGGTGCAGGGTCGGTGCTCGATTCAAAAGCACGGGTCGATCCTTGATGACCTCTTCCAGAACTTCCCACACCTCGGGGCGTTCGCGCTCAATAATGCGCTTGGCACCTTTTACATTTGCAGCATAGTTGTAGAGTACCAATTTGGAGATGACAAACGGTCGATACAGCTCGAGAGCCATGGTCTTAGGAAGACCACACTGATCTAGCTTCAAATGCGGTCCGATCACAATCACCGATCGACCCGAGTAATCTACACGCTTTCCAAGTAGGTTTCGGCGGAAGCGACCCTTCTTGCCTTTCAGCATGTCACTGAGCGACTTCAGCTCACGACGGCCCCGGCGCGATAGCGCCTTGCCGCGCTGCGCATTATCAATCAGCGAATCGACCGCCTCCTGGAGCATCCGTTTCTCGTTTCGAACAATGACATCCGGCGCCCCGAGCTCCACCAAGCGCTTAAGGCGGTTATTCCGGTTGATGACCCTGCGATAGAGATCGTTTAAATCGGATGTAGCAAATCGTCCACCATCGAGCTTGACCATGGGTCTCAAGTCGGGTGGGATAACGGGCAGTACGGTCAAGATCATCCACTCCGGCTTGTTGCCAGATCGGCGGAAGGCCTCCACCACCGTGAGGCGCTTGGTGGCTTTCTTGCGGCGCTGCTTGCTTTTCGTGGTGCGGACTTCCTCCCAGAGCTCCTCCGACAGCTTAGCCAGGTCCAGGCGCTGGAGAATATCGTAGAAAGCCTCGGCGCCCATGTCGGCCCGAAACACCTGCCCCCAGCCTGACTTCAACTCCCGGTAGCGGGTCTCGCCGAGGAACATCATCTGGCTGATACCCTCAATTTCCTCGCGCTCCTTCACAAGCTCTTCGATCGGCGCCATGTTTTCCTCTTGCGGAGCTCTCTTGTCTTCTTCGATCTCGCGTTCCGTGTCTTCCTTGAGTTCCTCGATTTCCGGCTT
>JAPUGV010000115.1 GCA_027298025.1 Chloroflexota bacterium | reverse complement strand
CTCCTCAGCTGTTGCAACCGTTCCGTGGCCTCGCTGTATTCCGGAAATGTCTCCACCGCGCGACTGTAGAACTCTCTCGCTCGGTCGGCATCCCCTCGGTCTTCGAAAAAGACGGCACGCGAAAACAACGTGAGAGCCTCTACCGGTATCTCACGAGCCTGCTCCTCGAGCTCTTCTTCGATCTCCAGGGCGGGCAGGTTCACGTCGCTCGTGAGACGTGAGGTCAAGTCGACAATCAACTGATACAGTTCCTCGCGCGGCTCCCGCAGGCCGATCGCCTTGACGATCTCTGTGGTTTCGCAGTCGACGATGCGCGCGTCGAGCCGGAACTCGCCGAACCAATCCACGAATCCACCGAGCACCATGAATTTGGCACCGATGATCCGCCCGACCCGTGCGGCCGTATTCACATCGACCCGACCGGCGACAGCCAGATCTTGCTCCGCGATGAGGGCGTTGAGCTGCGAGCGCTCAACCACGCGTATCGCTGGATTCCTGGCCAATTCGGTCATCAGGATCTGCTGCAGCCCAACCCTGAGAGCCTCGAAATCTTCCGCATCCTGGCCGTACGAGCCACCATTCTCGAATACCCACACCGCAATTCCCGGCCGCGTGTCCTGTGCTTGCGCGATGGGAGGTGCCATGAGCCCAACCGCAAGCGCGAGTGCCAAAGTTGTCTGCCAGCGCATACGAGTCTCCTAACAGCTAAAGAGTGATCTTCAATCCTTCTCGGGCCGCAATGACATCGACCCTTCCTCCCCGTGCCCTGGCAGCCTTTCGCGTCTCTTCAAGCATGGCGTCTACCTGGTCGTCGTCATGCTCGGGGCGGTGATGAAACATCACCAGCTGCTGAACTTGCGCTTCGGATGCAAGCTCTATCGCCTCGAGATTGGATGAGTGTCCCCACCCCCGATGTCGTTCCAGCTCGCCGGATGTGTACATGGCGTCGTGAATCAACACGTCCGCTCCTCTGAGCAACTCGACGAAATCATCGCGCCACGACCCGGGTACGTCGTAATTCCCACCAGGTCCGAGCTCGTTGTCTGGGACGTACGCGAAGCTCCCTCCCCCGTTGCTCGGTGTGATCCGGTATGCCAGCGTCACCCCCGGGTGGCGTACCCGGATGGCCTCGATCTTGAAGCCGGCCAACTCGAACTCTCCCGGCTCAATGTGGGTGACGACCAACTCCGCGGCCAGTCCGTCGAGCGGCACTGGGAACACCACCGGACTCATCTGATTCCGCAGTATCTCCTCCAAATCGGTGCCAGACGGCCGCGCCCCCCAAATCCGTACCGCATTCCCCGGCGTGAAAAACGGTAGGAAGAATGGCAACCCCTGGATGTGGTCCCAGTGAGTATGGCTCACCAGGAGGTCCACGCTGACGGGCTTCCCGTTCGCTGCCAGCTGTCGACCCAGGGCCCGAAGCCCCGTCCCCCCGTCGAGGATGAGCACTCCGCCTCCGTTTGAGGCTTGATGCCGGACTTCGAGCGCTGGCGTGTTGCCGCCATATCGCGCCGTCGCGGCCCCCGGGGTCGGTATCGATCCCCGAGTGCCCCAGAAGGTTACCTGAATCATGCCGTCATTCCTGTCACAGTGATAATCTGACGGTTTCTACTAGCAGCAAGCTATGCATGAGGTCACCAGGCCTTCGTGAGATACCTCACCGCAATCCGGCGGTGGACTCCAGGGCCTCTCGGTCTCGTACACTGATCGTCTTTCCCGCCACTTCAATGAGGTTTTCTTCGGCGAGCGTGCGCATGGTTCGCGACACTGTTTCGCGACTAGATCCGATCATCTGGGCAATCTGGTGGTGGGTCACCTTCCTGGAGATCACCACACCGTCGTTCTCGTCAGCCATCTCCAAGAGCAGGCGCGCCACCCGGCCGGTCACGTCGAGGAGAACGAGACCGCCGATCTTGCTGTCCGCCAGACGCAATCGCTTGGTCAGGGCTCTGAGCAGCCCCAGGGCTATCCGAGGGTTGTCTTCGAGACACCTCTGGAAATCGTTGCGCAGCAGCACCAAGAGATTCGAGTTTTCCATCGCGATGACGTGGGCGGAACGGGGCTCGTCATCGATCAGGGACATCTCGCCGAAGAAATCGCCGTCCGCCAACGTCGCCAGGATTACTTCGCGTCCGTCCTCTCCGATGAGTACTACCTTGACCCGACCCTCAATCACGACATAGAGCGCGTCGCCAGGGTCGTCCTCAAACAGGATTACACTGCCCTTGGGGTGCCTTCGCTGGCGAGTCAACTCGCCCATCCGAGCCAGTTCCTCGTCGGCGAGATGGGCGAAAAGCGGTACTGCTTGGAGGGTGGTGGCCACCGACATGTCGATGCTCTCAGGGGGGGAACGCGTCAAGATTAGCCAAGGCTCGAGGCGGTGTCAATCAAACACGAGTGGTCCCCAGTTGCTCTCAACTTGCTGTGCCGGTTATATTTCCCGGTTCAAATCAACACGGCTGTCAACTTTCGGAGTGACCGGTGCGGACGAAGATTCACCCAGATTATCATGTGGTTAGCGCCCAGTGCGCTTGTGGCAACACCTTCCAGACCAGATCAACACTTCCTAGGATCCACGTCGAGATCTGCGGGCGCTGCCATCCGTTCTATACCGGGAAACAGCGTCTGGTCGATACCGCTGGTCGCGTTGAACGGTTCCGGCAGCGGTACTCGACGAAGGCCGCCCGGAAAGAGGGGTAGTCCTGAACGCGCGGCTGGAAGCCGCGCTCGCCCGCGCGGCGGAAATCGAGCGGCAACTCGCCGATCCGACGGTTGCCGCGGACCTCGAGAAACTCAAGGAGTTGGGCCGGGAGCACGCCCGCCTGGATGGGATCCGGCGCACGGCGGCCCGTCTCGAAAAGCTCACCGAAGAGCTTTCCCAGGCCCGGGAGCTGTCCCAGGAGCCTGATCCGGAGCTAGTGGAATTGGCGTTGGCGGATGCCGAGCGGCTCGCGCCCGAGATTTCACGGCTGGAAAGCGACCTCCAGGCCGTGCTGATTCCCCCGGACAGCCTCGACAATCGGGATTCAATCGTAGAGTTCCGAGCCGGTACCGGCGGCGGCGAGGCTGCCCTGTTTGCGGCAGACCTGCTCCGCATGTACCAGCGGTACG
>JAPUGV010000114.1 GCA_027298025.1 Chloroflexota bacterium | reverse complement strand
GGCTTCACTCCACCCCGCGACCCATCGCGCCGCGCCCACAACCGCGGCCGAGATCCCGCTATCGTCGTCACTCGGTATGGTATCGATTCCGGCCGAAACCTATCCGATTGATGAGAACCGCCACATTAGCGTTGGAAGCTATTGGATCGATCGATTCGAAGTGTCAAATGAGGCCTTTTCGGAGTACCTGGCCGAGACGGGGCAGTTCCTACCACGCTACTGGGCAGATCAAGACATTCCTAACCAGATGCCAGATCATCCCGTGCGCGTTGTCACGTGGGGCCAGGCCCAGGCTTATTGTGAGCGAGCGGGCAAACGCCTGCCCACTGAAGCGGAGTGGGAAGTTGCAGCCAGAGGCCGAGACGGTCTCCTCTATCCGTGGGGAAACGATGCATCAGCGTTGGCGCTTCCCTCCAGCGGTACATACGCCGTCGGCTCCATTCCAGCTAATCGAAGCATATTTGGCGTGTTCGACATGGCAGGAAACGTCTGGGAGTGGGTCGGCGAGCCTTACCTCCCGGTTGAGGAGGGACAACGCGTGCTTAAGGGCGGTGCCAACAACTTCCAGAATGATATGGCTTACCGGCTGATCGGTGAGCCGGATGCCAGCTCTATGATCAACGATACCGGTTTCCGGTGCGCTTCGAGCGATGCGGAGGAAGTGGTCGATCAAAGTCTGCTGCTGACTGACGAGTTCGCAGACGTGTCGAGCGGTTGGTTTCAGGCGGCCGCGCCCGTCCAGGATTACTTCTACGGTTATCACCCGACGGACTTCTATCACGTTCAGGTAACTTCCCCTGAGGAATGTCTGGCGGTCCGACATGATGCTCCATTCAACGACTTCATTGCCGATGTGGACATTTTTACGGCGAAGACGGACACAGAGAACGGCGATTATCGGCACGGCTTGGTAATCCGCGAGGGCGACGGGGAGTTTTACGCTTTCTTGATTTCCCCGAGATCGCGAGCTTGGCAGGTGATCAAGAATCAATTGTCGGGGATTGACACACTGGACACGGGAGTGGCGGAGTTCATCCGAGGAGAGCCACAAGACGCGCGCGATCGGCTGACGGTGACCGCCAATGGACCTCTGCTGAGTTTCGCGATCAATGGCCAGTTGGTCAGCACAATTTTCGACGGCTCCTTCCGGGAGGGAAATTTAGGCTTCATCGTGCAAACCCTGGACGAGACCTCCGCGCATATTCACTTCGACCGGGTATTCGTGTGGGATCTTCCCGATACCGCGTTGGTGCCCGAAATGCCGAATTTGGGGATTCCTGCTACCCGATTCGACGCGCCGGCGTGTGGAGGAGCGGTCACCGGCGACGACCTATTACAAAACTTCGCCACCTATGTGGTGAAGGAGGGCGATACAATGTCCGGGATTGCAAACACCTTTGGACTCTCATTAGCAGAGGTCAAGGGAGCCAACGGCCGTCGAATTTCAGATCCAAACGTCATTACCGTTGGTCAGATCCTGATCATCCCAGAGCGATGAGCACCCCATATCGACCGGTGCTATAATGCGCCCCCTTATGCCAGTACGCTTACATCCTCACTCAGCATCTGGTGCTCTGGAGGCAGCTGTCTAGCCCTGCGATTCTTGCATTTGTAATTGACGGCGCGGGCGGTGGCCCCGCCGTTTTTTTATTACCTTGGGAGGATCCGTTATGCAATCAATACGCCCAGTAAAAGGGACCCGGGATTTTTTTCCGGAGGATATGGCCTTCCGGCGATGGCTATACGCAAAGATCCAAAAAACCTCGGAGCGTTTTGGATACCAAGAGTACGACGGGCCATTCCTAGAACGATTAGATCTTTATGCCGCGAAATCTGGCGACGAACTTGTAAAGAAGCAGTCGTTCGTGTTTGAAGATCGCGGGGGCGAGATGGTGGCCCTACGGCCGGAGCTGACTCCGTCGCTGGCACGCATGATCGCTACAAAGAGCAAAGTCCTGCCGCGCCCTATCCGCTGGTGGTCTTTCGGTCCGTTCTGGCGCTACGAACGTCCGCAGCGGGGGCGATCGCGGGAGTTCTTCCAGTGGAACATCGACCTGCTTGGCATTGAATCCCCCGAGGCCGACGCTGAGATTGTGGCTGCCGGCGCCGAATTCCTGCGCAGCGTGGGGCTCTCCCCCGATGCGGTCAAGATTTTGGTGAATGATCGTATGCTGGCGGAGTCCCAGCTGGACAATATCGGCATTGGTCCCGAACGGCACCCGTTGGCTTTTCGACTCATCGATCGTCGCGACCGGATGCCCCCGGAAAAGTGGGCAGATTGGTCGCTGGAGGAAGGGTTGAGCCTGGGAGAGCTCGAGCAACTGCAGGGCCTGCTCGACGATCGGGAAGCCTGGCGCAGCTCAGCGCCGCTGCAACGGTTATTTGAAGCAACAGACACCTTGGGGGTCGGCGATTACGTTGCTTTTGATCCGACCGTGATCCGAGGTCTGGATTACTACACGGGGACGGTATTCGAGGCCAGAGATGCGGCGGGCAATTTCCGCGCCATTTTCGGTGGCGGTCGATACGATGACCTGGTATCCGCAGTCGGCGGGGATCCGGTTCCCGGAACGGGAATCGCCATGGGCGATATCGTTATCCGTCTGGTGTTGGAGCAGTACGATGCCATTCCGCCTTTGGATGCTCGACCTGCGAAAGTCCTGGTTACGACATTTGACGAAGGCACCCTGATGCCAGCGTTGCAGCTAACAACTGAGTTTCGTGTTTCCGGCCTGGAAGTCGAATGGTATCCAGTGGCCGAGAAACTCACCAAACAACTGAAGTATGCCAACCGTGTGGGCGCGCGGATTGCCGTAATTCTGGGACCCGATGAGATTGCCGCCGGCACGGTCACGATTCGAGATCTGCGGTCCGGCGAACAACAATCGATTCCACGCGGCGAAGCTGCGGCCTACGCGAAGGCGATACTCGAGGCCTAAACCTGCTCCGGCTTGACGCTGTTTGGGGCGCTCTGTAGAATACGAGCGAAAGCGAACCATCATGGCGAGCGTAGCTTAGCGGTAAAGCCCCGCACTGTGGATGCGGTGACCGCGGGTTCGAATCCCGTCGCTCGCCCCAAGAAAATCGGCGTTGATCTAAATCAACGCCGATTTCTTTTCATTTGCTTGAGGGTTCAGGGACGTTTTACACAATCAGGTTATGGCGCTCCATGCAGTCGTAGAGCAAATTATTGGCCTGAATGTAGCGCAGCCGCGCTTTGCGCTCATGCTCGTGGGCTTCCTGCATTTGTCTGAAGAAACCCGGATGAAGGGGTTCGACTTGTGCATGGGGATCAGATGGCATCCCAACCAGGTACTCGCGGGTCGCTTCGGCAGCCTTAACCCATTCATCGATCGCCTTTCTGAGAGCCGCGCCCTGCTCTTCACAAGGTGACTGCATCGGATCCATTTACGACACTCAACATTCTATTCTGAACCGAGACTATGGATAACCCCAAGCATATACTTCATCGGATGCGCATAAGGATCTACAGTTTGCCAGAGGGAGAGCTCATGCTCGAGCAGAAGCTCGTAGGAGTGGGTTCGTACGCTGGATCTGTCAATGTCACCGAGCGGATGGCATCTAGCAGCCTATGTTCTGAAGGGGCCTGGTGAAGGGGAGCGATGCAGATCTGCGGAGCTAACGATACGGCGGTTCCCTGACCCCAACCCTGACTACCACCCAAAGATCGAAGTCTGAGGATGGTAGGCCGCCCAGCCATACCACTCAGTCACGAACGAAGTTACGTAGGGGAGCTTCGAGCCAGCAAGCGGGCCGCTGACGGCCGTGCCCGAGATATCCCACCTAGATCCTCCTGAGTCGATAATCCGATCCCCCTCAACCTCAAAATACAGCAGTTCCCCACCTACAGCCGATTCGAAAGCCAAGCCGAAGTCGCTTTTAGGCTCGAGGAACACTACGACCGGCAACCCACCGAGTGTGTCTTCAATGACTTGGAGGCCGCTTCCAAATTCGGCCAGGACATAGGCGCGGTATTCTGACCCAACATTCACGCCAAGAACCAGCTCGTTCTCTGGCAGGCGGTCGTCCCAGTTGAGGATTGTGGCCTGGAATTCGGGGCCGAGCCCACCTCGGCCGGGTTCGATGGTTCGATAGCGGGCCTCGAATTCTGGATACCAGTCCAGCACCGTTGTGTCAGGATAAGTTGCTATCCAATCTGACCACGTTGTGTGTACGATCGGTCGCATCTCGAGTGCGATCCCCTGTCCCGCCAACGGACCGTTTAGAATCGATCCGTCGTAGTGCGTCCATACGGAACCGGTCTGCCGATCGGCCATCACGAACAGGCCGTTGTATAGGCCGTAGACATCGAACGTGTATCGTGTTCCGTTGATTTCGGGGTTGAACCCAACCCCGCTTGAACAAACCACTCAATAGGTGACCAGGTATGGCTCGCCATCGATCTGATCGTTGGCGATGTGATGGTATGCCATCTGGGAGATGGGATATGCGCGAGCCTCATCCCCAACGACCACCCCAAGTACTAGCTCGTCGGAAGTCAGCCAGCTCGCCTGGGTGCCCGGTATCACGGCCGGATCATTCAAGACTGCGAATCGTGATCCGGGGCCGATTCTCAATCCGTCTGGATCGAATTCAACTTCGAGCTGCGCTGCTGGCGTAGGTAGCTGCTCAACTGCCACGCTCAACCCGTTCGGATCGAAATCAGCTTCGAGCTGTGCCGCTGGTGTCTCGGCACGCTCAACTACATCGGTGCGTGAGTTGGCGATCGAGGTTGCAGACTGCGGTTGCTCCGAGGGTAGATCGGCGCACGCGGCCATTGCGGTAACCCATAGGACCCAGATTAGTCTTCTTGTCTTCGTAAGCATCGTTCCTACTTTGAGCCTGCTGCGTCTCTAAAATGTAACCCGCTTGTAAACGATTGGTAAGCGTACGCGGGTCACATTGGGATGGTAGACTCGCCGACCGAATGCGTTCCGAAGCTATCGCCCACCCTAATATCGCCTTGATCAAATATTGGGGAAACAGAGACAATGACCTGCGTATCCCCGCGAACGGCTCGATTTCTTTGACGCTCGGAGGATTGGAAAACCGCATGTCGGTGCGATTCGAAGAGGGATCGAATGCGGACGCGCTGATCATCAATGGCGAAGCTAGCGGCCCAGACATGCTCGGACGAGCCAGCCGGCATCTTGATTTCATGCGCCGCGAGGCGGGCGTCGAAGCCGGAGCCCGTATGGAAAGCGTGACCAACTTTCCCCTGGGCGCGGGCATCGCCTCATCAGCGGCAGCCTATGCGGCCCTGACCGTCGCAGCCGCTTCCGCACTGGGCTTGGAGCTCGACCAGCAAACGCTTTCTAGGATCGCCAGGCGAGGCTCTGGATCCGCCACACGCTCAATTTATGGCGGATTCGTCGAGATGATGGCTGGCGACACCGACCAATCGAGCTATGCGCAGCAGATCGCCCCCGCGGATCATTGGCAAATCCTAGATCTCATCGTGCTCCTAGACGAGAATGTCAAACACACCGGCTCCACCGCCGGGCACGCGCTGGCCGCCTCCAGCCCGCTGCAAGAGGCCCGGGTAGCCGATGCCCCACGGCGGCTGCAGGCGTGCCGTAAGGCCATCCTGGATCGCGACTTTGAATCTCTGGCCCATATCGTGGAGAGGGATTGCGACATGATGCATGCCATCATGATGACATCAGAACCCCCTCTTCATTTCTGGAGCGGAGATACCCTGCAGATTATGGCTGCGGTGCGCGATCTGAGGGCCCAGGGCGCCGCAGTGTGCTATACGATCGACGCCGGTCCTAACGTGCACTGCCTGTGCCTACCAGAAAGCGAAAACGATGCCCTACGGGCGCTTACCGAGAACGGAAAGCGCACCTGGAAGGTGCTCAGAGCCCATCCTGGACCCGCGGCGAGGGTGGTATGAAGGTCCGAGTATGGTTCATATAGGCCGGATGATATAATCGGGCGAATTTTCCGAAAAGCATGTGGGTACTTTCATAAATGACTGATTTTTTCGTATTCGCTCTTGTGTTGGGCGGCCTGATCGTAGGCCACGAATTGGGGCACTTCATCGCGGCGCGACTGACTAAGGTGCGGGTGAAGGAGTTCGGCCTGGGATTTCCGCCACGCCTGGTGACCCTTTTTGAAGCCGGCGGAACTCGATTCACGCTGAATCTGGTCCCTCTGGGAGGATTTGTTCGCCCAGCCGGCGAAGATGATCCGTCCGTTGAGGGTGGGCTAGCGGCCGCGAACAAGCGGACCCGCGCTGCGGTCCTTATTGCCGGTCCGCTCGCTAATGTGCTGCTCGCTATCGTTGCATTTACGGCAGCCTACAAATTCGCCGCTCCTGATCCGGAAAGGGTCTTGATTACGAGCGTCGAACCTGGCTCCCCGGCCGCCTCGGCCGGCGCCATGCCCAACGACATCATACTGGCAGTCGACCAGGTCGATATCAACGATTTTCTGACGCTACAAGATGCCATTAACGATCGATTGGGCGAATCTATGACGCTTCTCGTACAGCGGGGCGACGAAGTGGTAAGTTTGTCGATGTCGCCGCGGCTCGATCCGCCTGAGGGTCAAGGTCCGGTCGGTGTGACGCTCGGCAATCCAACGCGTGCCGTGGGCTGGCCGGAAGCCATTGGTTTGGGGGTCAATTCCGCACGATTCCAATTTGCCGAGATGGTGCGCCTCCCGAGCCGTCTGATACGCGGTGAGCTCGAACCGGAACAAGCGCGCATCAGCGGTCTAAAGGGTATGTACGACATGATGGTCTGGGCGGGCCAGATCGATCGCTCTGCTCAGCGACCATTTCTGACTTTAAACTTGATCGGCGTCATCAGCGCGGGGCTGGCATTAGCAAACTTGCTCCCGATCCCGGCATTGGACGGCGGAAGATTAATGTTCGTAGGTTTCGAGGCGATCGTTGGTAAGCGTGTGCCCCCGCAGCACGAGGGGCTGGCGCACACGGTAGGCTTCATGGTATTGCTGGCGCTCATTATTTATGTGAATCTGCAGGATTTCATCAACCCCATCATTCTCCCCAGGTAGTTGCCAAATGCAGGAGTCCTTCGTTGATCTGCTTCAATCGCTGACCAACGATGCCGAGCCAATCGCCGGAGTCCGCCTGGCAGAGCTCTCCGATCTGGATGATCAGAGTACGGGAGAGTTCGCAAGTGTTTGGGAACGCCTGCCTTCTGATCGGCGTCAAATCCTTCTGGAAGAGCTCGGCCTCATGGCAGACGCTCAAATCCAACTAAGCTTCGAGGCCATCAATCGCCTCGGCATAGCGGACCTGGATTCCGCTGTACGTTTGCAAGCGATAGAAAACCTTTGGGAGTCTGAGGACCCGGCACTTGCCCTCGAATTCCTTGCCAGATTGAAGGAGGACGCCGCTCCCGAGGTGAGAGCTGCTGCCGGGAAGGCGCTCGGAGTCTTCATACGGATCGGCGAGGCCCGCAAGCTTGATTCAGGTATTCAACATGGAATTGAAGAAGCGCTCCTGCACGCGGCCCGCAACGATTCAAGTAGAGAAGTCCGCGACTCGTGTCTTCAAACGCTCGGATACTCATCTCGACCGGAGGTGGCAGGTCTGATCGAGGAGGCCTATGCCGCGCGTAGCGAAGAAAGTCTGACCAGCGCGCTGCGCGCAACGGCTCACTCCGCAAACCCGAGTTGGGGAGAGAAGGTCATGGCGCGGCTGCACGACCCTTCACCCAAAATCCGGCTCGAAGCGGCCCGCGCAGCCGGCGAGATCGACTTGCGGGAGGGCATTCCCGACCTGATTGAGCTTCTCGAAGATGTTGACGAATCGGTGAGTCGCGCGGCTGTTTGGTCGTTGAGTCAGATCGGGGGCTCACGGGCCACCGAAGCGCTTCATTCGATGGCCGAGGGCGACTTAGACGAAGGCAAAATGGAGCAGCTGCGCGATGCGATCGATAATCTTGCATTTGTCGAGGGCGCGCGAGACCTGTACACGTTCGAGCTCGACGATCCCGAAGATCTCGGAGCTTGAGCGATCTGCTCGAGCTATTTGCCAATAACATCCTTCCAATCTTCGTGGTGGCAAGCATCGGCTTCACGGTTCAGAAGCTGCTCAAGATTGATCCCCGCCCCCTCTCCCAGGTCACGTTTTATGTACTGTCTCCCGCCCTGGTCTTCACGCTTCTAATTTCGACAGGGATCGAGGGGGGCCAAATACTGTCCATGATGGCCTTCGCAGCGGCCGTTGTGCTGCTCACTGCTGGAGTGAGCTATGCATTGGGCAGGACTCTCGCGCTCGGAAGCAGGCGCGGAGCCGCCTTTCTCCTGACTACCACCTTCATGAATGCCGGCAATTACGGTCTCTCGCTCAATCAGTTCGCCTTTGGAGACTTGGGCCTTGCATTTGCTAGCGTCTACTTTGTGACCAGCCTCATGATGACCCATTCGCTTGGCGTGTACGTGGCCTCCGTCGGGGGCGGTAGCGCGCTGCAGGCACTCAAGGGATTGACCAAAGTGCCGGCCGTGTACGCCATCCCGCTGGCGATGGCAGTCCGCACCCTTGGTCTTACGGTCCCGCTGGCCATCAGCCGGCCCCTCGACCTGCTTTCGCTCGCCACGATTCCTGCCATGCTCTTGCTGCTGGGGATGCAGATTGCCCGCGCGGGACTTCCGCCGGATCGGAAGTTGCTGAGCGCGAGCGTCGCCATCAGGCTGCTTGTCGCTCCAGCCATTGCGCTCCTGATTTCGCCATTGTTTGGACTCGAAGGCCTGGCGCGTGATGTCGGTATCCTGCAGTCTGCAATGCCGACGGCGGTCATGACCACCATAGTCGCCATCGAGTACGATACGGAGGTGGCTTTCGTGACGGGCGCGGTCTTAGTTACCACGCTCCTCAGCCCCTTCACACTGACGCCACTGATGGCCATTTTGCTTGGCTGAGGCCGATGCGTCTGAGGGGTGGGTCGAACGCTGGTGGATCTCGCGCGGAGTGAGTCTAGAAAGAGCGGCTGCCGATCACTTTTGCGATCCGCTCCAGACCCGCGTTGGAAGAGCGCCAGGCTAGGGATGTGTGCCCTTCGCGAGCTGAAATGGCAAAAGCGAACGCAGCGCCGATGCCTGGCTGATCCCTAAGCCGTCGATAAAATTCAAGATACTGATTGGCTTTGATTGCGCCTGGTAGGCTCTCGGCCGGATTGCCGAACTCAGTTACGAACAACAGCTTATCCGGGTACCTAAGTCGGTACTCCTCGTATGACCGGCCGTCAGACAGCTGCTCCATCTGATTTGCGGTCGTCCAATAGCTGTTCAATCCAACCCAATCGGCATCGAGAATAGCTGCATCCGCACCCTCCAGAAAATGGAATTGGTCCTCCCGCTTGCCAGGAACGCGCGCGCCTGGCGAAAGCCCCGGAAACCCAAGCTTTGCATCCGGGAATCGATCGCGCAGCCTGCCAATCACTTCCCCGAACCAAACGCCAAACGCAGCACCATCGGACCAGGTTCTCCCCCATCCCGCGCTTTGCAGGTTGGGGTTCGGACGCACCTCGAAATAGCGTACATCGTAACGGTAGAGATTTTCCATTTCCTGCTGCACGACGGAGATGAAACGTTTGGGCGAGATTTGGCCATCGCTGAAATCGGTCGTTAATCGAGCCATCAGAAAAATCGCTGGCCGCAGCTCTCGCAGCCGAGCAAGAGTGTCGCCGGCTTCGTCCAACCCGACGACCAGTGCCTCTAGACGAGCCTCTTCAATTAGGCGCAGATCACCCTCGCCCAATCCCTCACCGATTCGGCCGTGCGCGCCAATCAGGCACTTGCCGGCAGCCCACGGCTCGATCGATTTTGGCCAGGCCGCTTCGGGCCAGATCAGGAAATCTGTAGGATCGATGATGTCTTTTGGATAGTTCGTCTGGCCCGCTTCTGTTGCATGGTCCTGCTTAAGGCTGAGGTGTAGGTGTGATCCCACAGAAGCACCCGTGGAATCTGCGGTTCCGATCACTTGGCCGGCCTCGACATGCTCCCCGACTTCAACCTCCGCCCGTGCAAGATGGCCATAGATCGTGCGATAGCCACCTTGATGCCGAATGCGGACATGAATGCCGTAGGGGTGGGCCTTATGATTTCTCTCTACCCTGTATACGTCGCCCTTCACGCATGCAAAAATCTTTGTATTCGGAAGGGCGCGAATGTCCACTCCTTCATGGCCCGGCATTCCAAAGCGGCTGTAGATCCGTGCGTTTGCGCCGAAACGCTGGGTGATCACTGGATACTCAGTCGGCCAGAGCATGTAGAAAGGACGGTCCTTTTGGCCAAACCGATCCTCTTGGGCCACTCGACGCTCGAGCTCGGCCGCCAGGGCCGTCGGGTCAGCGGCGTCAATTGGATCCAGCATCACTTCGGGGTGATTGCTTGCGAACCAGGCCTGGATATCTCTCGCCTTTGCAAAAGCCCCCACCACACTGGGAAACGACACGACTTGCCTTGGAGCCATATATCGGGCCGCCGCGGAGGGATCCGGAGTGAGATGCGCGCCGAAGTTTAGGACGTAGTCGCGGCAAGCACGAACCCAATCCCAGTAATGCTGCTGAGGCAACAGTAGGATTTGAAACACGGCGTGATTATACAGATCAGGCCTAAAATCAAAAGGCCCGCCATCGCTGGCGGGCCTGAGTTTCTACCCGAGTTCTGCTATTGGGGTTGCGCGCTAGGAGCATCGAGGTCTTGAACTTGCAGGTCCTGGAACAGTGCCTTCCCGTCGGCGTAGCACGCGGTGGCAGTGTACATCCCGGTGTTCAGTGCCACCATGAAGCGGAGTTGTCCGCCTTCATAGACCCAGGCAAAATCCTGGATCGCGTCCCGCTCTGGGTTAAATAGACCTTGCTCCTCCAGGTCTTGCAGGAAAAGCACTGCATTCAGCCTGGGGTCTGTCACTCGATAGGTCTCAGCGCAGTCCGGACTCAGGTTATTCTCAATAACGACCTTCGCCATCCAGGCCGCTCCTCCAATGAACGCCACAACGGTGAGATTCCAGAACGCAAGTGTGGCAATCTCAACAACGGAGTGGTTCTCCGACCAGCTCTGGATCTTCTCTCTCATATCAGTGCATCTCGGCGTTCACTTTTTCATCCTATCATTCAATCCTTTGATCCAAACTTACAGGGCGCTTACAGGAGCGTCGGCATCAAAACCCAGCCCTTTTGACTTGAGCGATATAAAGCGTCCCGTGCCGATCACCAAGTGATCGAGTACTTCGATGTCGAGCAAGCGCCCCGCGTCGACTATGGCGCGTGTGATTGCGACATCTTCAGCGCTCGGCGACGGATCCCCGCTTGGATGATTATGTACGACGATAACCGATGCCGCATTTGCACGCACCGCATCTCTGAAAACCTCCCCAACCCGAATCAACGAAGTATTCAGCGACCCCCGATAAACTTCGGCTATACGAATGAGCTGATTGCGGGTGTCGAGCAGTAGAACCCTCAGATGCTCCTGGCTCAATGCGCCCATCTCGTACATAACAAGCTCGGCTGCCTGTTCCGGCGATTGAATGGCCGGACGATCCTCCGGAACTGATACGGCCAGCCGCCGACCGATCTCGACCGCCGCTCCCAACTGGGCCGCTTTTGCCGGGCCGATCCCGCGGGTCTTGACCAGGTCGCCATAATCTGCCTTGTGAAGCCCCGGCAACCCGCCAAATTCATCAAGCAATTCCTGGGCGAGCTGAACCGCATTGAGACCCGGCGCGCCGGTTCCCAGCAGAATCGCAAGAAGCTCCGGATTTGAGAGCGATTGCGGGCCCTGCCGTTCTAGCCGCTCGCGCGGTCGATCGTCGGATCTCATGTCTTTGATTCGGTGAATCGTATACATTGCTATCCTTCCGTTCTGTCACCCAACTGCAGAGTGAGTCACCGCCGAAAACAGCAACCCACTGTATAATCGCGCCGGTTTCCACGCCCATCTTGAGCAACCTAACCACGATCTTCCAGTATTTAACGGCATTGCTTGGGGCCTTCTTGGCCGCTCTGTGGCTGGCCCTGATTTTCTGGACCTATCGCGATATTCGCTCCCGCACGCAGGATAAGCTTGTGCAGATCCTTGCCGCCCTGTTGGCCGCCGTGATGGGTCCGTTCGGCGTCTTGATTTACCTGGTCCTTCGTCCTCGGCTTACGATTGACCAGGAATATCAGCAGACGCTGGAAGAGGAAGCGCTGCTGGTCGAAATTGAGGATGAATCCCTATGCCCGGGGTGCGGGGGTCGAACTCACGCCGACTGGCAGCTGTGTCCCACCTGCCATACCCATCTCCGAAAGGGGTGCGACCATTGTGGCCGTCTCATGGAATTGTCATGGCAGGTTTGCCCTTACTGCGGCACTCCGGTGGAGGGAGTCACGACAGAACTTCAGGGCACGGAAACTTAATTCAACTTGATTTGAGTGCAGACCACCCGGCGTACTCCGCCGCATCCCCAAGATCCCGCTCGATCCGCAACAATTGATTGTACTTGGCCACGCGATCAGAGCGTGCCGGCGCTCCAGCCTTGATCTGGCCCATCCGCAGGCCAACTGCCAGATCCGCTATCGTGACGTCTTCTGTTTCCCCGGATCGGTGCGAGGCAACGCAGGTCCAGCCAGCCTTTTGGCAAAGCTGGACGGCTTCAATCGTCTCGCTAAGGCTTCCGATCTGGTTTAGCTTGACCAACAACGCGTTGCTGGTCTTCTGATCGATCGCGCGCCTCACTCGTTCCGGGTTCGTAACCAGGAGATCATCTCCTACGATTTGGATTTTGCCTCCCAGCTCAGCGGTCATTGCCTGCCAATTCAGCCAGTCGTCTTGCGCCAAACCATCTTCGATGGACACGATAGGATAACGCTCAACCCAATCCTTCCAAAAGGCCACCATGCCCTCGCCATCCAGGGTGCGTCCTTCCGTTCGGAGGTGGTATTTCCCATCCTCATAGAACTCCGAGGCGGCCGGGTCCAATGCCAATCCCACCTGCTCACCGGCCTGGTAGCCGGCACGTTCTATGGCTTCGAGAATGACCTCTACGGCCTCCGCGTTTGACTTTAGGGCAGGAGCGTATCCGCCTTCATCCCCAACGAGCACGGTGTAGCCCTTGTCATTTAGAACCTGCTTCAGCGCATGATATATTTCTGCTCCCCACCGAAGCCCCTCGGCAAAGCTCTCCGCTCCCAGCGGCATCACCATAAATTCCTGCGCATCCGTGGTCTGCCAGCCTGTGTGTGCGCCCCCATTGAGGATATTCAGCATGGGAACCGGTAGCAGAGTTGCCGCGTCGCCACCAAGCGAGCGATAGAGCGGCACGCCGCTGGCGGCCGCGGCGGCTTTGGCGGCCGCCAAACTCACGCCGAGGATGGCGTTCGCCCCAAGCCGGGCCTTGTTTGAGCTGCCATCCAGCTCAATCATTGCTTGGTCCAATTTTTGTTGGTCGGCGGCATCCATCCCAATCACGCGATCGGCGATTTCCCCGGTGACATTCGCAACCGCCTTGCTCACACCCTTACCCAGGTAGCGCTCCCGATCGCCGTCTCGCAGCTCTAATGCCTCGTGCACGCCTGTTGAGGCGCCGGAGGGGACGATGGCTTGCCCTAGGCTTCCGTCGCTTAGCCGAACCTCTACTTCCACCGTAGGATTGCCCCGGGAATCGAGTACCTGCAGGGCTCTAAGCGAGTCGATTTGAGTGTCCATGGCGGAGGGGATTATAACCACCCGTCCGAAATGCCTAAAAACGGGCGCATGTTAGAATCTGCCGAATGTCGACCTATTTAGACTACGCAGCCACCACCCCAATGGACGATAGGGTTCTTGATCGGATGCTTCCCTACCTGAAGGAGGATTTCGGCAACCCGTCCTCTGTGCACATTTGGGGTCAGCGAGCGGAATGGGCAATCGAGGAGGCCAGGGAGCGGGTCGCGAAAGGCCTCGGCTGCCGGCCGGAAGAAGTGATATTCACCAGCGGCGGCTCGGAGAGCGACAATCTCGCACTCAGGGGGGCGGCCTTTGGAGCGCGAGATACTCGCGCAGCCAACCACTTGCTTATTTCTCCAGTTGAACATGACGCGGTGAGAAAAACCGCCCTCGAGTTAGCGGAGCGTCACGGTTTTGAACTGGAATGGCTCCCCGTCGACAATTTGGGTCGGGTCAGCCCCAATGATCTTCGCAAGAGCGTCCGATCGGATTCGGCCGTCATATCCGTAATCTATGGCAACAATGAGATCGGCACCGTGAATTCCATCCCGGATCTAGCAGCGATCGCTCGTGAGCGAAACGTCACATTTCATTCAGACGCCCTGCAGGCGACGTGCCAGCTCCCCACGCGAGTTGATGATTTGGGAATCGATCTGCTCTCCATCGGCGCACATAAATTCTACGGACCCAAAGGGGTCGGCGCCCTCTACGTTAGAAGTGGAACGCCGCTGCTCGCGGTTCAAACCGGCGGGTCGCAGGAGCAGGGATTGCGGGCCGGCACCCATAATGTTCCGCTCATTGTCGGATTTGCGCATGCGCACGAGATTGCCCTCGCCCGCCAGGAGAGAGACGCCGACCGCTTCCAAATGCTACGAGACCACATTATTGATGGCGTTCTGGACAGAATTCCTGGCGCTCGATTGACCGGACACCGCACGGAACGGCTCCCAAACAATGCCTCATTCGTATTCCAGGGCGTCGATGGAAACTCCCTGCTCGCAGCTCTTGATTTAGCGGGGTTTGCCTGCTCCTCTGGCTCGGCATGCAAAACCGGAGATCCGGAGCCGTCGGAAGTGCTACTTGCAATGGGCATGGAGCGTGAACTTGCGCTCGGCTCCCTGAGGGTAACGGTGGGCAGGCAAACGACAGAGGCAGAACTCGATGAATTCCTTGGTGTGCTGCACGATATGGTCATCGACCTCCGAACCCCCGTCGCTATCACAGCATGACCACCAAGAGGACGATCGCAGTTGCAATGAGCGGCGGAGTGGATAGCTCCGTTGCAGCGGGACTCCTGGTCGAGTCTGGCGAGAGCGTGTTTGGCTTGATGCTCAGGCTGTGGAGCGCGGGCCCAGAGCGGCCCAATCGCTGCTGTTCGCCCAAGGACGTCGCAAACGCCCGAAAGGTCGCCGGCCGATTGGGTATTCCCTTCTATGTACTCGATGCAAAAGACGAATTTAAGAGTCGGGTTGTCGATGGATTCATCCGCGGATACACCGCCGGTCTGACTCCCAATCCTTGCCTCCGGTGTAATCGGGATGTAAGGTGGGGATTATTGCTGGAGCGGGCTACGAAGCTGGGTGCTACGCATCTGGCCACCGGCCACTACGCCCGGTTGCGAAGGACAAACGGATACTACCGTCTATTCCGTGCCCGCGACCGCCGGAAGGATCAATCGTACGTTCTGAGTGTGCTTGGGCAGAAGCAGCTGACCCAGACGCTGCTGCCTCTCGGACAGCTAGAAAAGGAGAGGGTACGGGAAATTGCCCGAGATCTGGGATTTGTGACTGCAGACCGTCCGGAGAGCCAGGATCTTTGTTTCCTCGGTGGAGACGACTATCGCTCCTTTCTCGCTGAGCACCTGGAGCCCTCACCCGGTGCGATTGTAGATAATCAGGGCAATCCGTTAGCCACCCACGCCGGCCTTGCGAACTTCACCATCGGGCAGCGCAAAGGCATCGGAATATCCGGGCCGGAACCCCTTTACGTGATCGATAAAGATGTGGAGAACAATACTTTAATTGTGGGGCCGAAAGCCGCGCTGGGTCGCACACATTTTGCTATTCGCGAAGTGAACTGGGTGCAGGGAACCCCCCCCGAGGCAGACGCACCGCTGATGGTGCAGGTTCGCTACCGAGCGCCCGCTGTGCCCGCTCGTCTCGAATACTTTCAGGATCGAGTCGAGGTAGTGGTTGACGAGCCCGTGATCAACATCGCACCGGGCCAGGCGGCGGTCTTCTACCATGGAGACGAGTGCCTGGGAGGTGGCATCATTTCAAGGTGACCGTGCCAGGGATCTATTTCTCGCTATTAATCGCATCGGGCCTTGGATTGCTCTTCCATTTGATCCGGGGCGGCAGCCTGGGTCGCCTGCTGCTGTATCTTGCCGCGGCATGGATTGCCTTTATTGCGGGCCATTTCGTTGCAGAGTGGTTGGACTGGCATTTCATTCGAGTAGGGCCGATCAATCTTTTTGCGGCGCTCCTGGCTGCAGTAATCGGTCTGCTGGCCGCAGCACTGCTGGCCGGTCCCGAACGGTCCCGCCGCAGGACCGGCAGACGCAGGCGAAAAAGCTAGTATGCTATAATTCGCGTTCTGAGCGAGATCGTGGCTTCACCCGACCCCGAGAACGGAGCCTCCAGCAAGCGCAAGAAAATTGCCCTTATCGCTGGGGGCGTAGTTTTCGTACTTGGCGTACTCATCGCGCTAATACTGGCCACGGTAGTGATGCTCGGTGATCCCGTGCGAACGGAGACGATCCGCGATATCGTCATCATATTCCTGGCCGCCGAATCTGTAGTATTTGGCTTGGTGCTCGTGATCTTGATCATCCAGGTGGCCAGGCTCACCGCACTGATTGAGAACGAACTGCGGCCGATTCTCGAATCAACAAACGAGACGCTCGGCACACTCAGAGGGACCACGCAGTTTCTAAGTCGGAACATGGTGAGTCCTGTGATAAGAGTGAATAGCTCAGTTGCGGCGCTAAGACGAGCGCTTGGCGTGTTCCGCGTGCGCCGTACACGCTGAATTCAAGAATGGAGGAAAAAAAAGATGGCTGATAACAACGACGATTTTGGCGCTTTTGTCTCTGGCTTCATGATCGGGGGGCTAATTGGCGCCGCGGTTGCGCTTTTGCTTGCCCCTCAATCTGGCGAAGAGACCCGACTGATGATCCGCGATAAGGGAATCGAACTGAAGGATCAGGTCGAAACTACGGCCGGCGACGCCAGGGTCCGCGCCGAGGAAATGGCCCAGGATGCCCGAGCTCGCGCCTCAGATGCCCAAAAACGCGGTCAGGTCGTGCTGGAACAGCAGAAGTCGCGGATCGAAGAGGCGATTGACGCGGGAAAGAAGGCCGCCAAGTCGGCCTCGGACAAGGACGGCGGGAAGGCCGAGGAAGCCAAAGCCTAATCGCAACTCAAGCGGCAAAAACAAAGCCCCGGCTGATTCGCCGGGGCTTTTCAATTCCCTGACGTTGTGTTGGGGTTCTGGATCGACTCAGCTCAGCGTCGCCAGAGATTCCAGTTCAGCGATCGCGCGCGGAACGGCGGATGCCACATCACCCGCCAGGACTGAGGCCGCCGTGCCGACTGTTTGGGCGGCCAGCAAGCCTGCCCGCGCGTGGATATAGCTGCCCAAAATTGATGCTTCGTACGAAGCTAGCCCCTGCGCGCGGTAGCCAACCAGCAAACCCGCGAGCACATCTCCCGTACCCGCGCGAGATAATGCGGGAGTCGCGATGGGGATCAATGCCGAGCGTCCGTCGGGTTGCGCGATCACCGTAAGCGCCCCCTTCAAGATCACAATGTGACCCCACTCCGCTGCCTTTATGCTCGCTAACTCGGAACGATGTGCCTGAACTTCTTGGGTAGGGGTGCCGGTCAGGACACTCATCTCGCCCGGATGAGGGGTCAGCACGGAACCTTCGGGCAATCGCGCTTCCCATCCCTCGACTTTGGCCATGAGCTTGAGTCCATCGGCATCGACGATCGTGGGAGGCAGGTCCGCGCCTGCCCCGATAAGCCTTTCGAGAAACTGGGCGGTCTTCGGCTCGAGACCGAAGCCGGGCCCCAGCAGCAACGCTTGAGTGTTTGCCCACTCGCCTCTTAGAAGATCAACGCTCGCCGCATCGAGTGTGTTGCCAAGCGGGAGCCAGGTGCACTCGGCGAGCTCTGCGGCAATCATGCTCTGTACGGGCGTCGGCACGGCCAGGGTCACCAATCCTGCGCCAGCCAAATACGCCGCTCGGCCTGCAAGGGCGGCTGCCCCAGGGTAGTTTATCGAACCGGCGACGATGAGTGCCCGACCGAAGGTTCCTTTGTGAGCGTCCAAAGGTCGCGCAGGCAGTAACCCATGGATGGACTCCGCGGTCACGACGTCGGTCTTGATCGAAGCCAGCTCAATCTGTTGAGCGGGCAGGCCGATGTCTCCGATGACCAGCTCACCCACGTAAGCTGCTCCCGGAAATTGGAACAGCCCCCGCTTGGCTGCTGCTAATGTCACCGTGAGATCGGCAGCGAGGCTTTCCTCTGCGACCTCACCCGTATCACAATCGACCCCCGAAGGGCAATCTATGGCCACCACAAACTGGCGGGAGCGAGATTGCTTTGCGGCCTTGAGCACCTGCTTGGCCGTTCCTCTCAGAGGCAGTTTGAAGCCAGTTCCCAGGACGGCGTCCACCAGGATATCCGATCGACCCAACTGGAGCTTGAGAACTCGGTTCCGCTGGTCCTGTTCGCCGATGACGATCAAGATCCCAAGCTCCTTCAATGCCGGCAGATACGGGTCATCCGCAGGTCGCTCCTTCGTAAGGTAGATCGCCAGGGTCGCTCCGGCCTCCGCCAGCCATCGCGCCGCAATCAGTCCATCTCCGCCATTGTTTCCCGGTCCCGCCAAAACAAGCACATGCTTGCCCGTGATGTCCGGAATCCTGGCAAGCACCGCGTCCGCTATTGACTTTCCAGCATGCTCCATCATTTGGGCAAAGGAATGCCCCGAGGCGTCTGCCGCCCTTTCAATCTGACTCATCTCCTCTACAGTAACGATCTTTGGCAAGTTCCTATCCTCACGCCGTGCCTAAGCACCGCCCGATACAAATGCGTAATCACGCCCTGTCGCTGACCGCTAATAGACGCGCTGGCTATGCGCTTGGCCTTCGGGCGATCCATGCGAGCTCCATCGGATTATCTGCGATGGGGAAATGTGTGTCAACGTCGGGTTGTTGACATCGACCGACGCAATCATTACACTCTGCCGCCCATGATCACGCGCGAGCGATTGGAAGAATTCGAGGCCGAAGCCCTTGCTCCCTATGGGCATCGCAGCCGAGATTCCCGCGGACGGGAGTTCCCGGAAGAAGAACCCCACTATCGCACCGCATTCCAGCGCGATCGCGATCGCATCCTCCACACCACCGCCTTTCGACGTCTTGAATACAAAACACAGGTTTTCGTTATTACAGAAGGCGATTACTATCGGACCCGCCTCACGCATACCCTTGAAGTCTCGCAGATTGGGCGCACCCTCGCGAGGGCATTGGGAGGCAACGAGGATCTGGTCGAGGCCATTTCATTGGCTCACGATCTTGGGCACCCACCGTTTGGGCACTCAGGAGAGCTCACCCTGAGTCGACTGATGGCGGACCATGGCGGTTTCGATCACAACAAGCAATCTCTGCGAATCGTGACCAACCTGGAGCGCCGATACCCTGACTTCTCGGGTCTTAATCTCACCTGGGAAGTGCGGGAAGGTATCGTCAAACATGAAACGGAGTACGACGTCTCCGACGCTGAGGGGTACGAGCCTGACAAACGAGGCCATCTCGCGGCCCAGATAGCAAACGTCGCGGACGAGCTGGCCTACACCGCGCACGATCTCGATGACGGCCTACACTCCGACCTTATCTCTATCGGGCAGCTTAAGGGAATTTCCTTGTGGGAGATGACCCGTGAGAGCATTGACTGGACAACGAATGAACTCGATGAACTCACACGCCATCGGCTTATCCGGCGGTTGATCGGCCTAGAGGTCTCTGCCTTGCTGGAGGCCACTCAGCAACGCATCGAGGGTCTCCACTCGGTCGAGGCGCTACAATTGCTGGACCACAATGTCGTCGGTTATTCCGATGATTTTGTTACCATGAATCAGCAGATGAAGGACTTTCTGTATGCCAATATGTACCAGCACTACCGGGTGGTTCGTATGCAAACTAAGGCCGAACGCTTCATCGAGGAGCTCTTCAATGCCTACGTCGAAAAACCCGAGATCCTCCCAAAGAAGGTCCAGGAACGCATCCAATCTGGTGAGCTTTATCGCACCATTTGCGACTACCTGGCCGGCATGACCGACCGCTTCGCCTTGAAGGAGTACAGCAGGCTCTTCGATCCTTCTACTCTGCCTTGAATCCATGGAAGAGGAAATTTATCTGACACCCGAAGGAGCGGACAAGCTGCGCAAGGAACTAGAGCAGCTGAAGGGCCCGCGGCGAAATGAGCTGTCGGCTCGGTTGAGGCATGCCGTGAGCCAGGGAGACCTGTCTGAGAATGCGGACTACATCTCCGCCAAAGAAGATCAAGCATTTCTAGAAGGACGGATTCTAGAGCTCGAACTCCTCTTCAAGGAGGCGACGATCGTCGACCGTAAGGCTCCCTCGGGGAAGGTCGAAGTAGGAGGTACGGTCGTCGTTCTAAATGAGACTGAGGCTGAGGAGACGTTTCACATCGTGGGCGAAAAAGAATCGGACCCCAGAAACGGCAGGATTTCTCATAAATCTCCAATTGGAAAGTCTCTGATGGGAAAAACCATCGGAGATGTGGTCACAGCAGAGACGCCGGGCGGCAACCTAAAATTCAAGATCTTGCGTTTGAGCTGATTTATCTAATTCTCCAATAGAGCAAAAGAGCTCGCCGCTGGCGAGCTCTTACTTATGGATCAGACTTGGGAAGGACCTAGGTGGCCGGCTCTCGAGACCAGGCCCGAATCTCTATCGTCAACCGCTCAAAGAAACTTTGCGAAGGCAATGCGCTCTCCCCGTAAGTCATGTCCACAATGCGGGCTTCTACTTCGAGTGAGGCAGTCTGCAACGAGATGACTCCCCCCGGCTCAGCTACGGTCGGATCCCCCTTTGCTGACAAGCGGTTGCGGGTCTCGGCATCATTGTAAGCGTAGTTACTCATCACGACCTTCGTCACGGTCTGAATATCATTCTTGTCGAACAGCCACACTTCGAATGCGGATACCTTGTTCGGCTCGCCGGCCCCGATGAGATCGCCGATCCCTACACCGCACTCACCCAGGAAGTCGCCCGTCGGGCTTTCGATGCTGAATGAATCATCGTAATCATCATCTCCCAGGGCATAAATGGTCCTGAATGTGGCCAGACTATCATCGCCGGTCGCTTCTGGCTCGAACTGCAGAGCCTGAATCACCGGGTCGGATTGTGCGACAGCATTCGGTTCAGCGTTTGCCGGCTCTGGCATCCCCGGAACCAAAATACCCTCTTCGCTCTCTCGCCCGCGTGCTCTCATGACCAACACAACTACCAGCCCGAGCCCGATAAGAATGGTGATGCCACAGATGGGCAGGATGAATCCAGAGACTTGTCCCAGTATTCCAGAGCTTGAATCTTCTGCGGCTTCTGTCCCCCCGCTTTCTTCGTCGATCTCGATCACGGCTCGGAATCCCTGGATGGCGTTGGGGCTTAGCTCTTGAGGGTCCTCTGAAACGGCAATGAGCGTGATGCTCCCATTCTCCCCAATGGCCTTAAAGCGTATCAAGGCCAGTTCGGCATCCTTGTTTACGGAGTAGGAGTCGATAGCCATCCGCAGGTAGTCTTCCTGCAGGTCCGCTCTCAAC
>JAPUGV010000113.1 GCA_027298025.1 Chloroflexota bacterium | reverse complement strand
TCCCCACACTCGTGGGGAGTTTCGCTTTCGAAGACAGACTGGTGCGATGGCCCGAACGGCAAGGCACAGGGTTCGAGAGCTTGACGCTCCCTGGTGCCACGCATACAATGCGGCTGGAGTGGGTTAATGAAAATCCGTCGCATCATCCTTTGGATCGTGGCAATCGGATTCGGTGTGGTTTCCACCGCGGGGACCATCATCATTTTCGGCTCAGACCTGAATCGCTTCTGGACCAACTTTCTCTTCATCGGGGATCTCCCGCTGCTGCTCCTCATCGGGTACTTCAGCCTGGCCTTCATATGGTTGGACCTGATTTTACAAACCCAATATCTTAAGAACTGAGCAGCCTCACGATAACGCCATGGCGACGGATCGAATGATCCGTCGCCTTTTTGATTGCTGCGCAATCGGTTAAATTGATAGTTTTTGCCAGCCCCAGTATGTAGGCTGTGATGCTGAGCAGGCCGTGCCGACCCGGCCTGGACAGGCGGTAGCCTCTTACAGTGGTGGACCCGATATGAATTCTGCCAAACAACCATCCAGCTCGAGGATCCCTAACTTCCACACTCTGGGATTGGAGGAACGCCAATCCCGTCTTGTCGAGGCCACTGGGCACGCGCTCGACGGGCTAGTAGGTTCTAAAGGTCTGGATCCCTCGCTTGCAGACTCGATGATCGAGAATGTGGTGGGAATCCACGCCCTTCCTTTAGGCATCGCCACCAACTTCATCATCAACGGAAGAGAGGTTCTGGTGCCAATGGCCATAGAAGAGCCCTCGGTCGTGGCAGGAGCCTCGTTCATGGCGAAGCTGGTCCGCGAATCTGGGGGCTTCGTAGCGGAGGCGGATCCATCCCATATGATCGGCCAGATTCAGGTGCTGGATCTTGAAGATCTTCATGTGGCCGAGACGGTGCTTCTCGAGGCGCGAGCACAAATACTCGCAGCTGCAGACGAGGCCGGGCCGATGATGGTTGTCGTTGGAGGCGGGGCTCGCGCCATCGAAGTGAGAACCTTCCCTGATAGTCCGGCCGGGCCGATGCTCGGCTTCTATTTGATCTACGACACCGTGGACGCCATGGGGGCAAATTCTGTGAACACCGTGTTGGAAGGCATCGCCCCATTGATCGAGGCTCTGACCGGGGGTAGGACGCATCTCCGCATCCTGTCCAATCTGGCGGACCGGCGGCTCGCTAAGGCGACCTGCAGCCTATCTCCGGCCACGTTGGCCTTTGCCGAATTCAGGGGTGAAAACGTGCGAGAGGGTGTGGTCGAGGCCTGGGCCTTTGCCGCCGTCGATCCGTACCGCGCTGCAACGCACAACAAGGGGATCATGAACGGGGTGGACGCGGTGGTCATTGCGACGGGCAACGACTGGCGCGCGGTAGAAGCCGGAGCGCATAGCTACGCGGCTCGAAAGGGAAAGTATGAACCGCTGAGTCGCTGGTGGGTGGATGAGTCCGGTACGCTGCAGGGTGAGCTTGAATTACCCCTCGCCCTGGGAACGGTCGGGGGTGCAACTGGCGTCCACCCCGGAGCACGCGACGCGCTGGCTTTGATGGGAGTCAAGAAAGCCCAGGAACTGGCGGAGATCGTCGTCTCGGTCGGCTTAGCTCAGAACCTGGCGGCGCTCCGCGCTCTGGCGACTGAAGGCATTCAGAGCGGCCATATGGGACTTCATGCCTATCAGCTGGCCATGGCGGCGGGCGCGCGTGGCGGTGAGATTGAGGCAGTGGCTGGCGCAATGATTGAGGAAGACAACATCCTCCTGGAGCGCGCGGAGGAGCTGCTTAATAAGCTCTCAGACGAGTGACCTATACTTTGAAAGAGAGATCCATGGCAGAAACCAAGATCCTTAAACCGATTCGTGAGGCGGGCTTCGCGGGCTACGGCGCCTATATCCCCCAATACCGGCTGCCTGCCAAGGAAGTGGCCAGGGTATGGACCGACGGCAAGGGGAGCCTTCCCATCAACGAGAAGGCCGTCGCGGGGCTGGACGAAGACGTGATCACGATGTCAATCGAAGCTGCCCGCAACGCCCTGGCACGTGCTGCTTTAGACCCTACCGAAATCCGAGCAGTGTGGGTGGGTTCCGAGTCGCACCCCTACGCCGTAAAACCAACATCGACTGTTGTAGCAGAAGCCATTGGTGCCACCCCGCACACTCAGGCGGCGGATTGGGAGTTTGCCTGCAAAGCCGGGACGGAGGCGATTCAGGCCGCTATCGGATTTGTCGGATCCGGGATGGCCAACTATGCGCTGGCCATTGGCATGGACACCGCTCAGGGGCGGCCCGGGGACGCGCTGGAATATACGGCCGGTGCCGGGGGCGCGGCTTTCATCATTGGCCCGGCGGAAGATGCGGTCTGCGTGATCGAAGGATCCTACTCTTACGCAACCGATACCCCCGACTTCTGGCGCCGCGCAAACGAGACCTATCCGGAACACGGAGAACGGTTCACGGGGGAGCCGGCCTACTTCAGCCACATCCAGACCGCGGCTGAATTTCTCATGGAGGCGACGGAGACCACGGCTTCTGACTATCGCTTCGCGGTTTTCCATCAACCCAACACCAAGTTTCCGGTGCGGATCGCGAAGTCCTTGGGGTTTGAACAGGAGCAAATTGAAGCAGGTTTGCTGGTGCCGGATATTGGGAATACCTACGCCGGCTCGGCCATGGTGGGTCTGACGTCCATCCTCGATGTCGCTGAGCCGGGCGACCGCATCCTGATGGTTTCCTATGGGTCCGGAGCTGGTTCCGATGCCTTCAGCCTTCGGGCCACTGATTTGTTGCCTGAGCGCCGCGAGGCCGCACCCGGGACCCTCAGCTACGTGAAGCGGCGTACGGAGATCGATTATGCCACTTACGCACGGTTTAGAGGCAAGTTGGTCCTGAAATGAGCTCAATAGCAGACGCAATAGTTGTAGCTGGAGTGGGCATGATGCCGGTAGGCGAACATTGGGATCTGTCCCTTCGCCATTTAGCATTGGATGCTATAAGTGCCGCGCGAGCGGATTCCGGTGGGCTCCGGCCACAGGCACTCTATGTGGCCAATGTGCTCGCACCCGCGCTCTCGGGCCAATCTCACCTTGGGGCGCTCCTGGCGGACTTTACCGGGTTGCGCGGTGTGGAGGCCTCGACCATAGAAGCGTCCGGTGCGTCGGGAGGCGTGGCGGTGCGCCAAGCCTACCTTGCGCTAACATCCGGAGCGCTTGACGTGGCTATCGTTCTGGGAGTCGAGAAGATCACGGACAAGGCCAGCGGTCAGGTACAGGCCGCTCTGGCCACTAGCACAGATTCGGAGTATGAGGCTGTACATGGAGTCACGCCGAGCACGCAGGCCGCTCTCTTAATGCAGCGCTACCTGTACGAGCACGGGGCACCGAAGGATTCTATGGCGGGTTTCAGCATGACCGCCCACCAGAACGCGGTAACAAACCCGAATGCGATGTTCCGTAAGGCAATCCGGCACGAGCAATATGCCAGAGCGCCTATCATCAGTGAGCCGCTCAACACCTTTGACGTTGCTCCGTTGGGGGACGGTGCAGCTGCTCTGGTCCTGGCGCGTGCCGCAGCTCTACCGAATCGCCATGATTACCCGCAGGTTGTGATTGCGGGTTCGGCAGTATCCACTTCCGCCCTTGCCGTACACGATCGGCCGAATCCGCTGCACCTGACCGCGGCCAGCCAGTCTGCGGAAGCGGCAATGTTGCAAGCGAGTCTGTCTCTTGAAGATATCGGGCTATTTGAATTGCACGACTCCTTCTCGATTTTCGCCGCACTTTCGCTCGAGGCAGCTGGCTTTGCAGCGCCCGGACATGGCTGGAAGCTCGCCCAGAACGGCGATATCTCGCTGGCCGGCAAGATTCCGATCTCGACCTTTGGCGGGTCGAAGGCACGTGGGGATCCGGGGGCGGCCACTGGGATTTATCAGTTGGCGGAGGCTACGCTACAACTGCAGGGTCGAGCAAACGAGAATCAGGTGCCCAATGCAGCAATAGCCATGACGCAGTGTTTGGGGGGATCCGGCGCCACCGCCTCTACACACATATTACGGCGACCGAACTAAAGTTTGGCTATGCGCAATTCTCGTCGCGAGGATCTGGCAATCAGGATCCTGCGATATCATCCAATCCGCGAGCAGGGGAAAAATGGGGTTTGCACCGATCCTGAGAGTTTCTGAGAGAACAAAGTGAATAGATTGGCTAGCATGGAAACATCTCAGCATTGGAGACTCAGGCAACAGCGCTACGCACTTGTCGGCGAAGTCTGTCCGCACTGTACTACCAAGATATTTCCACCTCGCGACATCTGTCCCGACTGCGGCGAGGATGCCCGCGACCTATACCAGTTCAGCGGTCGAGGCGAGGTCTACTCCCACACGACCGTCTATCAAGCCCCATCCGGACATAGCTCTAATGCTCCTTATCCGGTGGCTATTGTGCGACTCGAGGAGGGCCCGCTCGTGACGGCGCAGCTCACCGACATTGGGGACCAGCCGGTTGAAATTGGGACTCAGGTTGAGATGGTCACTCGCAAATTGGGTGCAGATGGCGAGCGCGGCATGCTCGTCTACGGCTACAAGTTCCGGCCCATTCTAGCGGAACGGTAGTAATCCGCCGTAACGACAGGGGCCAGCCCACCCGGGTTGGCCCTTTTTGATTCCCATCCGACTGCGAAACTCTCCGCTTGCACGGCGCAAAGCCTTGTGCTACGATCCCGCGCTGTTCCCACGAGACCGGCCGGAGGAACCCTCTTTGGAGGAACACATGAATACTGCGCGTATGCGTAACATCTCCATGTTGGCATTGCTTGCAATTGTGGCAGCCTGCACTCGCTCGGCATCCACGCCACCGCCAGGGGAAGGCGAAGGCGAGGCACCTACCGATAGCCAGCAGGCCACCATGGAGGCCGTTCGTTCGGCACTGCTAACCCAGACCGCCGAAGCGGGCGGCGGGGGCGAAGCTGTCCCCACCGAGGCCCCACCTGAAGCAACGGCTATGCCCGAAGGTGAAACAGAGACCCCACCGACCGTGGTCGGGATCGTATACGTCGAGTACACGGTGCAGGACGGCGACTCTATCACCTCAATCGCGGCCGCCTTTGGCGTCGATCCCCAAGCCATCGTCGATCTGAATGAATTGGGCTCGCCCAGCGAAGTCACGGTGGGCATGGTGCTAAAGATCCCGCCGAGTACCGGCCAGGCCGCGACACCGGAGCCAACATCAGTGGCAGGCGGTGGCGGAACTGTACATGTCGTTAAACCTGGCGAATGGATCTGGCAGATCGCCCGCACCTACGGGGTTGACCCGAATGCGATCATAGAGGCTAACGACCTGGCGAATCCGAGTCTGATCTTCCCGGGTTTGGAACTGATCATTCCCTAGTTCGGCGGTCGACCGTTGATACCATGGGGCGGCCTCCATGGCCGCCCCTTTGCTTTGGAGTTGAACATGTCTATCGAACTTATTTCATCGGAAGTTGCCTTCGAGGGGAAAGTGTTCGACGTGCGAGTCGATCAGGTGCGCTTGGCCGATGGTCATGAGACCCGGATCGATCTCGTGATCCATCCCGGCGCCGTTACGCTCATTCCGAGGGATGAGGACGGAACGATCTGGTTCGTTCGCCAGTATCGACATGCCACGGGCGGCTATCTGCTCGAGCTTCCTGCTGGCACCTTAGAACAGGGGGAGGATCCCGCCAGCACCGCCTCCCGGGAATCTCGCGAGGAAATTGGGATGTCGCCGGGTCGCCTGGAAGATCTTGGCGGCTTCTTTTTGGCGCCGGGATACTCGAACGAGTACATGTACGTCTTTTTGGCAACGGATTTGGAACCCGATGCGCTTGCGCTTGACCCCGACGAGATCATCGAGATCGAGAAACTGACTGTGCAGGAGGTCGTGGCTCAAATCCGCAATGGCGGATTCCAAGATGCAAAAACCCTCGCCGCCCTGCAGCTGGCCGAGACGGCGCGTGGAATCCTATCCCAATCCTGAGCCCCTCCGCGCATGGTATACTTTTGCGCCGCGCGGCCCAGGCCGCATAGGGCGCTGTAAACGCACCGATGTCTGAACTGATAAGGGCTCTTGAAGCACCCATAAACGAAAATATCCCCGAGTTGCGGCCCGGCGATGATGTGAGCGTTTACCTGCGCATTCGCGAAGGTGAGCGGGAGCGCGTCCAAGAGTTCCGTGGAACGGTCATTCGCCTGCGCAAAGGCGGCAACGACGCCAACTTCACGGTGCGCCGCATCGCCTCGCACGGCATCGGCGTGGAGCGCACTTTCTTGCTCCGATCTCCTCGAATTGACAAGGTCGAAATCGTACGTCGCGCCCACGTGCGCCGTGCGCAACTTTACTACCTGCGGGATCGCAGAGGGAAGCGCGCCCGTCTCCGAGAAAAACGCGGCTAGCCTGCCTATGCCCTTTCGGGTGCTTGTGCCCTTTCGGGTACTCGTGCCCCTCAGGGTACTTGTGCCCCTTTGGGTTCTTGTGCCCCTTTGGGTACTTGCGCCCCTCTGGGTACTTGTGCCCCTCTGGGTACTTGTGCCCCTCTGGGTACTTGTGCCCCTCTGGGTACTTGTGCTCCTCTGGGTACCCCAAGCCTTAAGAGGTCCTCGAATATGACCCGGCCCTCGATCGGCGTATTTGATTCCGGCGTCGGCGGCCTTTCGGTTCTGCGCGAGATCCAGCGCCGGCTACCGAACGTGCCTCTCGTCTACTTCGCAGATCAGAGGCACGTGCCTTATGGCTCTCGTTCGCTCGATGCCGTTCAGGCCCTCTCCGAAGAAATCACGCGCTTTCTGCTCGAGCTGGGATGTGGGCTCGTCGTTGTGGCCTGTAACACCGCATCCGCGGCTGCCCTTCGCGCTTTGCGGTCAAGCTTTCCAGGCACACCGTTTGTTGGGATGGAACCGGCTGTCAAGCCCGCTGCAGAACGCACGGAGACGCGCAAGGTGGCGGTCCTCGCTACGCCGGCTACCTTCCAGGGGGTCCTATTTGCGTCTGTTGTGGATCGGTTCGCGCGCGGAGTAGAAGTGGTCGAGATCGTTGCTCCGGGACTCGTGGAGCTTATCGAGGCCGGCCAGACCGCTTCGGAGAGGGTTGATTCCATTCTTATACGATCACTGAGCCCTGCTACGGACCAAGGAATCGATACGCTCGTGCTGGCATGCACGCATTACAGCTTTGTGATTCCCTCCATCCAGCGCATCCTGGGACCGACCGTAACCGTCATCGACCCCTCGCCCGCGATAGCCCGGCAAAGCGAAAGACTCTGGGTGAGTCGCGGCCGTGATGAGAGTACCCAAAACGGCACAGGTACCCAAAGGGGCACAGGTACCCAAAAGGGCACAAGTACCCTAAAGGGCACAGGCACTCGGTATGTCACGAGCGGAGACCCAAGCGTCTTCCGCTCTTCGCTATTCAAATTAGTTGGGGATAAGGGAGATGCCGAGCCCGCTTCCTGGGAGGCCGGCTCTTTAAACCTCCGGGGGAACTAGGCCTTGACCCCCGCCTTTTCCAAATCCTTTGCCGCGATCCTTGCGACCGAGGCAACGGTCTCACCTTTCTTGAGGTTGATCACGCGTACGCCCATTGTGGCACGGCCTGCACGCTTGATTTGCTTGACCTTGGTACGAAGGACAATTCCACCCGTGGAGATGATCGTTAGATCATCCTTCTGATCCACTATCCGGGCCGCGGCAACCGGCCCGGTTTGCTTGAACTTGGATCGGCTCAATGTGACGACTCCCATCGTGCCGCGCCCCTTCTTAGGATATTCCTTCATAGGCGTTCGTTTTCCATAGCCATTTTTCATGACGACCAGTAGATCTGCTTTGGGATCCACCACATCCATTCCGGTCACAAGATCCTTGTCCCGAAGAGTAATCGCCTTGACTCCCGCAGCGGGGCGCCCCATAGCACGAACCAGTTTCTCGGAGTACCGCAGGGCCTGTCCGGCCTCAGTAACCAAGATGATGTCGTCTTTTCCGCTCGTCAATCGTACCCATCCCAGCACGTCGCCCTTGGCCAATCCCATTGCGATCAGACCTGACGGTCGCACTGCCGAAAATTGAGATAGCTTCACGCGCTTGATCTTTCCTTTGCGTGTGGCCATGGTGCAGTAGCTGGCGGCTTTGAAATCGGGCACCGGCACGGCGGCTGTAATGACCTCCCCCTGTTCCAAATTTAGGATATTGACCATCGGAATACCGCGTGCAGTACGTCCTGCATCCGGAATCTGATAGGCCTTCTCTGAATATACCTTTCCGCGGTCAGAGAAGAACAACACCGTGTCCAGCGTGCCGGCCGGAAGAAGCATGTCAACTTCATCCTCACCCCTGGTGCCGTGGCCCTTCACGCCGCGGCCTCCCCGTCCCTGCCGGCGATACGTCTTTGCTGGCACACGCTTGACGTAGCCGCGCTGCGTGATGCTGATAAGCACCGCCTCGTCGGGAACTAGATCCGCTTCGCTGAATTCCTCGCTTGCATCCGGTGCGATACGCGTGCGGCGAAGGTCCCCGTACTTCTTAGTCACCTCACTTAGATCCTGCTTAATGAGGTCCAGGACCTTCTTCCGATCCCCGAGGAGCTCCTCCAGGTACTTGATGCGTTCCTTGACCTCTTTGGCCTCCTGCTGGATTTTCTTCCGCTCGAGCGCCGCGAGCCGACGGAGCTGCAAATCCAGGATGGCTTGTGCCTGGATTTCGGAAAGCTTGAAGCGCTTCATCAGGTTCTTCTTCGCGGTATCGGCATTGGCCGACTTGCGAATGCTTTCGATCACGTCGTCCAGATTGGCCAACGCGATGAGCAGACCGTCAAGCACATGCGCCCGGGCTCTGGCCTTTTTAAGTTCGTATTCGCTCCTCCGAGTGACGACCACTCGCCGGTGCTCGATGTAGGTCTGCAGCGCGCGCTTCAAGGAGAGCAGTCGGGGCTCGCCCCCGACCAGTGCGAGCAACTGAACTCCAAATGTGGTCTGCAGCTGCGTGAATTTATAGAGTTGATTGAGTACCGCTTTGGGTTGCGCACCGCGCTTCAACTCAAGCACGACGCTGAGGCCCCTGCGGTCGGATTCGTCGCGCAGGTCCGATATACCAGACAGCTTGCCGCGCCTCACCAGCTCTGCGATGCGCTCAATCAGCGTGGTCTTATTGACTTGAAAGGGGATCTCCGTGATGACGATGCGGTGCCGATTGAGGGTCGTTTCCTCGATGTTCGCGATCCCACGCACAACGATGCGGCCCTTGCCCGTGCTATAGGCTTGGATGATTCCTTCGGAGCCAATGATCATGCCGCCTGTAGGAAAATCAGGACCCTGAACAAATTTCATCAATTCGTCCACTGACACTTCGTCCATCTTTTCGTAGTTGTCGACCAGGTGGATGATGGCCTGCGTAAGCTCTCCCAAATTGTGGGGTGGAATATTGGTCGCCATGCCAACTGCGATTCCGGAGGCACCGTTGAGCAGCAAGTTGGGCAGCCGCGCGGGCAAGACCGTGGGCTCTTGAAGCGACCCATCGAAGTTGTCTGTAAAATCGACCGTGTCCTGATCGACGTCGACCAGCAGCTCCTCTGCCATCGCGCCCAGTCGCGCCTCGGTATAGCGCATGGCAGCTGGCGGATCCCCGTCGATGGATCCGAAGTTACCCTGGCCGTCCACCAGCAGATATCGCAAGGAAAAATCTTGTGCCATGCGGGCCATGGCCTCATATATCGGGGCATCGCCATGTGGGTGGAATTTCCCCATGACCTCACCCACGATTCTGGCCGATTTGCGGTATGTCGAGTTGGAGCGGATCCCCATTTCGCGCATTGCATACAGGATGCGCCGCTGCACGGGCTTTAGGCCGTCACACGCATCTGGCAGCGCCCGCGATACGATGACGCTCATGGCGTAGTCTAGGTACGCCCCGCGCATTTCCTCATCGATATCGACTTGTCTGACTGTCCCTATTTCCATTCTCTCTCCAGGCTTAGCTACGGATCAGGAAGCCGCTCTCCTGCACCGAGGTTCGTCGGGTTCTGGCTTCTAATCCGCTCGGATTACGAGCGCACTCGCGTCGCGTTTATGTCAAGCACAAATAGGTCCCGCCATTCGGCAGGCCCTATCCCCCTAATTATAACTTTTGGGCCAAGTGATTGCGAACCCATGCGCCTGCAGTCATCGGAATGCAAAACCGCACCTGGTGAGGTGCGGCGCCTCTTCTGTGTGCTCTGTGTACCTAGTTCGGGGCGGCGGTGTGCCTCTCGATCTGCTCCGCAAGGCGATTTACATCCACCGGCTTACGCAGCAGTCCGTTGCCGCCCGCATCTGATACTCGGCCCTCAAGGTCCTCCTCGTCCAGAGCGGTGATGATGAGAACCGGAAGGTTCTTTCCTTCAGGCATCGTGCGCAAACGGTCCAGCGTTTCAAATCCGTCGATGCCGGGCATGGTGAGATCGAGCAACATCACATCGACCACCTCGCTCTCCACCAAGTTGAGCGCCTCTTCTCCGCTGAGTGCCGTCAAAGCGTCGTGGCCTCGAGCGCTCACGACGATGCTCAGCGCCTCCACCATTGCCTGGTTGTCATCCACAATCAGAATACGCGCCAAATGCCTGCTCCTTCGTTTAGGACGATCAATAGCCGACTATATTATCGCAGTAGGTGGGGAAATTTGCAGGGGTCCTTGAGTTCTATTCCAAAGAGGCCTGCTGTGTCCGGCCGCCTGGGGTACCTTGTGCGGGATCCTGTGATCCGGCTCACAATGCATCTAACCGTCATTGACTTCCCATTCTTTCGGTGCTAGAAACCCTCCCACCCTCGGCGCCGGAGGCCTCATACTTCGCTTTCTTTCCAGACTCCTTATCTTTTCGATGGTGATTGCTGCGGTAGTCGCATTGGCGGTTGCGGCTTTTCGGTTCCTGGTCGCCCCACGTGCATTCCCGCAAGTGGACGGGACGCTGACATTGCCCGGCCTCGATGCCCCGGTCGACATCTATCGCGATTCCTTTGGTATCCCGCATATTTACGCCTCGACCGAGCATGACCTCCTCTTGGCACAGGGCTTTGTCCATGCGCAGGATCGCTTCTGGCAGATGGAATTCCAGCGCCGCTTGTCCGCCGGTCGACTGTCGGAAATCTTTGGAGAGAGTTCGTTGGACGCAGACCGTTACTTCCGCACGCTGGGAATGCACCGAGCCGCAGCGCTCGAAGCGGACTCGCTGGAGGGAAAGGACCTCGAGGGAAATCACGCCTATGCGGAGGGCGTGAATGCCTACCTCGATACGCATGACGGACCGAAGGGCCTCGAATTCACGATCCTGGGCCTTCAAGGAACCCGCTTTGAGCCAGAAGTTTGGAGCCCATATCACACGCTCTCCTCGGGAAAGCTCTTGGCGTGGGACCTCCGAAGTAATGCCGACCAGGAGCTGGCGCGCGCACACATCGCGGCACGGCTGGGTACGCCCGCAATTGAAGTGCTCATGCCGCCGTATGATCCCGACTTCCCGCTGATCGTCACGAGTACACTCGCGGAAACGACGCTGGAAACCGTTCCTGAGATCGCCTTCAGCCGCTTCCCGTGGGTTTCAGGCCAAGGATTAGGCAGCAACAGCGCCGCAGTCTCCGGCGAGAGAACCGTCACCGGTGCCCCCCTGCTCGTCAACGATCCCCACTTTGGGATCCAAATGCCTTTCATCTTGTACGAGATCGGTCTGCACTGCGAACCCCTCGGTCCCGAATGTGGCCTGAACGTGGTCGGAGCTTCGTTCCCCGGCATTCCGGGCGTGATCATCGGTCATAACGACCGCATCGCTTGGGGCTTTACCTTCCTCTTCGGGGACCACGAGGATCATTTCATTGAACGCATCCATCCGGAAAACCCGAACCAGTACCAGTTCCGTGGGCAATGGCTCGACATGGAGATCGTGCGCGAAGAAATCGAGGTCAAGGGGCAAGAAGAACCCGTCATCGTCGACGTCCGCAAAACACACCACGGACCGATCATCAATGATGTGGTCGGAGGTCCCGGGCAAGACTGGAGCTATGGCTGGGAGCCGCTAGCGTACTCGTGGACGGCATTGGAGCCGGGGACAATCCACAAGAGCGTGCTCCGCCTCAACCGAGCGCAGAACTGGGATGAGTTCCGGGATGCTCTGCAGTATTGGGACGTGGCTGGAGTGAATGCGGTTTTCGCGGATGTTGAGGGCAACATCGGATACCAGGCCACGGGTCGCTATCCGATACGTGCGCGCGGCGATGGCACGATGCCGGTTCCCGGCTGGACGGGCGAATTCGAATGGACCGACTTTATCCCCTACGAGGAACTCCCTACGGCGTTCAATCCGCCTGAGGGTTATATCGGAACGGCCAATAACGCCATCGTCGGCCCAGACTACCCATACTTCATAGGAGTCGACTGGGATCGCGGCTATCGCGCACGGCGGTTGGTGGAGCTGCTGGCGGCCGACGATTCGGTGTCGGTCGAGGACATGCAAGCCATCCAGCGGGACAGCAACTCACTCTATGCACAGGACATTTTGCCTCACTTTCTGTCATTGCAGCCATCTGACAACATCCAGCGTCAGGCGCTGGATATCCTGCGCGCCTGGGATGGTCGCGAGGATCGGGATAGCGCAGGCGCGGCAATTTTCGAGACGTTGCGGCTTCGTCTGATCGAAAATATATTTGCGGATGAACTGGGAGATCAGCTGATGGTTCGAGCCTCGGGTCAGGCGGTTTTCCTGGCCGCGCGTAACTTGCTCAACGAACCTGATTCGATCTGGTTCGACGATACGAAAACGGTCGAAATCGAGGTTCGGGACGACATTCTTCTGCAGTCATTGGAGGAGACCGTTGACGAACTATCCGATGCGCTGGGTAACAAGCCCGCGGATTGGCGATGGGGGGAGCTCCATCAGGCCTACTTTAAGAATCAAACCTTAGGGCAGAGTGGAATCCTCCCCATCGAGTGGATCTTCAATCGCGGCCCATTTGAGGTGGATGGAGGCCTTGAAACCTTGTTTAGATCCCGATATGACATCAACGAGCCATTCGGCGTGACCGCGGTTTCCTCCTGCCTTCAGATCGTGGATCTGGGAGACATGAGCCGCTCATTGTCCATGCACACTACCGGTCAATCCGGGCACCCGTTCAATCCACACTACGACGACATGATCGATCCATCGCGGAATCATCAGTACCATTCGATGCTGTGGACGCTTGATCAAGTGGAGGCCGGAGCCGAGTCCCACCTGCAGTTGTTGCCTTAGCCGATCGATCACTGGCAGCCAAAATAAATCCCGCGCGCGTCAAGCTCGCGGGATTTTAGTTAAGTCCCAGCTCGTGAGTTGAGACCCGGTAGCTGCTCAACCTCCGAGCTAGAACCAGATCTTCGATGTGACCAGCGTACAGCTCAGACCCAGTATGAATACCGTGGCAAGCAGCATCAGCGAAATGATCAAACGTTGCCCGGCGGTCATCCCCATGATGCGCGATTCTGGCCTTGCAGGTTCTGGTTCGTACGCGAATCCGGCGTTAGAAATGGGATCTTCTTCCGGAGTGTCCCTTAAGTCATCAAACATGGCATGCGCTCCCTTCGCTTAATCTTAGCCCAGCTGCATCAATTTGGCTTGGGCTGGCCTGTATCTATGTATCTATCGGTCGGAGCTGGAAAGAACCCGCTTCCAGAACCAATTCCTCCCCCTCGGCCGTTTCCAGCCGTAGGCCGCCGCTTCGTGTGAGTCCCATCGGCCGTCCGGTTAGCTCTTGCTCCCCATTCGTGAGGGATACCCATTCCGACTTGAATGCGAGACGCTCCTCCCACGCAGGGTGGGCCTCTCCTGCTTGAAGCCGCTCATACCAATCGTCGACTCCTGCCACGATGGAGAATACCAGGGTTCCCCTGTCTACCGTGTCTCCGACTGAGTCCTCGACGCTGGTTGAAGGGTAGTCGAAAGCGGCCTCGTCCTCCAGAGCTGCCGGCTTCACATTCACTCCAATTCCAAGAACGATGTAGTCCAGTGCCGGCCCGGTCCAGCTGGCCTCTGCCAGGACACCCGCCACCTTCTTGCCCTCTAATAGCACATCGTTAGGCCATTTGAGGCGGGGCTCTAACCGCAACTCTTCCAGGGCGTCGATCGTGGCCAAAGCCCCCACCAGGCCCATCGCACCGAGTGCGGCTCCTTCCAGCTTTCTAGGTCGCATGACCAAGCTCATGGCGATGCCACTGCCCCGAGGCATGCGCCATTTCCGCCGTAGGCGGCCGCGGCCGGCGGTTTGTTCGTCTGCTAAAACCAGGGCCCCTTCGGGTGCGCCCTCCCTGGCAAGTTCGGCCGCTCGGTCGTTCGTCGATCCGATCGTGGAATATAGATGCACTTCGACGCCCATCCTTCCCACCGGCAGCCGCTTCTCAAGCTCAGACTGGTCCAACACGGCGCCGATTTTATCCCCAGGTGCATGTGCCGTGCCAGTGAGTGTTACAATCGATTCCACTGTGCTCGCTGGGGCTTTTCAGGAAGCCCCTTTTTCAATGGACCGAATCTGGGCGCCCTGGCGCATGGAATACATCGAAGGCCACTCCGACTCGTCCGAATGTCTGTTTTGCGATCTCCCCAAGAGCGACCAAAACCTCATCTTGCACCGCGGTAAGGAGGCGTATGTGGTGCTGAACCGCTACCCCTACACCAATGGCCATCTCATGGTAGTTCCGTACGCGCATCAGGCTTCTATCGAGGATTTGAAGGAATCGACCCTGCTGGAGGTCATGAACCTGTCCTCCGAGGCGGTCGCCGTCCTTAGAGCTACTTATGGGGCCACGGCGTTCAACCTGGGTGTCAACATTGGGAAGGCAGCCGGCGCCGGCGTGGTCCATCATGTGCATATGCACGTATTACCGCGTTGGGCAGGCGACACTAATTTCATGGCCACCACCGCCGAGACGCGCGTGATTCCGGAACTCCTGGACGAGACCCTTTCACGATTGAAGAGCCATTGGGGAATTCCGCCCGGTAAAGAGCAGGCCGACGAAGTGAGCAAAGCTTGAACTTAAGAGATCAAGCTCGCGAACCTCTTATCCTTAGCGCCGTCCGCACTCCGATAGGGCGTTTTCAGGGAGAAGTCAGCAAGCTCACCGCCACCGAACTCGGCGCGATTGTGGTACGAGAGGCGGTTCTTCGGGCAGGGCTCAAGCGGCCCGAGTTGATCGACGAAGTGTTGATGGGCAATGTCATTAGCGCCGGGATCGGCCAGGCCCCGGCCCGGCAGGCGGCGATCGGCGCTGGCCTTCCACCCACCGTCGGAGCAACCACTGTAAACAAAGTTTGCGGATCAGGCCTCAAGGCGGGAATGTGGGCTGCGCAAGCCATCAAGGCGGGCGACGCGGACCTGATCGTCGCCGGAGGAATGGAAAACATGAGCCGCGCCCCATTTCTCGTGCGGGGGCGCGGGGGCGAATTGCACTTCGGTCATGAAAGCCTGGAAGATGCGTTGTTGCTTGATGGCCTGTGGGATCCCTTCGAGCAGTGGGCAATGGGCATGGCGGCGGAATACATTGCCGACGAATATGAAGTCACACGTGAAGCCATGGATCGCTGGGCGCTAGAAAGCCATCAGAAGGCGGTCGCCGCCGCTGACAGCGGCAAGTTCAAGGCTGAAATCATGCCGCTGGAGATCTCAGATGGGAAGCGAGGGCCGAAGGTCCTGACGGAAGATGAAACGCCCAGGCGAGACACATCGCTAGAGAAGCTGGCCGCTCTCAAACCCACCTACCAGGATGACGGGCGCGTTACGGCGGGAAATGCACCCGGATTGAACGACGGCGCCTCGGCATTGGTCTTCGCTAGCCGCGAACGGGCGGATGATCTCGGGCTGGAACCGATGGCGCGCGTCGTCGGCTACGCTCAGGTAGCCGTACCGCCACGCGAAATGTTCATCGCGCCGGCGCAGGCCATACCGAAGCTGCTGGAGCGCGTAGGCTGGACCCCAGAGGACGTCGATCTCATTGAATTGAACGAGGCCTTTGCCGCGCAAGTACTGGCGGATGGCTATGCCATGAGCGAAAACGGCTGGGATTGGAATAAAGTTAACGTGAATGGGGGAGCCATCGCGCTCGGTCACCCGCTGGGAGCCTCCGGGGCGCGGGTCCTAACCACGTTGCTCTATGCCCTGCAGGATCGCGGCCTCTCGAAGGGCATTGCGTCTCTCTGTCTCGGGGGAGGCGAAGCGGTGGCGATGGCGGTCGAATTGGCATAGTCCATCCACATTGATTACTCCCCCAACGGCATAGACATCGAGGACCTAGGAGGGATTCGGGATGACTGTCGAGCGAATCGTCGTGATCGGCGCGGGAACCATGGGCAACGGGATCGCTCAGACCGCCGCCATTTCGGGTTACCAGGTTACGATGACGGATGTGGACCGGGCAGCCCTGGAGCGCGGCAAGGCGGCAATTGAAAAGTCAGTCGCCAAGTTGGCGAGCAAGGGGTTCCTAGACGAGAACCAGCGAAGAGCTGCGGGGGAAATTGCTACTGCGGACGATATCGCACCCGCGGCGGATGCACATCTTGTCATTGAGGCCGCCACAGAGAATCCTGAGACCAAATTTGCGCTTTTTGGGGAGCTCGATCGAGTCACGCCCAAGGATGCCGTATTGGCGACCAACACCTCCTCGATCTCGATCACTCGCATCGCAGGGCACACCTCTCGCCCGGATCGGGTCATTGGAATGCACTTCTTCAATCCGGTACCGCTCATGGCCCTGCTCGAAGTCATTCGAGGCCTGGACACCTCGGACAGCACGCGTGACTTGGCCTTTGAGGTAGGGCGCAAGATGAGCAAGGAGCCGGTGGAGGCAAAAGATTCCCCGGGTTTCATTGCCAACCGCATCCTCTGCCCCATGATCAATGAGGCCATCTTCGCCTTGCAGGAAGGCCTTGGAACTGCCGAGGACATAGACACCATCATGAAACTGGGTATGAGCCATCCGATGGGGCCGCTCGCTCTGGCGGATCTCATCGGTTTGGATGTGGTGCTCTACATCGTGGAAGTGCTGCATCGCGATTTCGGAGATGATAAATACCGTCCGGCGCCACTGCTCCGGCAAATGGTGGACGCCGGCTACCTGGGCCGCAAGACGGGCAAGGGATTCTACGAGTACAAGGTCTGAGGCGCACCGCTCCCGCGCACCTTTGCTCCCGCACACCCTTTCTCCCGCGCACCCCTGCCCCCGCGCTGCCTTCCCCTGACTTGCGCCAAACCCAGATCAAGAGTATCCGTTGGTCATGAGCTTCAGACAGCGCCGACTATGGGTACTCGGTGCGCTCTTGGTCCTCGCAGGTTGCAACTTTCCTACCCCCACCCCGCAGTCCTCGACTGAGGCTGCTGGTGCAACCCTTATCCAGCCTACGCTGGTGCCCAGTTCGGTACCCGCAAGTCCGGCAGCCACGGCCGCCGCAACAGCAGATGTCGCAGTGGCCTCATCGACTCCCGAACCTCAGAACCTGCGCATCGCCTATACTGACAATGGCCATCTCTGGGCTCTTGAAATCGGCTCTGCCCCAAGTCAGCTGACGGATGCTGGCGGCGTTAGCGAAGTTCGACTTTCAGACGACGGGGAGTGGATCGCGTACACGATCCGCGATCCCAATCAGGACACCGCAGAATTACACAGTATCGGATTCGATGGGAGCAACCCGCAGGTCCTACTGGATGCGGCGAGCTTTGACGCCCTGTATCCGCTTGAGGCTTTTATCCACCACACACTCGCAAGCCTGGACTTCCTTCCCGGATCCCTCACACTGCTGTTTAATACTCGAGGGGTGTTCGAAGGACCAGGACTCGCAAAAAACGATGACCTGCTGGCGATCGACGTAGCGACAGGTCAGATCAGCCCCCTGCTCTCGCGAGGAGTAGGCGGCGACTTCACGGCCTCGCCCACCGGCGACACGATCGCCATCGTCCGCCCGGACAGCATCGGCTACGTAAATATGGACGGGACGAACCTCCGGCCAGAAGTGTTGAATTTCTCCCCGATAATCACCTACAGCGAGTACTTCTTCTATCCGCTTCCGGTATGGTCCGGCGCTTCGGTGGTCATAGCGGTACCCCAGGAGGACCCCTTCTTCGCTGCCGAGCCGGGCACGGTCTGGAAAGTTGACGGTGAGCCCCAGGCCCTTGCTCGACCGGACGGCGATCTATTCGGCCCACAGCGTCAGCTACCGATCGTTTCGCCGGATGGATCTAAAGTGGCTTACTTTCGAGCTGCCGAGAGCGCCGGCGAGCAACATCTCGTAATTCAGCGGTTGGATAGCGGGGAGCAAACAATCTACGACACCGGTCCCCTACAGTGGAGAGGTTGGGCGCCCAATTCAAATCGGATGGTCTATTCCAGGGGAACGGGCTTGGATCTCTATCTGGGCGAATTGGGAGCTCCACCAGTGACTTTGGGGTCGGGCGCTGGGCTGCGGTGGGTCAATGCGAACGAATATCTCTACCTGGCCGGGGTCCCCGGGAGCTGGACACTGACGCTGGCGGACCTCGCCGGGTGGGTTACCCCACTGGCGATCCCTTCCGGCGACTTTGTGGCCTACGATTTTGCGGAGTGATTGTCTGGTGTGGCCAGAGAAATGCCCGCGCCACTGAGAATCCCGAGCAGGGATTTCGCGGGCTGCGGCTTGGCTCAAAGATGGTCTAGCCCTCTAACAGACTCTCGAGGATCTCTCTAGCCGCTTTGGGATCCGCCTGACCCCCTGTTTCCTGCATCATCTGACCCACAAACCACCCGATCAGGCCCGTCTTTCCACCCTTGTAGGCCGCGACCTGATCTGGATTGGCCTCCAAGATATGTGCGGCCGTCTCGCTCAATTCACTCGCATCTGAAACCTGTGCCAGACCGTCTTCCTCGACAATCTGCGCAGGCGTTCGATCAGAGCTGCGGACCTGTTCGAGAAGCTCCTTCCCTACGCCGCTGGAGATCGTTCCCGCTTCAACCATGCCAATGATCTCCGCCAGCTCACCGGGCCGCAGCCCGAGCTCCCCCGCTAGCGTATCCTGCTCGCGGATCAATCGGAGCACATCGTTCATCACCCAGTTCGAGACTCGCTTGGGATTCCCCCCATGAGCGGCTACGGTTGCCTCAAAGAAATCGGAAAGCGAGCGTTCCTCGGTAAGGATCTCGGCGTCATACTCTGGAATGCCATAGACCTCTGAAAATCGGCTTCGCCTAGCTAGTGGAAGCTCTGGAAGCTGAGACACGGTTGCCGCCACCGCGCTCGGACTCGTCTGGATTGGCAGAAGGTCCGGCTCGCGGAAGTACCGATAGTCCGCCTCCGTTTCCTTCGATCGCATCTTACTGAGCACCCCACGCTGATCGTCCCAGTCCAAGGTCCACGCTTTGATCTCGCCACCGGCCTTGACCTCCCGCATCTGTCGCTCGATTTCGGATTGCACGGCGTCTCGCACATTGGTGATCGAGTTGACGTTCTTGATTTCGGTCTTTGTGTTCAGCCGATCCTCTCCCACATTGCGGATCGAGACATTGGCATCGCACCGGAGCTGCCCCCGCTCCATATCCGCATCCGAAATCTCGAGCCAGCGAAGCAGTTGTCGAAGTCGAATCAGGAACTTTGCCACCTCGTCTGCCGAGCGGAAGTCGGGTCCGGTCACCATCTCGACCAGGGGTACTCCACATCGATTGAAATCGATCAGCCGCTTAGCGTCCTTGTACACGGTCTTGCCCGCGTCCTCTTCGATGTGTAGCTTGATGATGGTAATGTGGCGCGAGTTCCCCTCGGGCAGTGGAAGTTCGAAGGACCCGTTGACCGCAAGCGGCTCGTCGTATTGGCTGATTTGATATCCCTTAGGGAGGTCCGGGTAGAAATAGTTTTTGCGTGCAAAGAACGACGCTTGACTGATTTCATCGGCGTTCATGGCTGTGGCCAGAATTAGCGCTTTCTCGACGACCTGCTCGTTAAGGCTTGGCAGAACGCCGGGCAGGCCGGTGCAGATCGGGCAGATATGGGTATTCGGAGGCACGCGCCACGAATCGGTACTGCAAGCACAGAAGATTTTCGAATCCGTATTCAGCTGGATGTGCGTCTCCAGGCCGATAATCGCCTCGAACTCAGGCACCGACCCGCTCCTGCACTAGCGGTGGCCTGGATTCCTGTAGCTGCTCTAGAGCTCTTCCCATCCTAAGGAGCCTGCGTTCCGTAAAATCCGGACCCATCAACTGCATCCCGATTGGCAGGCCCGAGTCGTCCAGACCGGTGGGGATGGAAATCGCCGGGATCCCTGCATGGTTCGCGGGAACCGTTAGCAGGTCGGCATACTGCATGGCCACTGAATCCCCATAGATCCCGCCGATCTCAAAAGCGGTGGTCGGCGTGGTAGGAGCAAGCATGGCATCCACCCGCTCGAAGGCGCGTTCGAAATCGCGCCGAATCAGCGTTCGGACACGCAGCGCTCGTTCGTAGTAGCGCTTCTCATATTGCTCTCCTGAAACGTACATACCCATCAGGATACGGAGCTTGGGCTGCGATCCAAATCCCTGCCCCCGACTCTTCCGATAGAGCTCAAACAGATCTGCGGCCTCACCCTCCGATCGATAGCCGTACTTGACACCGTCATAGCGGTGGAGGTTTGAGGCGGCCTCCACGCGCGAGATCACGAAGTACGCCGGAATGCCGTACTGAACGGCTGGAAGATCGACGCCCTCGACGATCTCCGCCCCCTGCTCCGCCAGGCGCTCGGCCGATTCAAGCAGAGCTTTTTCGATTTCTGGCTGGAGGACTTGTTCGCGCAGTTCCCCGGTGTCGGCATCCGGGTAGCGCAATCTGGAAAAATCCGGCGACAGCCCGATTCGCATGCCCCGCACGCCACCCTCAATCTGATCCAGGTAGTCTTCAACCGGAACCTTTGCCGCGGTTGCGTCGAAAGCATCTGCACCGGCCATCGCCAGCAGCATCAGTCCCGCGTCCTTGACGTTTCTTGCCATAGGACCCGGGCAATCGAGTGAGGAAGCAAAGGCGATCATGCCATAGCGTGAGACTCGTCCGTATGTGGGCTTCATCCCCACGATGCCGCAGAACGCGGCTGGCTGGCGGATGGATCCAGAGGTATCCGTGCCCAGGGAGAGCGCCGCTTCGCCGGCCGCAACGGCCGCTGCGCTACCACCGGAAGATCCCCCGGGGACGTGGCCGGCCGACCAGGGATTGCGTGGGGTGGGCAGGAAAGCGGATGATTCGTTGGACGAGCCGTAGGTGAATTCGTCTAGATTGGCCTTACCAATCGTCAATGCACCGGCCGCCTCCAGGCGGACCACGGGTGTGGCCGTGTAGGGTGAAACGAAGTTTGCCAGAATCTTGGACCCAGCGGTCGAAGCTATGCCACTGACACAGAATATGTCCTTGACCGCCACTGGGACGCCGGCCAGCAGGCCGGGATTATCCCCCGCCTCCAGCGCACGATCTACTGCGCGGGCCTGGGCGCGAGCCCGCTCTTCAGCGAGCGTGATATAAGCGTGAATCCCATTCGCGCCGTTCGGATCCCCGTTGAGCGCGCCACCACCTCCCTCAACCGCCTCGATCCGCGCAAGGGTGGCCTCCAGCACGACTTCGGCAGTGAGATCGCCCGTCCTCAGGCGCGCAACGATCTCATGTGCGGGAAGCTCACAAATCTCAGCGCTCATTCGAGCTCGGTATGGGGGATGTCGGGCACCACGATGAACCGCTCTTCAACTTCGGGAACCTGCTCCAGGATGGCATCGGCTTTGTCCGACGGCTCTGCACGGTCTTGGCGCAGCCCCGGGCGCGTCTCCGAGGAGTACGGAACTCCATGAGAAGTAATCGGGAGATCCGTGGGAAGTTCAATCGACTCGAGATCACGAATGGCCTGCAGTTGCTGATTGAGCTCTCGCCTCAGGTATTCGGCTTCTTCGTCGTCGAGTTCCAGGGCGGCGAGACGGACCAGGTGTCGGAAGATTTCCGAGCTGATGGTTGGATCCGATTGTTGTGTCTTTGTCACAAGGTCCTCCGGCGGAGCCATTTTACTCTCTAGCCTGGTGAGTTCTCGCAAGGGATTCGAGCTCTGAGCTCACAAAGGGCTCGGAAACATGAAAATGAGGGCCTCGGATCGCGGAATGCTATAATCGCGCCATCCGCTCCGTTACTGTGCCTATGGCAGTCACTCGAGTCCCCGTCAGCGGTCCCACCCTGGAACTGTCTTCCGAACACGAGATAATTCAACAGGTGGCACGCGAGTTCGCACAAAATGAAATCGTCCCCATCGCGGCGGAGCACGACGAGAGCGGAGAGTTCCCCGACTTAACCATCCGTAAGATGGGCGAGATGGGATTCATGGGCATTGAGATCCCAGAGCAGTACGGCGGCGCCGGGTTGGATAGTCTTTCCTACGTGCTGGCGCTGACCGAAATCAGTAGGGCGGATGCCTCGCACGGCACCATTATGTCGGTCAACAACTCGCTCTACTGCAACGCCATCGAACGCTTTGGTACGGAGGAACAGAAAGAAAGATTTCTCGTTCCGGTGGCCTCCGGCAAGGCCATTGCGGCCTATTCACTCACTGAGCCGATGTCCGGTTCAGACGCGGGCGCCATGCGCTCGCGCGCAGTGCTGGACGGCGACAGCTACGTGATCAACGGCCGTAAATCATGGGTGACCAGCGGGCCGGTAGCAAAATTCATCCTGCTCTTCACCATGACCGATCCCGAAAAGGCGCATCGTGGTGTGACGGCCTTTTTGATTGAGGTCGATCGGCCAGGCTTCTCCCTGGGCAAAACCGAACCCAAGTTAGGCATACGCGCCAGCGCCACCTGCGAGATTCTATTCGAAAACTACCGATGTCCGACCGAGAACCGACTGGGCGAGGAGGGGGAAGGTTTCAAGATCGCCATGCAGGTGCTGGACGCAGGTCGCATCGGGATCGCCAGCCAGGCCTTGGGCATTGCCGAAGCAGCTTATGGCACCAGTGTCGAGTATGCGCGCGAGCGAGAAGCCTTTGGCAAAAAGATCGGCGAGTTCCAGGGTATCTCTTTCAAGCTGGCGGATATGAAGACCCGCATCGAAGCCAGCCGGCTGCTAATTTATCGGGCAGCGCTGGCCAAGCAGTCCTCGAAAGCCACAAGCGAGCGATTCACCCAACAGGCCTCCATGGCAAAGCTTTTCGCCTCTGAGACCGCCACCTATTGCGCCAACGAAGCGGTACAGATCCACGGTGGGATGGGCTACTCCAAGGAGCTTCCGGTGGAGCGCTATTATCGCGACGCGAAGATCACGGAGATCTACGAAGGTACAAGCGAAATCCAGCGGCTTGTGATCGCGCGTCACGAGCTCGATCTACGCTAACTCCACCCTCCTTCGCGCTCCGCAGAGACTATGCCAAATTTCCGATTGCGCCCTGTGGAGCGGCGTTGAATACTTAACCCTCGGAAGTGGGCCAACTCCCTATGGAATGCTCTAGATGAACCAGATCGGATGGATCGCTGCGGCAATCACCGGCGCCATTCTGCTGGACGTGCTCTTCATTTGGGCTTGGCGGAGACGGAAGGCGGATTGGAGCTTATCCCTCGGCTCGATACGTAGCGTCCGCGAGCTGAATCGTTCCGTTTGGCTGGCATCGGTCGCCATTTTTGGCGCCCTGCTCATCCTCATCGGGCAGCTGACTGAGCCCCCCAGTGCGCCGTTGATCTCGGGTCTTCGCTTGTTTCCAGGGCTGATCGGACTCGCGCTGTTTTTGGGGGGCGGGCTCTTTTTCCTGATCTCCAGACAATCGAAGAAGGCCTCTCAGAGAACGAAATCTCCGCGCAAGAAGAAGGTCCGGCAGGGGAAGCTGCTCGATACTCCCAATCTCGAACTTGTCGCGATTCTATTGGGGGCGGGCTTGCTGCTGTTCGTCGGCAGGGCGCTCTCACCGAATCTCGGGGGGACCAAGGCTCTTGTGGCACGAGTGTACACGGTGCTCGGACTTGGGTTGTTCACGTTTTCCGCTGTAGGCGTCAGCCGCAAGCAGCTCCCGGTACGCCTTTCGAGGGGACTTCAGGTGGCGGCCGACTGGCTGGATGTCTCGAAGGCACAAGTAATCCTTCTCTCAATCGCCCCGCTGCTTGCACTGGCAGGCTGGCTGGCGGCCGGTGACGGGAGGTTGATGCGTCAACCTCAGCTCGCCGTCTTCTTGTGGCTGCTGGGGATCTTGTTCCTGGTGGCAGGTTCATTGACCCATTTGCCCGATCTGGGGCAGTGGCTTCGTCCGCGGCGAGAGTGGGGAATCGTAGCGGCTGTTTTTCTGGGAGCACTGTTATTACGCGGAATCGCCACTGCGGAGTTCCCCTGGCTGCTGACCGGAGACGAAGCCTCCGGAGGGCTGAGCGCTCTCGAGTTCGTCAATGGCGACCGAAACAACATCTTTGGCCTGGGGTGGTTTTCGTTTCCGGCGCTGTACTTTTACGTGCAGAGCCTTTCCATTCGACTCTTTGGCCAGACGACCGAGGCGCTTCGATTGACATCCGCCCTGGCAGGCGCGCTGACGGTGCTTGCGCTGTACTGGTTCCTCAGACAAGCGTTCGGCCGCTGGGTAGCTCTCACGGGCAGCATCCTTCTGGCTGCCTCCCATTTTCATATCCACTTTAGCCGTATTGGATTGAACAACATCTGGGATGGCCTCTTTGTTGCCTTCATCTCAGGTGCTTTCTGGTGGGGTTGGTTCAAGAACAACCGCCTTGGCTATGTGCTAGCCGGCCTGGGATTCGGGCTTGCTCAGTATTTTTACGCGAGCAGTCGCTTCTTGTTCCTACTATTTCCGATTTGGCTCGCGTTGTTGGCCGCCCGCGACTGGAGCGGAGTTCGCACTCGGCGCAACCACCTCGCGATCATGGCCCTAAGCACGCTGGTGATATCCCTGCCTCTCGCAATGTACTATCTGGGTCACGTTCAAGAATTTTACGCGCCGATGGCTAGGGTGTCCTTTCTGGGTGACATATTGAGATCGGAGGTGGCTGCCACGGGCAAAACATCGGCAGAGGTTTTAGGTTCCCAGTTCGTGACTTCCGCCCTGGCCTTTACCAGCGCAGATCTCCGCGTCTGGTACGCACCCGAGACACCGATGCTGCTCCCTCTCTCCTCGACGATCTTCTTGATGGGTGTCGTTCTCCTGCTCCTAAACTTCCGCAAGCCCGCCGAATTATGGCTGATCCTGTGGCTTGCCGGCGCGATCGCGATTGGGGCGCTGAGCGAAAGCACACCTGCTGCCCAGCGCTATGTCTTTGCGGCTCCGGCCGTTGTAGCAACTATGGCACTGGCGCTGGTTAGGATCGCCGAGTGGTTGCTCCAAAGCTGGCCAGCGGCGCGGCCCGCGATCGTTGCGGTAGTGGGAATCGTGGTGGCCGTAGCATGTTGGGCGGATTTGAGCTTCTATTTCGGCGACTATTCTGCCAATAAGCGGTTTGGCGATCTCAACACCGAGACTGCGAGCGCAGTGGCAACCATGCTGAACGAGCGGGAGCCCGGAGTTGAGGTCTACTTCTTTGGCGGCCGCATGGGGTACTATACCCACTCATCGATCCCCTATCTCGCACCGTATGCAAATGGCCAAGACGTATTGCAACCGCTCACTTCCCCTCCAAATTGGCAGCTCCCGGGTCCCACAATTTTTGTATTTCTGCCGGAGCGGGCGGGGGAAATGGCGCTCGTTCGGGAGCGATATCCTGGGGGAGAAGTATTCCAGGAGGCCGGCAAGAACGCGGAGCTCTACTCGGCCTACGAACTCCCCAGCGGCTAAGTCGCCTTTTCCATCCGAATCCACATGAAGGCCATCTTTTTCCGCGAGCACCGCGCGGACATTGAATATGGCGAACTCCCCGCGCCTGTACGGGCGCCCGCCGAGGTGCTCGTTGAACTCGAGGCCGTGTCACTCAACCGCGTCGAGCTCTTCACCTGGGAAGGTTGGCCCGGGCTTGAGCTGGAAATGCCGCATGTGCCGGGAGCCGATGGAGCAGGCCGTGTGGTCGAGGTCGGATCGCAGGTAACTCTGTTCGCGGTTGGCGATCGAGTCGTGATCAACCCAAATCTAACTTGCGGGGAATGCGAGTTCTGCCTGGCGGGTCAGGAGAACCTCTGTAAACAATGGCGACTGCTCGGCGAACACGCACCTGGAACCTTCCGGGAATTGATCTCGCTCCCCGAGCGGAACTTACTCAAGATGCCGAGGGATTTCGACGCCGCAATCGCGGCCGCCGCGGCGTTAGTCTACTTGACCGCCTGGCACTCGTTGATCACGCGGGGTCAGCTCAGGGCCGGGGAGTCGGTGCTCGTAGTAGGCGCCTCAGGGGGGGTCAACACCGCAAGCATCCAGATTGCCAAGTATTCAGGAGCCTCGGTCTTGGTCGTGGGCTCCGGAGCGGACAAACTGGCGGTCGCCAAAGACGCCGGAGCGGATGTGCTGATTGATCGCTCCCAGGACGAGGGCTGGTCGAAGACCGCCTATCTGGCGGAGGGCCGCAGAGGGGTGGATGTGGTGGTGGACAACGTGGGAGCGGATACCATGCCGCTCAGCCTGCGTGCTGCCCGCAAGGGGGGCCGAATCCTGACCGTCGGAAACACCAGCGGCCCCAAATTCGAGCTCGACAATCGGCTGCTCTTTGGGAAACATCTGTCTATCATCGGCTCGACCATGGGGACTACGGAGGATTTCGAGACCGTGATGGGACTTGTGTTTGAGGGGAAGCTGAATCCGGTCCTGGATCGCCAATTCCCGTTGGAGGATGCCAGGATGGCGTTCGCGCGCATGCGGGCCGGCGAACAGCGGGGTAAGATCACACTGACTGTCCCTTGAAATCGAATATCGAGTTCTGCGGCACGGACCCTCCGGATCTCGCCCCCCACGGATCATCCCGCCCTTGACCAAGCGCCGACCCGCACACGTAACTTGGCTTAGCCTCGGGGTTATAACCGTAGCGGCGGTAGCCCTGAGCGGCTTGGCGGCGTGGTTTTCGCTTCCCGACCTGCCGTATGAAGTTCCGCCCGCTTACCTGTTGATTCGTAACGGCTTATGGGGAACCTGGGGCCTTCTTTCAGCTTTCGGGGCTTTCTTCGGAAGACCGTGGGCGCCGAGACTGATCCTCTGGGGAGGATTGGCGTTGGTGATCTGGTACTGGGCAGACCGAATCTTTCTCGCCCGGTCCGATTTTTCTCGCGCAAACTGGCCACTGACGGCGGTCATGACCGTGCTGGCGATCGTATTCGTAGGTTGGATGATGAGTCGGCCAGTCGTACGCAAATACTTTGTGGAGAACGGCAAATGAGCCACGAATCCAAGCTTGAGGAACTGCGCTCGCTCCGTGAACAAGCCCGCTTGGGCGGCGGGGAGGATCGTATTGAAATTCAGCACGAGCGCGGCCGGCTGACGGCGCGCGAACGGCTGGACCTGCTCCTAGACAAAGGTTCCTTCCGCGAGATGGACATTTTCGTCACGCACCGCACCCATGATTTCGGCCTGGAAGACCGCAAATACCTTTCCGACAGCGTGGTTACAGGATGGGGGACAGTCGAAGGACGGCTCACCTATGTATTCTCGCAAGACTTCACGGTCTTCGGAGGCAGCCTGGGAGAGGTACACGCCGAGAAGATCGTCAAGATCATGGAGATGGCGATCAAGAACGGTGCGCCCTTGATTGGGCTGAACGACTCTGGTGGCGCACGCATCCAAGAGGGAGTGGTCGCGCTGGGCGGTTATGCGGATATCTTCCTTCGTAACACGATGGCCTCGGGTGTGATCCCCCAAATCAGCGCCATCATGGGACCGACCGCGGGCGGAGCGGTGTATTCCCCCGCCCTGACCGACTTCATCTTTATGGTTCGCAAATCCTCTTACATGTTTGTCACCGGGCCCGATGTGGTGCGATCCGTTACGCATGAGGATGTGGATTTCGAAGAGCTCGGCGGGGCAGACGTCCATGCCGGAACCTCCGGTGTAGCCCACTACACATCCGAAAGCGAAGCCGATTGCCTTTACATGATCCGAGTTCTCTTGTCGTACCTGCCTCAGAACAACATGGAAGATCCGCCGTTGGTACCCTCTGGGGACGACCGCCTGCGCACCGATGCTGCATTGGATGCGATTGTTCCGGATGACGCTACCAAGCCTTACGATATTCGCGACGTTATTCATCTTGTGGTCGATGACGGCGCGTTCCTTGAAATTCACGAGAGCTTTGCCCAGAACATAGTCGTTGGCTTTGCTCGATTGGGCGGCCACAGCGTCGGGATCGTCGCCAATCAGCCGGCCGTCCTTGCAGGGGTGCTCGATATCAACGCTTCGCTCAAGGCGGCCCGATTCGTACGATTTTGCGATGCCTTCAACATTCCACTGGTCACCCTGGTGGACGTGCCGGGTTTTCTCCCGGGAACGGCTCAAGAGCATGGCGGTATCATTCGCAGCGGGGCCAAGCTGCTCTACGCTTACTGTGAAGCGACCGTCCCTAAGATCACAGTCATCACGCGCAAGGCTTACGGCGGGGCCTACTGCGTAATGAACTCGAAACACATCCGCAGCGACTTGAATTTGGCCTGGCCGACGGCCGAGATCGCGGTTATGGGACCTGAGGGCGCGGTCAGCATCATCTTCCGCAAGGAGCTTGCCGAAGCGAAGGACCCGGACAAGTACAAAGCAAAACTGGTGGATGAGTATCGTGCAAAGTTCGCGCATCCTTATGTGAGCGCTTCGCGCGGATATATCGACGATGTCATCGAACCGCGTTTCACACGGCCACGGCTGATCAACGCCCTCGAGATGCTCGCCAACAAGCGGGACATCAATCCTGCCAAGAAGCACGGCAACATCCCGCTCTGACGGAATGCAAGACCCCCCTCCGGCGCTACTGCCGCAGGTTGACCCCATGAGATCCCGGATGACTTCAACCGTCGTGTGCTTGATTTCCTGGAGGAGCATCTGTGACATCTTTTATAATCTCTGAGCAGACATGTTTACCAAAGTTCTCGTAGCGAACCGGGGCGAAATTGCGGTACGCGTGATTCGAGCGTGCCGCGAGCTGGGCCTGAATACGGTCGCGGTGTATTCGGAAGTCGACCGTGATGGCATGCATGTGCGTCAGGCCGATGAGGCCTATCTGCTGGGGCCCCCCGCCTCTAGAGACTCCTACCTGCGCGGCGACAAGATCATTGACATCGCCAAGAAGACTGGCGCGGGTGCGATCCATCCTGGCTATGGCTTTCTTGCCGAGCGCGATGACTTTGCAGAGGCGGTTCAGGATGCGGGGTTGGTCTTCATCGGTCCGAAACCAAGCGCCATTGCAGCCATGGGCGATAAGGCGGTTGCACGAGCCACGGTCACGGCCGCGGGGGTGACCGTGGTTCCTGGCACCGAAGGCGAGGGAAGCCTCACCGATGAAGATCTGATCGCGATTGCCCCCGATATTGGCTTCCCACTGCTGGTGAAGGCGACCGCCGGCGGTGGGGGCAAGGGCATGCGGGAGGTGAGCGCACCTAAAGAGCTTCCGGGCATGCTCCAGGCCGCCCGGCGCGAAGCCGAAGCTGCCTTCGGCGATGGGAATGTCTACCTGGAGAAGCTGCTCCTCGGTGCGCGACACATTGAATTCCAGATCATGGCGGACTCCCATGGCAACGCCATTCACCTCGGAGAGCGCGAATGTTCGATACAGCGGAGGCACCAAAAGCTGCTGGAGGAGGCACCCTCCCCCATCATGGATGAACCGCTGCGCGAGCAAATGGGCGAGCTAGCCTGTCGTGCCGCACAGGCAGTGGACTATTTGAACGCGGGCACGATCGAATTCCTCGTCGACGGGGACAAGAATTTCTACTTCCTGGAAATGAACACTCGCCTCCAGGTAGAACATCCCATTACAGAGATGGTCACGGGGGTTGATATCGTCCGGGAGCAAATTCGTATCGCGCGCGGTCGCAAGCTGAGCTACGCACAGGACGACCTACGGATCAACGGGTGGGCGTTGGAGTGTCGCATCAACGCCGAAGATCCCTACAACAATTTCCTCCCAAGTACGGGGCAAATTACCTCCGTAATACTGCCCAGCGGCCCCGGAGTGCGAGTCGATACCGGCGTTTATGCCGGGTTCACCGTCACTCCCTATTATGATTCTCTGATCTCCAAGCTGATCTGCTGGGGGGAGACCCGCGGCGTGGCCATCCTGCGCATGCGCAGGGCACTCGATGAATTCCGAATCGTGGGTGTGCGAACGAATATCCCGTTCCATCAGAAACTGCTCAATTCACCTCGTTTCATGGTCGGCCAGTACGATACGCGGTTCGTTGAGGAGCGCTTCACTTTGGAAGAGGAATTGGATGATGATTCAAACCTTGCCATGATCGCGGCGGTCATGGCCACAGTGGTTACTCATCGAGAAACTCAGCAGGCCGCTCAGATCATCCGCCAGAGCGAGCGCGATACCAGCAACTGGAAATGGGTCGGTCGATGGGAGAGAATGCAGCGGTGATTCCCTTTGCCGCTCCAAAGGCGCGGCAATTTCGTAAATTGCGTTCATACCAATTGGCCATCAGATGAAGTACATCGCCACGATTGGGGGACGATCCTTTGAGATCGATATCAGCGAGGCGGGCGAGATCCTCGCCGACGGTCAACGGCTCGAGCTCGATTTCCAATCCGTAGCAGACGAGCCGATCTATTCTATGCTCCTGAACGGCGAATCGTTCGAGGCGAACGTCTCTTCCGGCGATACAGGAGTGGAGGTCTTGCTCAGGGGGCAGCTCTTTCTCGTCGATGTCGAGGACGAGCGGCAGCGGCGTTTGCGCCAGACCGCCGACGTCGCTAAGGTCGAAGAAGGCGAATACAACATGGCCGCCCCTATGCCGGGACTGGTGGTCGCCGTGCCCGTCAAAGTGGGTCAGCAAGTTGAGAAGGGGGAAAATCTAATCATCCTTGAGTCCATGAAAATGCAGAACGAGCTCAAGGCGCCAAGAGGCGGTAAGGTGTCTAGCATTCGGGTCGGCCCCGGAGATAGCGTGGATCAATATCAGGTGTTGCTTACGCTGGCATGAGTGAAGACCTCGCAATGGCAAAGCAATCTTGGGAAGAAGAAGTCTCCCGTTCCGCGCGCCCGGAGCGGAAGGAGCGTTTCGAAACCGCATCCGGACTTCCGCTGGAGCCGGTCTACCTCCCTGAGGGAAACTACCTCGAAGACCGGGGCTTTCCCGGACAGCTGCCCTTCACGCGGGGTGCGCAGTCCACGATGTATCGAGGGAGATTGTGGACCATGCGTCAATACGCTGGCTACGCGGACGCGGCGGAGACCAATCGCCGCTTTCGCTATCTGCTGGACCAGGGTCAAAGCGGTCTATCGGTTGCTTTCGATCTTCCCACGCAGATCGGCTACGATGCCGACGATCCACTGGCGGAAGGGGAAGTCGGGAAGGTGGGTGTCTCGATTTCCTGTTTGGAAGACATGGAAACTCTGTTTCGAGGGATTCCGTTGGATCAGGTCTCGACGAGCATGACCATCAACGCCCCCGCCGCCATTCTGCTCGCCATGTACATCGCCGTCGCCCGCAAGCAGGGTGCCGATCCATCCGTGCTCCGGGGGACAATCCAAAACGACATCCTCAAGGAATACGTGGCGCGCGGGACCTACATCTTCCCCCCGAAGCCAGCGATGCGGTTGATTACCGACGTATTTCGCTACTGCCGCGAAGCAGTACCGCAGTGGAATACGATCTCGATCTCAGGCTATCACATGCGAGAGGCGGGTTGCACGGCGGTTCAAGAGATCGCTTTTACCCTGGCGAATGGAATCGCATACGTCGAGGCCGCTTTAGAGTCCGGATTGGAAGTAGACCAGATTGCGCCTCAATTGACGTTCTTCTTCAACGCACACAATGATCTTCTCGAGGAAATAGCAAAGTTCCGTGCCGCACGCAGGCTGTGGGCAAAATTGATGATTGAACGATTCGACGCGAAAGATCCTCGATCCATTCGCTTGCGATTCCATGCACAGACCGCCGGTTCCACGCTCACGGCGCAGCAACCCGAGAATAACGTGGTGCGAGTGGCGCTCCAGGCGCTGGCGGCCATTCTCGGCGGAACGCAATCCCTTCACACCAACAGTATGGACGAGGCGCTAGGGCTCCCGACAGAACGCGCGGCGCGCACCGCCCTGCGTACTCAGCAAATACTCGCTCACGAAAGCGGGATTGCGAATACGGCCGATCCGTTAGGTGGCTCCTACCTTGTTGAACATCTCACAGATGAGATTGAGGCCGGCGCGCGGGAGTATATTGAAAAAATCGATGAACTCGGAGGAGCCCCTGCGGCGGTAGAAGCTGGCTACATGCAATCGCAAATCCAGGAGGCCGCCTACCGCGACCAAATTCGCGTGGAAACCCAACAAGTACTCGTGGTCGGCGTGAATGCTTACCGCTCAGACGGACCTGCCGCGATGGAAATAATGGGCGTTGACCCTGCGATTGAGTCCGCTCAGCGCAGGCATTTGTCGCAGGTCCGGGAGGCACGCGATGGCGGTGCGGTTCAAGACCAGCTAGGGCGTCTGAAGAATGCCGCCGAGGGGACCGAAAATCTGATGCCTATCTTCATTGATTGTCTGGAGGCTGAAGTCACCCTCGGAGAAATTTGTGGCCAGCTGCGAGCGGTGTGGGGCGAATACGTGCCGGCGGAAAGTTTCTAATGCGTGGGGAGAGCCGATGACCTCCACCACTCGCATCAACCACATCGGGCTTGTTGTGGACGATATCGATGAGGCACTCAAATTCTGGCGAGACGGACTGGGATTGAAAGTGGCCTACGTAGAAGACGTGCCCGGACAGGGAGCGGTTGTAGCGTTCCTCTCGAACGGGAATCAGGAAGTGGAGCTGGTGAAGCCGACCGACGAGCACAGCGGCATAAGCCGCTTTCTGCAGGAGCGGGGGCCGGGAATGCACCACATCTGCCTGGAGGTCGTCGACCTGGCCGGCTACCTAGAACGCCTTCAGTCGATGGGCGTAGAATTGATTAATGCAGAGCCAGTATTGGGTACTGGCGGCCGGTTGATCGCATTTATCCACCCCAAGAGCACTCACGGAGTACTTGTGGAACTCTATGAGCTAACCCCCGAAGAGCCAGAGATCCGACTAGCGCTGGCCGGCGAACTCGCCGACCGAGCCTTGATCCAGGGGCAGAGAGTGGCCGCGGGCGTGCTGGGTTTCCTGCGTGGGCTGCGTCAGGATCAGCACTCGGAAGACGATACTAACTAGCTAGTCCCCCACCCACTCGAAAATAGTCGCTTCCCCCTGGCCCACGCCTACGCAGAGCGTGGCGAGCCCATAGTAGGGGCGCAGCTCTTTCGGCGCCCGGCGCCGCATTTCATGCACTAGGGTTGTCACGATGCGAGCCCCTGTGCAACCCAATGGGTGCCCGAGCGCGATCGCGCCGCCATTCACATTTGTGATCTCTGGATCCATCTCTAGCTCATCGATCACCAAGAGCGCTTGAACCACAAACGCTTCGTTTAGTTCGATCAATCCGATCTGATCCAACTCCAATTCAGCACGAGCGAGCGCCTTCTTTGTGGCCGGGATCGGCCCATAGCCCATCGTGCGCGGCTCGACCCCCGCGGCAGCGGAAGAGACGACCCGCACCCAGGGATTGAGCCCGAGCTCGCTCGCTTTGGCCTCGGACATTATGAGCACAGCCGAGGCACCGTCGTTAATTCCTGAAGCATTGCCCGCCGTCACAGTCCCGTTGCTCCCAAAAGCCGGCTTGAGCGCGGCCAGCGCCTCGACGGATGTGTCACGCCGCGGGCGTTCGTCGGTGTCGACTAAGATCGGATCGCCCTTTCGCTGAGGGATCGTCACCGGGACGATTTCTTCTGCGAAGCGTCCCGAATCGATCGCGGCGATTGCGCGCTCATGACTCTGAAGAGCAAATGCGTCTTGCGCCTCACGGTCGATCGTACGCTCCTGATTGAGGTTTTCCGCGGTTTCTCCCATGCTGTCGTTCCCATATTGTTCCTTGAGAGTGGCGTTGGGAAAGCGCCAGCCAATGGTCGTATCGTAGGCTGTGACATTGCCACGCTGAAAAGCGCGCTCGGCTTTCGGCACTGCCCACGGCGCCCTGGACATCGACTCGACTCCTCCAGCGATGTACAGGTCCCCTTCCCCGACCTTGATCGCTCTGGCGGCTGCGTTAATGGCAGACAGGCTCGAAGCGCACAGCCGGTTGAAGGTAACCGCCGCCACGGAGGTCGGCAAACCCGCAAGGAGAGCGGCCATGCGCGCTACATTGCGATTGTCTTCACCCGCCTGATTTGCACAGCCAAAATACACTTCTTCGACGTGTGCGGGATCAATCCCCGATCGTTCGACGACTTCAGATATCACCAGGGCCGCCAGGTCATCGGGACGTACGCTCTTTAGCAAGCCTCCATGCGCACCGATTGGCGTCCGGACCGCTTGTACAATCACCGCCTCACTCACAGATCTAACCCTCCTTGGACATCATTCTGAACAGCTGGGCATTGCAGGGATCGCGATTTTATCACTCGCGCCTAGAGGCCAAACCGTTGGGAACACCCTGCTCAGGCCCGGAGCGGCCGAATGTTATAATCTTCCAAGGAGTCACACTTATGTTCGATGATCGAGAGCTAGAAGAGATTCGGGAAGCGCTTGAGAAGTGGGAGGAAACCGCCCTCCAACAGGCGATGGCCGCTCTGCCGGAGCGCCGCGAGCGGTTCATCACAACCTCTTCTGAGCCCATCGATCGCCTCTACACACCGCTCGACATCGCCGATATGAACTATGTCCGAGACCTGGGGATGCCCGGCCAGTTTCCTTATACCCGCGGCATCCACCCCACCATGTACCGCGCTCGCCCCTGGACCATGCGCATGTTCGCCGGATTCGGTACGGCAGAAGAAACCAACGCGCGTTTCGGCTATCTGCTCGATCAGGGTCAGACCGGGCTCTCGATTGCCTTCGACCTGGCCACGCTCATGGGATATGACACCGACGCCCCAGAGGCGGAGGGCGAGTTCGGCAAATGCGGTGTGGCCGTGTCCTCGCTCCAAGATATGGAAACCCTGCTAGATGGCATCCCGCTCGACAAGGTCTCCACCAGCATGACCATCAATTCACCCGCTCCGGTGATCTGGGCCATGTACATCGCGGCAGCCGAGAAGCAGGGAGTGCGCCCAGAACAGCTGCGCGGGACGCTCCAGAACGACATTCTCAAGGAGTACATTGCTCAGAAGGAGTACATCTTCCCGCCCGAACCGTCGATGCGGCTCGTGACCGACACGATCGAATACGGGATGCAGAATCTGCCACTGTGGAACACGATTTCGATCTCCGGCTACCATATCCGGGAGGCCGGCTCGACCGCCGCGCAGGAGCTGGCATTTACCCTAGCCGACGGAATGGAATATGTTCGCTGGGCACTTAAGCGGGGATTGGACATCGATGATTTTGCTCCTCGGCTTTCATTCTTCTTCAATGCCCACAATGACTTCTTCGAAGAGATCGCCAAGTATCGTGCTGCCCGGCGAATCTGGGCCTACGAGATGAGGGAGACCTTCAAGGCCAAGAATCCACGATCGTGGCTCATGCGTTTCCATGCGCAGACCGCTGGCGTCAGCCTCACGGCTCAACAGCCTGATAACAACATCGTGCGAGTAGCTATTCAAGCATTAGCGGCGGTGCTCGGTGGTACTCAATCGCTTCACACCAACTCGATGGACGAGGCGCTTGCCTTGCCTTCTGCACATGCAGCAACCGTTGCACTACGCACGCAACAGATTCTGGCCGAGGAGTCCGGCGTGGCGAATTCGATCGATCCGCTGGGCGGTTCCTATTTCCTGGAGGCGATGACCAATCGCATCGAGGTAAACGCGCGGGATTATTTCCGACGCATTGATGAGTTCGGCGGCGTCCTGCCGGCCATCGAGGCCGGCTTTTTCCAACTCGAGATCGCGGATGCTGCGTTTCAGTACCAGAAGGAAATCGATGCGGAGGAACGGTACATCGTGGGCGTGAACGCCTTTAACGACGATTCGGGATACGAGATTCCCCTTCTTGGGATGAATCCCGCAGGCTACCGTCAACAGACCGCCGGGCTGGCGAAGCTACGCGCATCGCGCGATGGCGGAGCCGTGGGTCAGGCGCTCGATCGCCTGCGCATCGCCTGTCAGGGGACAGAAAACACCATGCCGTACATCCTGGATGCGGTGCGATCCTACGCTACGTTAGGCGAAGTCATCGCGGTGATGACAGAGGTTTTCGGCACCTACGAGGAGCCGGATTGGATCTAGAGATCTACATTGAAGGAGGAGCGCGGCTCTCCGCGCTCCTTTTTGATTCTGCCCATCGGGCATCCATCGGGCATCCATCGGGCAAGTCGCACGAGCGCTAGGACAGAAACATCGGCATGCCGCCTACCTGTCGGACCTTCGGGCGATATTGCTCCACGTCATAGAGCCCTTCGACGTCCACAAGCTTGACCCTCTCACGCGTCTCGGCGAGCGGCACATCGGTGTAGGTGCCCTGGCGAAGCGCCACCATGCGGCCCGATTTTCCCTCGAGCGCTAGATCGGCGGCCAAGATCGCAAAATTCATGGCCACCATTAAATCAAGCGTATCGGGGATGCCCGAACGCATCAAGTAGGCAAGTTGTTGATAGATAATTTTTTGACCGGTCAGCTCACGTAGCAGGTCCCCAGTTATGGCGCCGATCCCTCCAAGCTTCTTGTGACCGAACGCGTCCTCTCGGCCGCTCATGATGGCTTCGCCGCCTTCCATCTGCGCGCCCTCGGAAATGGTCATCATGGCATAGTTGCTTGGATTGGCGATCTTGTCGGCGAGCAGCAGATCGGCCAGTTTCTGGGGATCGAAGGGTACCTCGGAAATGATGGCTCGGTCCACTCCTGAGAGATAGGCAGCGATCAGCGAAGTTTCGCCACTATTTCGGCCGAACATCTCAACTACGGCAATACGTTCGTGCGATGCGGCGTTTGTTCGCAGGTCCCGGATGAACTGAACACTGCGGGTGACAGCGGTTGAGAATCCGATGCAGTAATCGGTCCCGAATACGTCATTGTCCATCGTCTTGGGTATGGCTATGACCGGGATGCCTTCGTCATGCAGGCGTAGGGCGTAGGAGAGCGTGTCGTCACCGCCAATCGGGATCAGGACATCCAGCTTGAGATGTTCGATCGCTTTCAGCACATGCTCTGTGTAGTCTGCCGAACCGTCATCCTGCCGACCCTCTCGCAGGAATTCGGGCGCCTCCGCCACTGGAAACTTGGCTGGGTTCGTACGCGAGCTATGGAGGAAAGTGCCGCCGGTGCGATCGACGGTGCGCACCGCCTGCGGGTCCAGCGGCAGGATGTATTCCGCTTCCGCAACCAGGTCGCCGACCGGCCATTTTAGAAGTCCGGCCCAACCCCGTCGGATCCCTACCACTTCGTGCTCTCCTTGCACGACGCGATTGACAACCGCCTTGATAGAGGCATTCAGGCCCGGTACATCCCCGCCGCCGGTCAGTATTCCCACTCTCATCGCGATTCGCTACTCCTTGGCGAGTAGGGGTATGGTTGCTTCAAGACCCACGTCTCCATGATGGTCCTCTCCAGCTTGGACTTCTTTGGCGGGGGGATTCTAAACGATACTTACAAGAACGCGCCAAAAACCACTTTTGCGAAGGAAACATTTGCAACTTACAAATCTGTCATTCTGACCCGCGCTGGGGAGCCTTCGGCAAAACGACAGAGCACCTCCGAAGAGGCGCTCTAGTTTGATGGTCGGGCAGTAAGCAATCCGCCTAGTGGGTCTTGGTAAGATGGTAGACGAGTATTCTATGGGGAGGAGGCTGAGGTGGGGCGCATGGTAACCGCCGGTGACACGAGAAAGAATCGAAGGTGAAATTATCCGGGTAATAGCAGCATAGTATTTTAGATTGGAGATTGTGCGGGTAATTTCCACCCAATAATAGTTAGGCGGCTGTGTCGCCGTTTAGATGTCGATAAGGAGGCTTTTATGAGCTTTTAGTCATAACCTATTTCCGATCGCGCCGATTGTTTCCAAATTTATCTATTCAGCTACAAAAAGGAGCAAACCATGAATGCAGAAGAAATTACCAGAGCGTTATTCACAGCCATCGAATCGATGGACATGGACACGATGGGGAGCTATCTGACAGATGATTTCACATTTAGTGGTCCCGTACCCGAACCCATTAGCGGTGAGCAATGGCTTGGGTTGCAGCGTCAGATGTCGGCGGCTTTTCCAGATTGGTCATTCAACCTGAGTGACGTGCAGGTGACAGGCAATGTAGCTCGAACAACGCATCAGATTACCGGCACACACACCGGCGATCTAGACTTGTCGGCATTGGGCTTACCAGTTGTCCCGGCCACTGGCAAAGCTATCAAGTTGCCAGTCGAGCATGCTGACCTTACGGTCGAGGGTGGCAAAGTCGTTCGCCTGCGTGCAGATGTGCCGGCTGACGGTGGTATACCAGGGCTTCTGCAACAACTTGGTGTCGAGATGCCACCACCGCCGGGGTAAACGCCTAATTGACCGCGCACCGGCTAATTAGTGCCTGCCGTCTACGCGCCTGTCTTTTCCCATAGAGGGCTACCGGCCCGACGGACGCGTGACGGCAGGCTATGCCATTTGAAACCGTTTCATTTTTTCAGGATGAACCATAGTCTTCAGCCGGGTAGCCGCCTAACAATGCGTGCAGTCCGACCGGACTATTCGGCGCGGTTTTTGAAGTTTCGCGCACGGCACGACGGTGCTGGTTATTGTTCCCTTGTGAGATCACCCGTCCGGCGACTGACGCCAGCGTTAGGCAGCCAACATGCCGAGAGGAATTTATGAAGATTAAACTTACAAACGTCTTTGTGGATGATCAGGAGGCCGCATTGAAGTTCTATACGGATATCCTGGGCTTCGAGAAGAAGCAGGACTTTCCGGTTGGGCAGTTCAAGTGGTTGACAGTTGTATCACCCGAAGAACCCGAAGGTACTGAGTTGCTCCTTGAGCCGAGTGAGAACTCCGCTGCCAGGAAATTCAAGAAGTCGATATTCGAGCAAGGGATCGCCGCAGCTGCATTTGCCGTAGACGATATTCAAGCGGAGTATGAAAGACTGAAGGGGCTTGGCATCGAATTCAGCATGGAACCCACTGAGATGGGATCAACAAGGGTCGCCTTATTTGATGATACCTGCGGAAACCTCTTACAAATTTATCAGGTCTAGTGGTGGCTGCCTAACAACTCGCTGGAGCACTCTACGAGTGGAGCCGGACGCAGCCTCGGCGCACCGCGACTTCGTGTGATGATGACCGAGAGAGCAGAAGGAGGGACTAATGAATAAGCGCATTCTCATCCTGCCCTTTGTCATTCTCATAGCTGCGAGCGCCTGCGGCGGCACCGCCGCGACAGAGGGACCAATTGTCAGTACGGCAACGTCAGAGACAGAGCCCGAGGAGCTTGAGGAAGAGGCGACAGTCTCACAGCCCACAGCCGAACCACTACCCACTTCTGCGCCAGAGGCTGGAGGCCAGGCTGACATTCCCAGAAAAATTCTACTTGTTACAAGCTCACTTACCGAAGAGGTACTCGGTTACAGCATGGATGGAGAGTATTTGGGGGTTTTTGCCACCACCAGTGACATTCAATGGCCGGTGGGGATAGCTCTTGGTCCTGACGGGAAGTTCTATCTGTCTAGCTACGGCCACAATGCGATTCTCCAATTCGATACAAAAGATTATGAACCATCGAAAGGGATGAAGTTTCTGGGGAAGTTCACCCTTGACGGCAATCTACAGGCTCCTGAGTCCATTGTCTTTAGGGACGGCTATCTGTATGTGGCCTCTGCTGGGACGCACAAAGTCTTGCAGTACGACGCAGAGACTGGGAAGTTCATCCACGACTTCGTCCAAAGCGATCTTCTCAAAGGAGTTTCGATACAGTTTCCATGGAGCTTGACCTTCGGGCCCGATGGCCACCTCTACGTGGATTCAAATACGAACGAGATCTACAAGTTCGACGGCAAGACAGGGGAGAGCATGGGGGTGTTCGCTTCGGACCGGGCCCTTATCCGACCAGCAGGTATGACGTTTGGCCCTGACGGCCATCTGTACGTAGGGAGTCAAGACACCAATACGATTCTTAAGTTTGACGGCAAAACGGGCGAGTTTCTAGCCGTGTTTGTCCAGGGAGAAGTCCTCCAAGGACCTTGGGCTGTAGCATTCGGCCCAGACGAACATCTTTATGTAGCAAGTTCTGCAAACAACAAGGTCCTCAAATACGATGGCGAGACAGGGGAGTTTATAAAGACGTTCATAGATGGTGGGCGGCTACAGGCCCCGAATGGATTGTTATTCATTCCTTAGCCCCCACCAAGTCCACAACTTGGCTGCTGTCCACAAATTCACCCAACACCGACGGCGGCCGGCGGCACATTTAAGGTATCTTCTATTCTGGTAACGTACATGTGCCTTTGTCGGACTTCAAGAGGCGCGAAATCGCGGTCTCGCCCCCTATTAATCTTCTGGCGGGCTTTTCCTACAGCCTCCCGCTGGAGCGGACCACCAAGGGCTCAACAGACGGCGCGATCAGGCAATCGAAATTGGTCGCTGTCACCTGACAGTTCCGAACAATCCTACGCTGAAGGTTGTCCAACTTACTTGAATCGGCCATCAACTAGCTAACGGCACTCAGCAAACCTGAGCAGTCGTCGTGCTATCCTGCAAACAAGGCTAGGTCTGTCGCAATAGTTATTTCTTCAGAAGATAACTGTGACCCTCCTAGCCCTTTCCTGCCCTTGAAGACCACCCCCCGCCGCGTCCATAGCAAAGACCTCGCCGAAGCGGGGCCTAGTTTATGGGTCCGGCAGTGGCCGGGTCCGGCTCCACTCGTAGAGTGCTCCAGCGAGTTGTCAGGCGGCGTCATTGGTCCCAGTCTGCTGGGACATGAGAGCGATGAAGAACAGGAATTCCACCCTGTGCGGTCTGGGAGGTTGCGCTCACTCACTTAGCTCAATCCAACGCTAGCGGAAGTGCACCTATTCAGCCAAGCGAGCTCGCTCCGGCACCACGGAGAAGCTTCACCATAACCTAAATAAAGTAGGCTACTTCGCTAAACGAACCTTCAGCTAATGCTGAAGGTTGGCAACATTGGTTGCGAGAATGCCCGTTCTCAAAACCAATGTAGCTGATCCCTTCCGATTGCTACTGGGAACAGGTCCTACAGGACTCCATCAGGTGCAGAACGATGACTGAGCAGGGGATGTGGGAGCTGGTCAGCTACCCGATGTCGAGCACATGATTTAGGATCGCGTCTCTGCAGCCCCTCTTTGATTTTAGGCCTAAACTCCAAAGATCACGTGCTCACCGGGCACGATAGAAATGCCGGGCCCTCGATGGCCTATGAGCTTTGCGCTGCAATGTGAAGGTGCTGAGGTCCCCTCGGCCCAAGCTCGAACATGGCCATCATTTTCATCTGGTAATAGTTTTCTAAGAATTACTTCAGATAATCTATCGAGCGATGATGCCGCCGGAGAGATAGCATTGGGGATGACCAGGGGCTGAGACGATGGAGGTTATCGAATGAGAAGGACGGGTTTGACAATTGCAGGAGTTTTGCTACTTTTGGTAGGAACGGTATGGTTTTTTCAGGGAATCGGCGTCATCCCTGGAAGCTTCATGACGGGACAAAGTTTCTGGACGGCCGCGGGCACGCTTGCGGTCATCGCAGGAGTCGTCGCGCTCCGATTTTCTCGACGGAAACCGATAGTCAGTGAAGCGATCGCATCCCCTGAAGTCGAGATTGAATCTGACGTGGCTCAGGCTAAGTGGTAAGACCCTATTGAGATTGCGCCCAGGCTAGCAGCCCAAGACCTTCGGGATGGAAGGTTCTTGTTGGGCTCAGCTATTCGCTTGGCGCAATCCAGCATCGATCCGCTGGATATCGTGGGCCTATGACTTTGAACATAAAAATAAATCGCAGCCGGATGATTCTCGGAACGCGTTCATTCGCCGCCGTTCTAAGCCTTTTGATCCTGGCCACCGCCTGTACGCAAAATGACAGTGACCCGGTCAGCACTGCCCCTGGCCCGGCAGAGTCAGCGGCGAGCATCGATCTGCCAACTTTACCTGTAGGTGAGGTCATGGATTTCGGTATTACGCCTGCCGTTCCGAACGGTGATCTGACACCGGAACTCCTCGCTTCGTTGGATATCATCTTCGGCGACGAACTCGCTGACGGCCTGTTCATCGGCGACGAACTCGAAGCGCTCGAAACACTGAAGAGCTCC
>JAPUGV010000112.1 GCA_027298025.1 Chloroflexota bacterium | reverse complement strand
TTCGAACGGGGCCGATCCCTCCACGAGCCGTCGACCCTCGAGAAGCTCCAAAAGGTACGGCATGTCTGCGGCGGAAAATGGATTACGCTCAGGATCATCTGGCCCAAGGCCTACCCCATCCAAGAACAGAAACAGCACCGGTTTACTTCTCCACGGCCTTCACGAGGATAGATCTTGCATCAGCTGCCTCACCCCGGCCGAATCGATCGCACCCAGCCAGCGACACCGCAGCGCCGAGGTAAAGGAATGTTGATTGAGGAACTGGCCGGCAGACATCTGGCGGATTCTATCACCCAGCGCGGAAATGCCCCCTGTACACGGCCCACCTTTACACGGCCTAGTACCTCTCTTACAATCACCGAACCTCAGCTCAAGGTCCCCGATCTATGAAGGAATACGCGACCGAGAAACTTCGCAACATCGCCTTTGTTTCCCATGGCGGCGCGGGAAAGACCTCACTTGGGGAAGCCATGCTCCACCACACCGGCGCCGTCACCCGAATGGGCAAAGTGGAGGAGGGAAATTCGGTTTCGGATTTCGAAGACGAGGAGATCCGACGCAGGCAATCCCTCTCCACCAGCATTCTGCCAATCGAATTTCAAGACCACAAGATCAATGTGCTGGACACACCCGGGTTCATGGATTTTGTGGGCGAGGCGATCTCCGCCCTTTGGGTGAGCGAGGGCGCCGTGCTGCTCGTGGATTCGGTGGCTGGCGTCGAAGTCGGGACCGAGGTGATGTGGGGCTACTGCGAGGAGTATGCCTTACCGCGCATCGTGGTTATCAGCAAGATGGACCGTGACAATGCCAATTTCAAACGCGCCTTGGCCGCGCTCGGATCCCTATCGAGAGACGTGACCTTTATTCCGGTGCAGCTCCCATGGGGCGAGAAACGTGCATTCAAAGGTGTCATCGACCTTTTTAAGATGGTCGCGCGGCCAAAGGAGGGTAAGTCCGAGGAGCCCATCCCGGAAGACCTGGCCGATGCGGCAGAGGAAGCGCGCATCGCGTTGATCGAGGCCGCCGCGGAGGGGGACGATGCCTTGCTTGAAAAGTATCTGGAGGGCGAGCAGCTATCTGCCGACGAGATCGCGCTTGGCTTCCGACAGGCGGTCTGGTCGAGGACCTTTATACCGGTGTTCGCCTCCGCCGGAACCGTAGGCACTGGAACCATTCCGCTTTTGGAGGCCATGGTGCAGCTCCTTCCCTCACCTGCGGATGCGCCAGCGCGAAGTGCCGACAGCAAAGGCGAAGAGGTTGAAATTCGGGGAAGCGACACCGGACCGCTCGCGGCGTATGTATGGAAAACGACCGCGGATCCATTCGTGGGCCGGCTGACGTATCTGCGCGTTTTCTCGGGTACGCTAAGCTCGGATAGTCGGGTCTGGAATCAGATCCGACGCGAGGAAGAAAGGCTCGGCACCCTGCAACTCCTGCGGGGCAAGGAGCAAATTCCTGCGAAGAACCTGCATGCAGGCGATATCGGCGTGATCGCCAAGCTCGGTAAAACAGAAACCAGGGACACGTTATCGGAGAAGACCGCCGCGCTCACAGTAGGCTCGCCAAGTTACCCGGGCGCGCTGTATTCCGTGGCGGTGGTTCCCAAAACTCAGGCCGATGCGGCCAAGATCAGCAGCGTCTTAACCAGATTATCTGAAGAAGATCCCACACTCTCCTGGCATCAGGAGGCCAGCACCAACCAAACTATCCTGCAGGGCATGGGGGATCAACACATCGATGTTGCCATTCGGAAGGCCGAGGCGAAATTTCAGGTCGGGATTGAAACGGAAGTACCGCAAGTGCCCTACCGGGAAACCATTACGAAAGTTGGTAGTTCCCAATACCGCCACAAGAAGCAGACCGGCGGTTCGGGGCAATTCGCAGAAGTTCATATGCGAGTCGAACCCCTTGAGAGCGGGGAATTCGAGTTTGTGAGCGAAGTCTTCGGAGGCCGCATTTCTTCCGGTTACATGCCGGCCATCGAGAAGGGCGTTAGGGGGGTCATGAAGGGCGGCGTGCTCTCGGGGCATCCCATCGAAAAAGTTAGGGTGGCCATTACGGATGGCAAGGAACATCCGGTGGACTCCAAAGCCATCGCCTTTGAAACGGCCGGGCGCGAAGCCTTCAAGCTTGCCGTGCGCGATGCGGGCCCTGTGATGCTGGAACCCATAGTGGAGCTGCGGATCACCGTTCCGGAGGCCAACATGGGAGACGTCATGGGTGATCTGAACACGCGCAGGGCGCGTGTTCAGGGGGCGGATTCCGAGCGCGGCCGGAGCATCATCACCGCTCATGCGCCACTTGCCGAGGTCCAGCGCTACACGACACACCTACGCTCGATGACCGGCGGGCGCGGATTTTTCACCATGGAGTTTAGCCACTACGAGAACGTTCCACTCCACGTTGCCGAAGAGCTAATCGCAGCGGCTGCGCCCGACGGGGATGAGGATTAGCGAACTCTTTTCGTGATCCGATCCACAAACGACGTCGCTAGATCGTAAACTCGCTTACGGCCGGGTTCGACGGTTATGACGTGCCCGCTATTCTCGATCCAGACCAAATCCTTCTTAATCGAACCCAGCTGCGCGTAGATGGACCGAGCATGGTCGGGGGAAACGCCTCGATCTTCGGCGGCGTGCATGAGCAGGACCGGTGCACGAAGCCTGGGAAGTTGTTCCCTGAGCAGCTCCAGTAATCCACTAACTTCCGGCACAGAGCGGATCGGGAAAACTTTGTAGCTTAAGTGATCCCGATATGCCTGCTGGTCTTTGTAATCATTGACCGATGGCTTTGGAACGAAGCGCAGGACACTGCTGATCGGCCGTAGGGTGAGGAGCAGTGTGCCCAGCCACCGGAGGCCCGGCTGTGTGGGCACTTTGTAAGGCGTTGCCATCGCTACCACACCTGCCACGGGCCGGGAGCAGGCCAGGAGCAAAGCCAAAGCGCCGCCAAGGGAGAGACCCATCGCGACCACCTGCTCACAGGCAGAGTCGAGCAGGCAATAGCCGTCCTCGACCGCGGCTAGCCAATCTCGCCAGCGCATGCGGTTCAGATCCGCGGGGCGTGTGGCGTGCCCCGGCAATCGGAGTCCAAGCACGGTATGATCTTGTCCGGCGAGGTGCTTGCCAAGCTCGAGCATCTCTTGCGGTGCGCTGGTCCACCCGTGTACGAGCAATACGCCAATGCCTGAATCACCCCGAATCAGGAAAGGTTCTCCCCCCGATTGGATTTGGCTCATAACCTAGGAAACGAGAACGAGGCGCGACCGGTTTTCACGCGGTGACGCGGCGTGTGAACGACGCGGAAGCCTCGAAGGCCTGTTCGCGGGAAGCGTCCCGCGGAATGTTGTGTCCGCTATTCTCGAGCCAGAGAATCTGCTTGTCGGTGGATCCAAGCCTATCGTGGATGAATTGGGCGGCATCCGGCGGTGTACCGACGTCTCCTTCGGCGTAAAGGAGCAATGCGGGGGCTTTCACCATCCCCAGCGATGCTCGCATTTCCTCTAATAAATCATGCAACTCGGCCGAAGCGCGGACCGGGAATTCATGGTAATAGAGCTGCAATATCTCGGCCTCTTTATCGACCCAGTCCGACTCTCCCGGGAGCCGAAGGGTGGGCAGAACCTTGCTGATCAATGGGAGCAGCGGCCGAATGCGTTCGATCCGAGCCTTCGGAAGCCGGACAGGAGTGGCCATGAGGAGAACGCCGGCCACCTCGAATTCGCGTGCCAACAGCAATGCGAGCGCCCCTCCCATCGAAATGCCCATGACGACCATCTCTGTGGTCAGGCCCCGAAGCATGTGGTAGCCATCCTCGACATTTGCCAGCCAATCCTGCCACCGCGCCCGGTTCATATCCGCCACTTGCGTGCCATGGGCGAACAGGCGGATGCCAAGGACGGTGAACCCCTGATCGGCTAGGAATCTCCCCATCCAGCGCATCTCCTCCGGTGCGCCGGTAAGCCCGTGAATGAGCAGGCAACCGGTCTCGCCACCGGGATATAAGAACGGTTCACCGCGGTCAACAAGGATCCTCATGCGACCAGCCGGGCCTCGCGAGGCAGCATGGTCAGGCTCACGCTGCCATCTTCCGTTACACAGAGATCGTCTTCGACGCGCACGCCGCCCCGCCCAGGAAGATAGACTCCGGGCTCAACCGTGAAGGTCATGCCAGCCTTGAGCACACTCTCTTCACCCTCTCGAATGAAGGGTGGTTCATGGG
>JAPUGV010000111.1 GCA_027298025.1 Chloroflexota bacterium | reverse complement strand
GGTAAACGGGATTACCGGCCCGGATCAGGTTCTTCGTGTACCGAGGCGCGGAGACGAGGCCCGCGATGCGTCTGTGTCTTCTGTGCCAAGGGTTGGTAATATACGAGCATCGCTGCCGCTGAACAACCTGTGGGTCGCGATAGCGCTCGCGGTGCTCATAGTCTACATTTAGGTTAGGATCGGCCGCCGCGAAGGGCCCTATTTGGAGCGGCAATTCGGAGATGAATACCTGGATTACAAACGAAGCGTTCGGCGATGGCTGTGAGAGCTAGCCGAGTCTGAGAAAACCGATCTTGGCAAAAGAACCTAGACTGATCGTAGTTTCAAACCGACTGCCGGTTGAAATCGAACGGACCCAGGGCGGCTTCACTTATCATCCCGCCGCGGGGGGCGTGGCAACGAGTTTGCAGTCCGTAAGGAAGCAGCGTGAAATGCTCTGGCTGGGATGGCCGGGGACACCGGTCTGGGATGACAAGGATCGCAGAAGCATCGAGAGACATCTGGTCAAGGAATATGACAGCGTGCCGCTCTTCCTGCCACCCTCCGATTTCGACCTGTATTATGAGGGATTTTCGAACGGCACCATCTGGCCACTGTTCCACTATTTCCCCCAAAATGCCCACTACGAAGCCCGAGAGTGGAATGCTTACAAGGAGATCAACGCCCTGTTTCGCGACAAGATCCTCGAGTTCGCCCAGCCGGGAGACCTGCTGTGGATCCACGATTACCATCTGATGATGCTGCCGGCGCTTGTGCGTGAGGCGCTGCCCGAAGCGAAGATCGGCTTTTTCCTGCACATCCCGTTCCCTTCATCGGAGCTCTTCCGCATGCTGCCCTGGCGCGAAGAGATCCTGCAAGGTCTGCTCGGATCCGATCTGATCGGTTTCCATAGTCATGGCTATGCGCGCCACTTCCTCAGCAGTCTGCTGCGACTCCTCGGGTTGGAGCAGGAATTCGGCCGGGTGATTGTCGGAGATCGTGCCGTGAGAGTAGACACCTTCCCGATCGGGGTCGACGTGAACGGGTTTGAGTCAGCCATGCAAACCGAAGCGGTCCGTAAAGAGCTGGCGGAATTGCAGGAGGAAACTCAGGACCGCAAGATCGTGCTGACCGTGGATCGCCTGGACTTCACGAAGGGCATCGTGGAGCGATTGGAATCCTTCGACCACTTTCTTGCAGAAAATCCAGATTGGCACCGCCGTGTGACCCTGATCTCGCTTACGGTTCCTTCGAGGACCGGGGTTCCGGAATATCAGGCGCTTAAGAAGGAGGTCGACGAAGCAGTCGGCCGCATCAACGGTCGTCACGGAAAGCCGGGATGGGTCCCCATTTGGTACATGTATCGTTTCCTGCCTTTCGACCGGCTCGTCGCGTTGTACGGCGCGGCAGATGTGGCGCTGGTCACGCCGTTGCGCGATGGCATGAACTTGGTCGCCAAAGAATATCTAGCAGCGCATCCGGATGGGACCGGGGTGCTGATCCTTAGTGAGACGGCGGGTGCGGCCGAGGAGTTGGGCGAAGCCCTGATCGTGAACCCGCACGATACGGAGCAAATCAGCGAAGCTCTGCTACATGCTCTGACGATGTCAGAGAGCGAGCAGGTGGCCAGGAATTCGCCCATGTTGGCTCGTCTGCGCCGGTACGACGTGGTGCGTTGGGCAGAAGATTTCCTCGGCGGACTGGAACCTGAAATTGCACCTGCCAAGCAGCAGGTCCAGGTACGACTCGACAAGGCCGGCATTAATCTCTTGCTCCAAGCTTACCGGTCGGCCAAGCAGCGACTGCTGCTGCTAGACTACGATGGGACGATGGTTCCCTTCGCCTCTCGGCCTAAGGAGGCCGCCCCGGATGAGGAGTTGATAACATTGCTCACGCGCCTGGCGGAGGACAAGAAGAATACCGTGGTCATCATCAGTGGCAGGGACCGCGAAACGCTTCAGGATTGGCTGGGGGGAATTGGTGCAAGCCTTGTGGCGGAGCACGGAGCCCAGATCCGGCGCGCGGCTGACACGAAGTGGAGTGTGCAAACCACCGAGGCCGCCGACGGTTGGAAGAGCGAACTTCGGCCTCTGCTCGAGCTCTACGTGGACCGTACCCCAGGCTCGATGCTGGAAGAGAAGACCGCTTCGATGGCCTGGCATTATCGACGCGCCGAGCCAGAATTGGGCGATCTGCGCGCGAAGCAGCTCATGGAAAACCTGGAAGGTGTGATAGCAAATACACCATTAGTAATCATGCAGGGCAGCAAAGTGGTTGAGGTGAAAGAGAGCGGGATCGGCAAGGGCCGTGCGGCTCGCAGGTGGCTCGATAGCGACACAATTTACGATTTCATCCTCGCAACCGGGGATGACGTTACAGATGAAGAGATGTTTGAAGTGATGCCCGATGGAGCCTGGTCCATCCGGATTGGAGTGGATCGCCGCTCGGCGGCCAAGTACTCCGTGAGAGGGACCTCGGCGTTCCGACGCCTATTACACTCCCTCGGCGATCGCTAGAACCTGAATCTCGCAACCAACGAAATACATCTCTCGCAGCCACGCCGCCTGCGCGGGGGAACGAGCGGCTCGGGTAAGAAGCGTCAACGATTGCCCGGTGCAGGGCCGGCCGAAGTAGAAGCGCGACACGACCGGCGGTTCGAACGGCAGGTTGGGCATCCTGGGCGTGGGCCAGAGACCGTAACCCATGTTATCCGACCCGTCCGGCAGCCGCCCGTATGAGAGATTGGCGGCGCGGACCGCTAGATAGCTGATCTGATCGATCGTTCGTCCATCAGGCGCAAGTAGCCGGACGGTGTCCCCGTCATCGTTCAAAGCAATCTTCGTCTCCGTGCGAAAGAATACTGCGAAGCCCTTGGGGGAGATGGTCACACCCGGCAAATCGTACGGCTTGGAGCCACCGTTGGCCACATCGTCGAGCCACCACCCCTTGAGATATACAGGAAGTGGACCGGCGTTATAGAGCTCAATAAACTCGCCTTCGGTTGTCACGTTGCCAGACCCTTCCCGATCGTAGCGCGGCCGGATCAACAATTCGTTAATCACGACTCGACTTGGGATGCCTGTGGGGGTCGGGGTGGGGAAGAACAGTGAATTGGTCCTCCGAGGTGTCCCCCGGATCGGAGCCCCCGAGGCGTCCAGGCCATCGCCGTTATAGCCGGTAAAACTTCCCCAATTACCAGCCGAGTCACCGCCACCGCGGCGTTCCATGCTGGCTTTCGGCGAGGATCGCCCAGCCGGCCAACTGCCCCCTGAAGAGTTCGCCGAGTCTACGAGTTCGCCATCGGGTCCGAGCAGCTGCAGCACCTCCCCGGCATCTCTCAGAGAGCCGGTGTAGATCCCATCTGCGGCGATGTCCGAGACCGTCGAATCGTCCGTCCGCTCAAGCAGATAGAAGCTGTATGCGGCGAGCGTGCCTGACAGTGAGATTGATATGTCAGCACCATCCGTCAGCTTCCAGCCTGTTAGTGAGATGGAGACGGCTCCCGGGTTGCGAAGCTCGATCCATTCGTCGCTTGAGGAAGCCAGGGTCCCTGACCACGCAATTTCGTTGATCAACACGGCCTGGGGCGGGACGTTGGTAGGTTTGGCAAACGGGGTAGGGGTCGCCGGCATGGAGTTCAGCTGGCGGGGCGTACCCGCAATGGGGTTGCCCGACACATCGTGACCAACGCTCCCGATGCCGGTGAAAGTGCCCCAGTTGCCCACGATATCGGTCCCCCCTCGGCGCTCCATGCTCCTGCGGGAGCTGGCCTCACCGGCCGGCCATCCGTCACCGCCTGCATTTGCCGTATCCACCACAGCTCCCGAGGGGTCCAGCAACTCAAGACGCTCGCCGCCGTTGGCCAGAGAGCCCGTGTAGATCTGATGAGCGGAGATGTCCATGATGGTTGTGTCGTCTGTGCGTTCCAATAGAAAGTAGCTGAAGGCCGGGATTGCCCCGCTGAGTGCCACGTTGATATCGCCGCCGTCGGTGAGACGCCATCCGCCAAGGTCAATGGCCGAGGGGGTCTGGTTCTGAAGCTCAATCCACTCGTCGGATGACGAGGCCACCGTACCCGCCCATGCCAGCTCATTGATCAGAACGGATCGAGGCGGGTAGGGGGAGGCGCTTGCGGTGGGGGTCAAGCTGGGGGGAGGGGTTGAAATTGACGGTGTTACCGAGGGAGTCGAATCCGCGGCGGGGGACGATGTTACGGTAGGGGTCAAAGGAGGCGAACTCGTGGGGCTTACACTTCCGGACGGAGTCACAGAGGTCGGGGCTGGAGCTGTCGCAGAGGCGGTCGGGCTGGTGGCCCCAGAAGAGGTTGGAGGTGGGCTACCCTCCGCAGTCGAAGTCTCCGCTGGTGTGGGCGCAAACCTTTCCGCAGGGGAGGTCTCAGGCGGATGCGGGGCGGGGTATGAGGGGGTTGCTACGCTTGGCGGGAACGCCGACGCGTTCTCAGGACCCTTGGCCGTGGAAGCGGGGGGCAGGGAGAAGAAAAATAAAAGCCCGGCGAGCGACAGGGCGCCGGCCGGACTCAACAGGAGGACCTTCACGCTCTCCTCTTGACCCCTTCGGAGGGTGACTAGGACTAGAGTACCATACTCTGTCGCGCTCTACTCCAGATCCTAGCGGTCAGATTTGAAAATATGGGAGTGAGTTAGAATGAGCCCTCACGACCGCAGTTGGGGGCGCGCAAAAGGAGAGGATCCATGGATTTTGGTTTGGCGTTTTCGTTCCCGTTTCAGGACGAAAAGTGGATAGAGAAAATCGTGATCGCGGCTGTGATCGGCATCATTCCCATCGTCGGCTGGTTTGCACTGCTGGGCTGGTCCATCGAGATAGGTCGGCGGGTGATCAACGGGGAGGAGCAAGTGCTGGCCGAATGGACCGATTTTGGCGGCTTGCTCACCTTGGGATTCAAGGCGTGGCTAGCAACCCTGGTCTTCTCAATCCCGCTCATAATCGTGTGGATCCCAGTTGGGATTTTCACGGCCGTTGCCGGTTCTGTAGAAGGGGACGCAGGGACGACCATCATCACCCTCATATCGTTTTGCGCTATCTGCTTGACTTTAATCTATGGCATCGCGTTGCTGTTTGCCCTTCCTGCCTCTTATGGTCGGTTGGCGTCAACAGATGGCCTCGGAGAAGCGCTAAACTTCAGAGAGCTTTGGAAGATAGTGAGCAATGCGCCCAGCGCCTACTTGATCGTGCTGCTCGGATACCTCGCGGCCGGCTTCATCGCTCCGCTGGGCAGCATTCTCTGCTTGGTGGGAGTGTTCCTGACCACGGCCTACGCAATGGCTGTGGAGGGCCACCTCCTGGGTCAGGCCTATTTGGAAGGCACCGCCGAAGCCTAGAGAACAGATTGCGCAAATTCATCGGCCCGACTTCCCAAGAAGTCGGGCCGATGTGTCTTTAGGAGAAGCATCATCTCGTTCTTGAGCTCGATTGCCGGAATTCGGCTGGCCACTCAGCGCCCAGGAAAGATCGGTCCGCTTACGCTGAGCCTGGAGGCGATGAGCGCCCAACAGAGCAGCGGCGAACCCGTCTCTGCCGACGGAACCTTGCCGCGGTGGGGCAGCCCAAAGTGATTGCCGAAGACGAGCTTGAGGCCGGAGGCTAGTTTGAATTCGAAGCGGGACGTTCCGGTTCAAGATCAGAGACGACCTGTAGGGTACCTCCAGCTCATCCGCTCCAACGTCGACTTCCGCTACCTCTGGGTGGGTCAGATCGTCAGCCTATTCGGAGATTGGTTCAATTTGATCGCCTCCGCCGCCCTGGTAGCTCAGCTTACCCAGTCCGGCCTGGCGGTGGGCGGGTTGTTCGTCGTCCGTATGGTGGCCCAATTCGTAGGCACGCAAGTCGGCGGTGTAGCGGCCGACCGATACAACCGCAAGCTTCTACTGATATCGACCGACCTCGCGCGCGCAGTGATCGTTTTCGGGTTCCTATTTGTCCGAAGTCCTGACCATGTCTGGTTGTTATACGCCCTAACGATCTTGCTGATGGCAATCAGCGGAGTGTTCTTCCCAACCCGCAGCGCGATCTTGCCGGATATCACAACCAAGAGGGAGTTAGGAACCGCCAACGCACTGTCGTCGACCACCTGGTCGGTTACGTTGGCAATCGGGGCGGCGCTTGGAGGATTTGTGGCTGGCCAATGGGGGATCTACCAAGCCTTTGCGATCGACGCGCTCACCTTCCTGGTCTCAGCCGGGCTGATAGCTAGGATGAGGTACGACGCACCTCTGACCGAGGTGGCGGCCGGCCTGAAGGCGGTGACCCAGGATTATCTCAACGGATTCCGATATCTGCGTCGCGAGCCCGATGTCCTGTTCATCACACTGCATTTGGGGGCGATTGGGCTCTTCATCGCAGGCGGCATCGCCAACGTAGCCATGGCGCGCGTCTCTCAGACGATATTCGTCATTGGAGAAGGCGGCGGTACTGGCCTGGGTCTCCTTTTCGCGATCGTCGGCTTAGGAACAGGCGTGGGACCCTTACTCTCACGCCTTCTGACGGGTGACCGTGGGCCGGCACTGCGCCGTTCCCTGGCCCCAATGTATTTACTGGGGTCTCTTGGCTTGGCCGTAGCCGCGACCCTGGCCAGTTTCGAAATGGTGATGCTCGGAATGTTCCTGCGAGGCTTTGCGGTGGGGGGTATCTGGGTATTCTCAACTCAACTGCTCTATCAACTCGTGGACGATAAGCTGCTGGGCCGGGTGCTGTCGATGCAGATCGCGATGTTCACCTTGGCAAGTGCGATCAGCGCGGCCTTCGCCGGATGGGCCCTAGATTCGACTGCATTGAAACTCGACGGGCTGTTCCGCCTGATGGCCCTTGGCGGGCTCATACCCGCCTTGCTCTGGCTGGCTTGGATGCGACTTGGCCAACCGAAAGAGGCGGTGCCTACTCCTTCTCCCGACGGTGACGAATGGCGGCCAATCGAATGAAATACTCGCCGGCGCCCACGGGCGATCCGGTGAATCTCTGAGGGTAGTAATAGTGCAAGAGAGAAATGGAGAGGGCTAGAAGGTATAGGAATGGGCCGGGTCCTGCGGGAAGGATTGGGGTTCCAATGAGAAGTGGTAAAATCGCCGTTGCTCCGCAGAGTTTCGAGAATCTAAATTACCTGCCCCTCGCCCCACGAGTTTCGGAGGAAAGGTACCCTCCGACCCATCTCTGGCTAGACAGCGTTCATGATGAGAGCCGGCCCCTCACGTTCACCCCGAGCTCCCCCGATCAACTCCCACTCAAAACAGGAGAGTTTGCAAATAGATGAAAGATAGCATCCAACACGACGTTGTCATCATCGGTGGCGGTGGTGCGGGGCTTCGCGCTGCGATCGCAGCAGCGGAGACCGACTCCCAGCTCGATATCGCCGTGGTTTCGAAGGTTTTCCCTATGCGCAGCCATACCGTCTCGGCCGAAGGTGGTGCGGCAGCGGTGATCAAGGAGAACGACAGCCTTGAGGCCCATATCGATGACACCATCAGTGGGTCTGACTGGCTTGCGGATCAAGATGCGGTGCAGTTTTTCGCAGAAGAATGCACCCGGGAATTAATCCAGCTCGAGCACTGGGGTTGTCCGTGGAGCCGGGAGAAGGACGGAAGCGTCGCGGTGCGTCCATTTGGCGGAATGAAAATCGAGCGCACCTGGTTTGCAGCCGATAAGACCGGTTTCCACATGTTGCACACCCTGTTCCAGACCTCCCTTAAATATCAAGAGCTGAAGCGCTATGACGAGTGGTTCGCCACCAGACTGCTGGTGGAGGACGGGCGCTGTCAGGGTCTCACTGCGGTGAATTTACGGAGCGGCGAGGTGCGCCTGATCGCTGCTCGGGCGGTGATTCTGTGTACCGGTGGAGCGGGACGGGTTTTCCCCTTTACCACTAACGGTGCTATTGTCACCGGGGATGGTATGGCCTTAGCCTATCGGGCAGGCGTCCCGTTGAAGGATATGGAGTTTGTCCAATATCATCCTACCGGCTTGCCCGGCACTGGCTTGCTGATCACCGAGGCCAGCCGTGGCGAAGGCGGGATCCTGGTCAACAAAGATGGTTATCGATACCTGCAGGATTATGGGCTGGGACCTCCGGACCCATGGCCTCGACTGCGGGCCATGGAGCTTGGGCCACGCGATAAACTGTCGATGGCCTTTGTGAAAGAATCCGAGAAGGGCCGGACCATTGAGGGACCCTACGGCGATTTTGTTCACCTTGATATCCGCCACTTAGGCAAGGAGAAAATAGAGAGGAAACTTCCTTTGGTCCGAGAGCTGGCCACTAAATACGCGGGTATCGATCCGGTAGAAGAGCTGATCCCGGTCAGGCCGGTGATCCACTACATGATGGGAGGCGTTCACACTGATTTGCGTGCCACCACACCCCTTCCTGGTTTATACGCCGCGGGAGAGGTGGCCTGTGTGAGCATTAATGGCGCCAATCGCTTGGGCTCCAATTCGCTGACCGAGTTGCTGGTCTTCGGAAATCAGGCGGGTAACGGCGCAGCGAAGTTTGCTGTGGAGCATGCGGAGCTTGATATGCAGGCGCTGGAGTCTCAGGCTCGAGATGAGGCGCGGCGAATTGAGCAGCAATTTCTCCGTAAAGAGGGGGGTAGCGAGCGGATCGCGACCTTGCGAGATGAGATGCGCAGCACTATGGAATCGGGAGCGGGCATCTATCGTGATGAGGCCTCGTTGCAGTCGACTTGTGCAAAACTTGAGGAGCTTCGAGAACGTTATGGGCGCCTCCAACTCGACGATACCAGCAGGACTTTTAACACGGAACTCACAACGGCGCTTGAGCTCGATTTCATGTTGGATGTGGCGGAGACCATCGCCCATTCAGCGCTAGCGAGGACCGAGTCGCGCGGGTCGCATCAACGCACCGATTTCCCTGAGCGCGATGACGAGCATTTCCTGACCCATACGATGGCCTATCAGACGGACGGCGCGCCAAAGATCGAATATATGGATGTTGTCGTCACAGACTGGCCCCCGACTGAAAGAGTGTACGGAAAATAGGCATGTCGAAAGCGACCATTGTCTTAGAAGTGCTCCGCTACCGGCCGGAGCAGGAGCAAGAGCCCACTTTTCAGATTTATGAGAGCGAGTATCGTGAGGACTGGGTCGTGCTCGATGCGATCAACCACATTAAGGATCATATCGATGGCACCCTGTCCTATCGCTGGTCCTGTCGAATGGGCGTGTGCGGCAGTTGCGGGATGATGATCAATGGGGAGCCGAAGCTGAGCTGCGCCACTTTCCTTCGGGATTACTACCCCGACCCCATCCGGGTTGAACCGTTGGCCAATTTTCCCATTGAGCGGGATCTGGTGATCGTGATGGATGACTTCATGGAGAAGCTGACCAGCGTCAAGCCGTGGATCCTTCGTGAGCATGAGAAGCCAATCTCGGAGGGCGAGTACCGACAGACGCCGGCTGAGCTGGCTCGTTACAAGCAATTCAGCATGTGTATCAATTGCATGTTGTGCTACTCGGCCTGTCCGGTCTACGCCTTGGACCCGCAGTTCACAGGCCCGGCGGCGATTGCACTGGCCCATCGCTACAACTTGGATTCGCGAGATCAGGGCCGCAGTTGGCGGGAGCAGGTGCTCTCGACCGAAGAGGGGATCTGGGCCTGCACCTATGTCGGCACCTGTACGGTCGTTTGCCCGGTAGATGTCGACCCGGCCGGCGCCATCCAGCAGGCTAAATTGTCCACCACTACCGACTGGTTTAGGGATGTGCTAATGCCGTGGAAGGGTCGATGAGACGGTTCGAACGGCCGGTTCCAACCCTATGGTGGCTCAAGCGACGCGCCTATTTCCTATTTATCCTGCGCGAGCTGACCGCCGTCTTCATCGCGGTCTATTTGATCCTGTTCCTCATTCTGCTTTATCAACTTTCTTTAGGACGCCAGGCATACGAAACCTATCTGGGCTTTCTCGCTACGCCGGGGATGATTGTCTTTCATGTAGTGGCGCTCGTCGCCGCGCTGTACCACACGGTCACCTGGTTCGGGCTTCTCCCGAATATTATCGTCGTGCGATTCGGCGAGTATCGGGTCCCATCGAAACTCATCGCGGGGGCTAACTATGTCCCCTGGATCGCCGTGTCCGCGCTTATTGTCCTCATCCTCACGAGAGGCTAACGGATGCGGAAGAGCAGCGAACCCGTGTTTTGGTTTCTGTTCGGCGCAGGAGGGGTGATTGCCGCGTTTCTGGCGCCGATCCACATCGTGCTCACCGGTATCGTTGGTCCTGCGGGTGGGCTGGAGAGCGCTCTTGAGTACGAGCGAGTTCTGGCCCTGGTTTCGCACCCGGTTACCAAGCTGTACCTTTTTATGCTGATCTCTTTGCCTCTCTTTCACTGGGCCCACCGGTTCCGTTTTACGGTCGTGGATCTCGGGCTAAGAGCGAGCAAGCGGGGAATCGCCTTTGCCACCTACGGCAGCGCGGCGATCGGTTCGATTCTGAGTGCGCTGGTCCTTATCAGGCTCTAAGTACGGTCTATTAATGATCCGTACTTTGGGTAAGATACGCTTCAAGGGCTTTCGCCTGACTGTAGAACGCTATCGCCACAGGAGATCTTGAATAGCTCGATGCCGAAAACGAAGGACGTACCTGCACTGAAGCCTTCGATGGGCTTGGCCGAAAAGGCCCCGTCGGGGGATAAGTTAGGGGATCAAGCCAAGGGCGTTGCTTTGCCGAAGGTCTTCACCGATCCGGCGATGGATCTCTCATCGGTCTTTGACCGAAAGCCGCGCATCCTCGTGGCTGACGACGACTGGTTAAACCGAGATCTGCTCCAGGCTTATCTGACATCCTCCGGTTGCGAAGTCCTGACCGCCTCAAACGGCGAGGAAGCGCTCAGGCAGGCCTTGAGCTATTCGCCCGACTTGGCGCTGATCGACGTTCAGATGCCAAAGATGGACGGGTTGGAGCTCTGCCGTCGGCTTAAGGCCACCGCCGCCACCCGATTCGTGCCGGTGGTGATCATTACCGCCTTGGACAGTGAGGAAGAGAAGCTCAACGCCTTCGAAGTCGGAGCGGATGACTTCATTACCAAGCCGTACAGCTCGATCGTGCTGCTGGCCAGAGTGCGCTCACTATTGCGCATCAAGCTTCTCCACGATGAGGTCGAATCCAGAAACGAGCTGCTTCGAGAAGTGCTCGACCGGTATGTGGCCGAAGATGTGGCAGACGTCATCCTCACCGATCCGGATCGGTACTTCAAGCTTTATGGCGAAACCCGGCCCGTCACGGTGTTATTCGCCGATATCCGCAACTTTGTGAGCTACACCGAGAAGCACACGGGTCCCGAGGTCATTCGCACCCTTAACCATGTATTTGAGGGGCTGAGTAGAGTGATATTTGCCCACAAAGGGACTTTCGATAAGTATCTCGGTGACGGACTGATGGCCTTCTATGGCGCGCCAGTTGCGGGCGATGACGATGCGCAGCGTGCAGTAGCAACCGCGGTCGAGATGCAACAATTGTTTGAGCAAATGCGGGATGACCCCGACATCGATCTGAAAGGACTGGGTCTGGGGGTCGGGCTGCATTCGGGTGAGGCCATCGTTGGGAATATCGGATCCTCGCGGGTGATGGATTATACGGTTGTGGGCGATGTCGTGAACGTGGCCAAACGGCTGCACGATAAGGCCAAACGAGGCCAAATCCTGTTTAGTACAGAAACCTACAAGGAATTGAGGGGGGTAAAGGCCAAGAAGCTCAGATCGGTGAAGCTGGCCGGGCGGCAGAAGCAGGTCACTCCTTACGTGATCTCCGTCAAAGATCTCTAGGTCATTTCGCCTTAGACCTGCGGGGGGACAACCTCGTCTTTTTATTATCCAAATCGTCAAAACCCGCATGACGATATAATGCTAGCGCGAGAGCGTAGGGTTGGGCCCCAGTAGCTCAATTGGATAGAGCAAGGCTCTCCTAAAGCCTAGGTTGTGCGTTCGAGTCGCGCCTGGGGCACCTGGAGCTTGCACCCCCTCTGAGGGAGGAGCTTGCTCCTGCGTTACCGCAGGGTCGGGGTGCCCCCCGGCCCTGCTTCTATTCCAAAAACCATTCCTTAACTTCCTGTAATTCCCCAGACAGGGTGCCACCTTCCGGGGCGACAAAAACACAGGCCGAGAAGTTCTCGACATCGAGAAATTTCCTGGCCTGTTTTCATTTGGAGTTGAAATATGAGCAATAACTACACACCAGTTTTTGACGACCTGATCCCCCGATTCAAAACAATGGGGGCGCTAGTCTATGGCGTCGTCTGGAGATATTGCCAGATGCGGGATGGCGCGTGCCACGCCTCCTACGAATCCCTTGCTGCGGAGATCGGCGTAGGCAAGAGCACCGTGCGCCGTCACGTTGAAAATCTCCGGGATGCAAA
>JAPUGV010000110.1 GCA_027298025.1 Chloroflexota bacterium | reverse complement strand
GACCGGACGGCTCCAACTTCGAGGAAAGCAAAGTCATCGCCGAGACGCACAAGATCTGGGGCGATGATTCCGTCCGGGTGACCGTCACCTGCATTCGCGTTCCGGTGCTGCGTGCACATTGTGCTGCGGTCAATCTCACCTTCCGGCAACCGCTGCATGAAGATCAGGCGCGCGATATTTTGCAATCCGCCCCTGGCGTGAAGGTCGTCGATGATCGTGACGCGAACAAATTTCCCGAGCCGATCGACGCCACGGGGTTGGATGATGTGCTTGTGGGGCGGATTCGCGCTGACCTATCACAGCCGCCGGACATGGGATTGAATCTCTTCGTCGCCGGCGACCAACTTCGTAAAGGCGCCGCCCTCAACGCCGTCCAAATCGCCGAGTGTTTGGTGCAATCGCCGGCGCGAACCGTTTAGCGGGCGGCCTCCGGACGCCGCGTCACTTGCGCAACCGTCCCTAGCGCCTTCGCTGCATCGACCGCATCCTGTTGCTTCACAAAAATGTAATCCGTGTCATAGGTTGAGATTGCGAAGCACGAGATTCCCGCCTCGGCCACGGCCCCCGTCAACTTCGCCAAGACGCCGACCATCGAGAAATCCAGTTGCCCAACCACGCGCATTGCCGCCCAGCCGCGCTCGGCCTTCACCTCGGCCGGAACAAGCGCCTCGGCGGCGACAATCGACAGCTCCCGTTCACTCCGCGTGATACTGACAAACCCCCCATCCGCCAGCGCCCATCCGGGGGTCGCCGCCTGCGCGTCGAGCCGACAGACCGCAAACCGCCCCGGCAGCCATTCCAAGGTGATCTGGAACTCACCCATCATCTCTTCCCGTAGCCCAGCCGTCTGGGCCGAGCGTGTGAGATTTCTCGAACGGGCGAGACGCCCGTCCCACCGATCCCACCGACACCTTTCTGCGGTCGGATTGGAAGGTCAGACCAATAGTTGATCCGTCCCGGTGACGATATACAATCGTGCCGTTTCGTGGATGCTGAACCACGCGACACTTGGGGATTGGTGTAATGGTAGCACGGCTGACTCTGGATCAGTTAGTATAGGTTCAAGTCCTATATCCCCAGTTTTCATTTCCCCTCGTGAGCCCTCCCCAGCGCGGCTGGCGGGCGAACCTCGCTAAGATTATCGTTTGCAAGACCATCGCCGGGCAAAGTCCGGCGCTAAGGGGTAGCGATGATTTCCAAAGGTTTTCGGAGATTCTTGCTCCTGACACTGGCGTGCATCGTGCTCCCAGTGATCGTTTTTCTTATTGTTATGTGGCGCTTTCCAGCCGATCCGGCCCACTACCACTTTAATGCGCTGCTTGAGGCCGATCGAAATTTCATGTCCAGTGAGAGCGACCAAGCAGCAGCGCTTCACTGGGAGGCCGTGCTTGAGCATCGTCAAGCGTTGGTCGACTTGGGTGCGCTGCAGGAGGTCGTGCTACCGCTCCGCCAGATCAATGTGTCTTCAGACGAGTTCAATGAAGTGAGCGAGATTCTCAAACGCAACACTGCGGAAGGCCCCTTTGCACAATTTGAATGGAAAGAGGGTAATAACTTGACTCCGATCGGCGTCAGGATTTGGTGCAAGCCCGGCGAGCTATCGCGATGGGAATCTGATTTGTCCTCATATCGTTCCCAACCTTGACACGAGTGGATCAAGGGACGCTGCCGGGGGCGCGTCACCCGCTAAACGAGGCGTGACTTTAAGACCTTAAACCACAACGCGCTCAAAGACGATGCGACTTCCTTCCATGCGCGCGAAATACGCCTTCACCATCACACGGCGTCCAACCTGCCGCGCACGGTCCACCGCCTCGGCCAGATCCTCGCGCTGCTTCTCGGTGACGCCGATCGGTGTAGAACGCGCATCCTTCGTGGGCGATCAAAACCACCCGCCGAAGCTCATGCACGTTGATCAGAAAGTCTAACTGCGCCGCCGCCGCTCCGAGATCTTTACCACACCCGCTGGCCTCCTTGGCAGTAGGTAATGGTTAGCCCCCTTCACGTGCGCGAGTATCTCGGTGTAACGTAACCGCTTTGGGATACAATCAGAGCTGCCGCTACCGTGGGCCACTCGACTTCATCCACCTTGTCTCGTGTTCGCAACTGAGGACCAAGATGGTACGAGATCGCGACGTCCCCTGCGCAGGCGTCACCTGATCAGGGGAGCTTGCCAGTCTTTATTAACGAGTTGCATGCACACAGTGTGAGCCGAAAAGCACAATACGTTACGCAGATGGAGTTTTCGCCAGGCACAGCTCCAAAATGCCTGATCTCCTCTGTTCAAGGCCAAATCAACACAAACGGATATACTGATTTACCAAAGACTTGTCGGTCGGCTGAATATTGGGACAGGACGGCCTCACGGTCTCCTCAGTACCGGCTCACCGTTCGCGCTGCCGTTGTGCTTTCGCAGTCCGAAACAGTGAACCTCTTTCTTCGCAACCTATGTTGTTGCGGAGCTACTCACCGTCATCCTCGTAGTTCTGCCGATCGTTATCGCAAAACGCCTCCTGCAAAAAATCCAAGACAACCGGATCGGTGAACCGTGCCTCTTCGACGATGTCGCGAATGATCCGCTCTTGGTCATACAGTCGGAGATCTCCTTGCAGTTGGCTGAGCAAGGACGAAACATCCCCCGATAAACCAGCAAAGTACAATGCTACATCTGACCACCAAGGATCGTAAAGGTGATTCACCAACACTCGCTGTTGCTGAGAAAACACGATCGCGCGAGCGGCAAGGAATTCCTGGAAAGACAGATGTCCGAGCGAGAAGCTGCCTGATCCAACCCGCACGATAACTGAATTCGATACCTCTAGTTCGATAAGAACATCGGCCACTGAAATGCCAGGGTAGTTCCGTGAGAAGCCTTGATTCCACAATTCCGCAACGTCTTCGGTTGCAAACGTTCGTCGGTGCCCGAGGTGCATCTGTAGCGCCAAGCGCATAAGCAACATATACTTGTCCCGCTCTCTAACCCGCATTCGGACGGACACTTTTTTCAATCGGTCCCATCGGCCAGTCAACAGTAGATTAAACCGTGCCTCGTAGAGTTCTGCTCTAGAGTGCGGCGGATCGTGCCCGCCTTCAAACAGCCCTGCCAGAATCGTTGCAACCATCGGTCTCCGGCATACTTCTCGTAACCGTGGATGGTCATCAAGATAGTCTCGTATCAACTCTGCACGCAGTGTAGTCCCCTTGCACCATTGCTCAAAAAAGTCATCGAGCTGTTTATTATCAAACGGCAATAGATACAAAGGGACGAAGGACCCATTCAACTCAAGAGAGTCAGCCTCACGCGTTGTGAGCACGACCCGCCTGCCATGCTGGCAGTACCTCTCCTGCAGCTCGGTCAGCTTCTGCTGAATATGCTCATCAGGATTCGCTGCGATGAGTCGGTCAATATCCAGCTTTCGAATCGCGTTTCGAATTCCAAGTGTTCCTTTCGCCGCATCATGGACCACCATCTCCAAGAGATCAGCCGGAACCGACAACTGTTCCCCCTGGCCTGTTTCTCCGACCTGCTGCGATAGCGGACCAGGAAAGGAGAGCCGATTTATCTCGTCCCCGAGTGCGATCCTGAATGTTGCAGCTTCGTCGCATCCGTCTAGGATGATTAGATCTGCGCGATCCAAATAGCTCTTAATCGTTTGCGAAGGAACTCCCGGAGCCAGAGATTTGAGGAATCCGATCATGCACTCCCTCAAGCGCATTTCGGGTCGATTTATCGTCGAGCAGGGGAAATACACGCACGGCAGGTCTGCATCAATCGCTGCCTGCGCAAGCATTCGAGCAAATGTTGTTTTGCCGACTCCAGCGCCACCAACAATAACGAGATTCTCAGGATAATGAGCCCACACCGAGGTTGGCACTCGCTCAACTCTGAGTCCCGGAACATGAAATCGCCTCCGTCGGCCGCCCCTCACATTGCTCGTGCCAGACATTACCCGAGCTACAGCTTCCATGGTCTGATTGGCAAGGACCAACGTATCGAGCGCCGATTGGACTTTGGCAATCTCCGAGCTCCTTGCCTCCCGTGAGATGTAACTTTGCACCGACTTGGCGAATGGCTTCACCTGAACCGAATCGACCTCTATTTCAAGACTCTGCCGCTTCTTCTCTCCAGCCAGAACCTTTAGGATTGGCGCCTTCCGAGCCTTCTTCGGAATTGCCCCCTCCAAATCACAGACCAAGTCATACAGGCGTCTTCGAATCTGCGTCTCAAGCTCTTCCTCGGTCTCAACTCCGGGCTCCGTAGCCTGGGTGCCGACACCAATACTGACGAATATTTCAGACAGCCGGCGCGGCCTCTGCACATCAAAAGCTTCAGCTTCATGGTGAATATCAACGTAGATTCTCAATGTTTTTGCCAAACCTGACCCCGAATAGGCGATACGCTGAAAATATTCGGGCATATGCTTCTCGACAAGCTGCACGATCTTTTCTGGTCCAACAATTTTACATTGTAGGTGTCTTAGAGAACCCAAAAGCTCAGAGCTGTCTGCAGTATCCTTCTCCGGCAGCGGGTACATTGTCCAAAGCGACACGACCTGCGGCTTCTCCTTCAGATGTGTTTCTGGATTGAGCACGAGCAATTCCCGACATTGCCGCAGCTGCGTCAACAGGGCCACTGTATGCACGGAAGATGAAGCGCGGCCTGTAAGAGGCGTGTTCTTTACCTGGCAAGCTTGAAGAACAGAGTCGCCTAGCTCGTCTTTAGTAACGTACACGAAATCTTTCCCGCGTTCTTCCGAACCATGCACGTACCGTACATGCGACGCGAGCAACAGAAGAAGCGGATTGATCACCTCGGTGTGCAGTTTGATCTCGCTCATGCTCCGCAAATGCTGAAGAGCGCGGCTTTGAGGGACATCCATGGATCGATCCTACGAAGCTATGTGAAGATGGTGTCGGCCATATTCTAACACAGACACATTCCGCGAAGCAACATCGATTTCGGCGCCGCGGCCTGTCCCTGGCGAAGTTACCATCCCAGCGGTCTATTGAACCTCCTGTGCTTTAGCGAGCAGGTTCCTCTCGTCGGCAAGGGCTGGTGAGATCCACAATGTATGCATCACGTGAGCAAGGGAGACTGCCAGTCTGTACTAAAGAGTGAGATGAATGCCGTGTGGAACGAACACCTATCCCTCCCGAAATCTCGATCCGAGTGGCCTATCGCACTTCCGGACCACAGCACCCAGATTCTACTCGTTGGCAAACATCGGCGAAGTCCCCTGCGCAGGCGTCACCTGAGTAGGGGACA
>JAPUGV010000011.1 GCA_027298025.1 Chloroflexota bacterium | reverse complement strand
GCGCCAAGCTCCTTCACGTGCTCATCTAATGGGCTGACGCGCTGGGGCCGACCCCACTCATTCTCGTCCTCGGGGTAGCGAAGGAAGTAGTAATACTTGTAGACCTCGCGCGCCCGCTCGGCGGAGAATGCTCGATTGGCGTACACCGATCCAAAGCGACGAACATTGAACTCATGAGTATCCAGCTCAGGCTCGCCCTCGATGATCCATTCAGCCAGGACCTTGCCGATCGCGCCGCCACCGCCGAACCCCACGTGCGACAAACCCGCGGCGGCATAAAAGCCGCGAAGCCCAGGCAACGGGCCCAGGCAAGGATGGCTATCGGGTGTGATTCCCTCCGGGCCATTGATGAGTTTGATGATCTCCGCTTTGGCTAGGACGGGAATACGCCTCTGGGCGCCGTCCATGACCTCCTCAAACAGGTCCCAATCGGGCGGCAGCAGCTGATGGGTGAAATCCCAGGCGACGCCTTCTGGCGACCACACCTTGGGCTCCTGCTCGAACCCGCCTACTAGAAAGCCGCCCACCTCTTCTCGGATGTAGATCAAGTTGTCGGGATCCCGCAGCACCGGCGTTTGGCGCGGCAATTCATAGCCGGGGATGGGCTTAGTGGTCAGATACTGGTGGATTACGGGTGTGATCGGCAGGCTGGCCCCTACCATGGCGGCCACCTGCGGAGCCCACTGACCGGCTGCGTTCACTACGTATTCGGTCCGGATCGAGCCCTCATCCGTAATCACCCGACTCACTTCACGGTCGGGGGTGAGCTCAATCCCGGTAACCAGCACTCCGGTGTGGATCCCCACACCCATCTCACGTGCCCGCTTCGCCAAGGTGGTCGTGATTCCGTTTGGATCGATGTAACCGTCGTTCTCGATGTACATGGCTCCATAGAGCCCTTCATCGCTCATATGCGGGAAAATCCTGAGCGCCTCAGCCGAAGATAGGATCCCAAGCTCAAGCCCACTGGATTCGGGCGTGCGAATCCCAATCTCCACCGCAATCGCGTTCGCCTGGCCCACGCCTCTCTGCAGCTGCTTAAGGCGCGCGGCGCTTGAGGCCAGGCGCAGGCTGCCCACCTCTATCCAGCCAACCGCTTCGCCATGCTCGGCCTGCAGCCGCCGATAGAGGTCGGCGCTGTATAAGCGCATCTTCATCAAAGTGGGGGAAGTATGGAACTGGGTGACCAAACCGGCCGCATGGAAAGTGGACCCGCTGGTGAGCTCGCCCTTGTCGACCAAGATGACATCTGTCCACCCCATTTCGGCCAGATGGTATGCGATGCTGCAGCCCGCGATTCCGCCGCCGATAATCACCACCCTCGCCTGATCCCTCACGGTAACCTAAAACCATCCGGGCCCTCAGTTGCATGCCCAGGGCGTGGTTCCATTCGTGGGCGCACGTCTACCATACGGTGCTCCTACAACTCCAAAGGCGCTAACTCTGTGACAAAGCGGAAGCGATCCCCTCGATACAGGTCCTTGCCGTGCTCAATGGGCCGCTCACCCTCGTCGAAGGAGATTCGCCGTTCCAACATGAGCGGCGACCCTGCCTCAATTTCAAGCAGTTCCGCCTCAAAGGCTGTGGCCAGGACCGGCTCAAGGCTTTGCCTGGCTCGCGTCACCGAAACGTGGTATTCGACCTCCATGATCTCGTAGAGCGATCGACTTTCTAGATCATGGTCTTCCAGCCCGGGGAAGCGCTCGACCGGGATGGTGAACTCCTCCAACATGACGGGTTCTCGATTGAGCAGCCTGAGCCGTTGAATGTTGTATACCGCGGCTGATGCTCGAAGCCCCAGCTGGTTCCCAATCGAGGCCTCCACCTGCCGCCGCTCAAGATGGATGATCTTGGCGCCGGGCGTGTACCCGCGACTTCGCATTCCCTTAGTGAAGGAAAACAAGTATCCCGCCTGGCGTTCAACCTTAGGCGCTGCCACATAGGTTCCATCCCCCTGCCTGCGTATGAGTAAGCCCTGCTGCTCCAATACTCGCAGGGCATTCCGCAAGGTCATGCGGTTGACGGAAAGCGCCCGGCTGAGCTCGCGCTCGGCGGGTAAGCGGTCTCCCGGCACAAGCTCCCCGGCCTCAATTCGATCCAGCAGCCCTTCGGCGATCTGGATGTACAGTGGAACCCCCGTCTTGTGTCGATCTTGCGGCGGATCAAGCGAGATCATAAGGCGATCCCCGCGGTCGGCGAGACGGAACGGGATTGCGCCCAATTGGTATATACCATTGAGCGAAAAGTATAACACTCCGAGTGGGCGGTCCATCGAACAATCCAAGCTTCACGTGGAGCAACGTTGCAACCAAGGCGGCAGCGCTATCCACGACGGACTCCCTCGATCACACGCTGGGCCGCCTGATAATCGCGTGCGCCACCCTTCAGGATGGGTGGAACAAGGTAGATGCGCTTGATTCCGAGGTCTGATAAATCCTGGAGAAGCTGCAGGGCAATATCTGTCCCCTCCCGTCCGGCCTCCAGGTCTTTTCGGACCCGTTCTGGCACCGTGCTGAAGATGACGCCGCCCTTCACCAGCACTTGCACACCGAAGAACACCGGCTGAGAAAGATCCTCACCCGAAGCGGCGCGGTAAGCATCTAGAAAGCTGGCGACTTCGTCCCCGCCGAAGACCGGCTGCGTAAGGAAGAAATGAGCCCCTGCGGAGGCCTTGCGGTGGGTGAGCTCGGCCTCGCTACCGAGCGGGCGGCTCAGGTCAATGGTCGCACCGATGCACAGATCGGAGGGCAAACTGAGCTTCCTGCCCCTGAAATCCAGTCCTTCATTCATCCTCTCCAGGGCCTGTATCAGTCCAGTCGGCGTGAAATCGCCTACCTGCTTCACCTGGGAGAGGTCCTTATCGCTGAAATCATCCCCTTTGAGGACCACCACATTCTCCAGTCCCAGCATCTCCGCCCCAAGCAGATGATTCTGGACCGCCAATTTGTTCATATCCCGCGTGGTTAGATTGAAAATCACCTCTTTGCCGAAACGCCGGCTTATGGCGGAAGCCATCATCGCCGAATCCACTCGAACCGACCTGCTGGGGCTGTAGGCCACACAGATGAAATCGGCTTCCAAGGACTTGGCCGGCTCGAGCGTGGCGGGGTCAGCCGATCTTGGTGGGGAAAAATCGCAGATAATGAGAGTTTGCTCCCCTTGGCTGGCGCATTTCTCGGTGACTTTCATGGAGGGTGCCCGTTAACCTCCGTGCAACTCACGAATGAAGTTCCCGCCAGCTGCAGGCGTTGAGCCCTGAAGGAGCTCCAGCCAGGGGCCAATTTCACGATCCCCAAGACGGTGGGGCTGAGCACCTGACTGCGAGCCCATGAAGAGAGAAGCCAACTCGAAGAGCGAAGCGATCACAGCTCCTAGAACAATCCGACGACCCGGCCTGTCTCCAGCTCGAGGTCGACATCGTAGAAAGCAGGCCGCGTCGGCAGCCCAGGCAGCGTGCGCATCTTCCCTACTAGCGGGAAGAGGAAGCCGGCCCCCACAGAGGCGCGGATATCGCGCACCGGGACCGTGAATCCCTTTGGAACACCTTTCAGTGCGGGGTCGTGGCTGAGGCTCAAGTGGGTCTTGGCCATGCAAATAGGCAGTTTGTCGAAACCGAGGCGCGTGTAAAGCTCGATGCGAGCTTCGGCCTCCGGCAGGAATTCAACGCCATCGGCCCCGTAAATTTTGCGGCAAATGATATCGATCTTTTCCTTGATCGTGGCCTCCAATGGGTAGAGGAATTGGAAATTGCTCGGCTTCTTAGCCGCCTCGATAACCGCCTTGGCCAGATCCACAGCGCCACCACCGCCCTCCGCCCAGTGCCTAGCCACGACCGAATCGTCGGCGCCTGCCTCGAGCGAGGCTTCACGCACGAGCTCGAGTTCGGCACGCGTATCGTTTACAAATGAGTTGACCGCCACAACGACCGGGATCCCAAAGCGCTGGGCGTTCTTGATGTGGGCCCTCAAGTTCGGCAGGCCTGCGCGCAACAGGTCTAGATTTTCCTCGGTGTAGGCCGGATCCATCGGCTTGCCAGCCACCACTTTCGGGCCACCGCCGTGCATCTTTAGCGCGCGCACCGTCGCGACCATCACCACCACATTGGGGGTCAACCCCGAGTAGCGGCATTTGATATTGAAGAATTTCTCCATGCCGATGTCCGCCCCGAAACCCGACTCGGTCACTACATAGTCGGCCAACTTGAGGGCGATCTTGTCAGCAATGATGGAGCTGTTGCCGTGCGCGATGTTGGCGAAGGGCCCCGCATGCACAAAGACCGGCGTGCCTTGCAGCGTCTGCATAAGCGTGGGCCTGATGGCATCTCTCATAAGTACTGCCATGGCCCCGGCTGCGCCGAGATCCTCAGCCGTGACCGCCGCGCCCGCCTTGTCTGTCCCAATCACAATCCGTCCAAAGCGTTCGCGCATGTCGGCCAGATCTGTGGTCAGGGCCAGGATGGCCATGATCTCGCTGGCGACCGTGATGTCAAAACCTGTTTCGCGCGTAAAACCCTTCTCTTCGGGGCCCTGTCCAATCGTGATCGTCCGCAGGAATCGGTCGTTGGTGTCGATCACCCGCCGCCAGGTAATGCTGTTGGGATCGATATTCAAACGGACGAACGTGGTGCGCTCCCGCTCCGTCAGCTTATCAGGATCGGTCTTGTCAACACCCAGCTTCTTCAAACGCCTCAGCATCGAAGGGGAGAATGAACGCTCGCCATTGCTATTCGGAGGGCAAAGCCGGTTGAAGAGCGATTCATCGGATTGACGCGACTCATGATACATGCGGGTGTCGATGGCCGCCGCCAGCAGATTGTTGGCGGCGGTAATGGCATGGATATCACCCGTCAGGTGCAGGTTGAATTCCTCCATCGGGATCACCTGGCTGTAGCCGCCTCCGGCCGCCCCACCCTTGATGCCAAAGGTCGGGCCTTGGCTCGGCTGGCGGATGCAGGTGAAGACCCGCTTTCCTAGGCCCGCGCCTAACGCCTGGCTCAATCCCACAGTAGTGGTGGTCTTGCCCTCTCCCAGCGGCGTGGGCGTGATGGCCGTCACATCGATGTACTTGCCATCTGGAACGTCTTTCAAGCGCTCCAGCACTTCCAAGCGCACCTTGGCCTTGTAGCTTCCATAGAGCTCCAATTCCTCTGGGAGCAGGCCGAGCTCCTCCGCAAGCTGGGTGATCGGTTTTAGCTCGGCTTCCTGGGCGATATCGAGATCCGCAGGCACCGGGCTGCGCACTCTCAAAGGGGTGGGGGTGAACTCACCTGTCATAGTCGGTCTCTCCTCCTACGGTATGCACGGTGTGCAGAATCAATTGCATCGGCCGGCATAGCTTCTCTCCGGTCTCAGAAAGGTTTTGGTACTCTCAGCTTCTTGTAATTCCTCAGAGGCTGAGTGGCTCGACGCCGATTGCTCTGGCCAGACTCTCAATCTCTTGCAGGGGGAACGCCCGCGGTCCAACCACTTTGCATTTGAGCGACGCCGCGGCCGTGGCGAACCGTACTGACTGCTCCAAGTCCCAGCCGCGCAAATAGCCATAAATAAAACCCGCCGAAAAGGTTGCGCCGGCGGCAGCTCCATCCACTACGGAAACCCGCGGCGGCCGAACGCGCAGCATCTCATCGTCGGCCGCTGCCAAACAACCGTCTCCCCCCAGGGTAACGATCGCCGTTCCGGCCCCCGCCTCAAGCAACTTCTCGGCTACCTCCAGCGGATCCCCCTGCCGCTGCGCCGCATCGGTGACAGCCTGACATATCGTGGCCTTGCGGGCGTACCGTTCCAGAATCTCCGGGTCTTGGTGCCCGTGTTCCAAGTTGAGAAAGACGGGAACTCCGCGGCGGTCGGCATTGTCCATGGCTCTCAGGATGTGGTCTCCGTCGTACCAGTCTACGTAGAGCATGTGAGCACCTTCCAAGAGCGAGAGATCCGCACTGTCCAGCGTATTCAGGACCTCGCGCTCTCTCCGCCAGAAGTACGTTCGAGCGCCACTTGGATCGGAGACATCGATCTCCAAAGGGGTCTCAAGATCAGGAACAAGGCGGAAATCGCCTTGCACGCCGATCTCTTGCAGCTGGCGAACGACCGCCCGCCCGCGCCGGTCGTCTCCAAGGGCGGTCCCGATCAGCCCGCTCGGGACCTGCCACCCCCTCAGCAGACAGGCCACGATGGCCGCGTCGTCGTAGATGAACTCTCCCCAACCCTGGATCAGCGCGCCGGTGTTGTGCTCCGGGAACTGCTCCACCGCTACTACGATGCAGGGTGTGATCATGCCGAAACAGACCACCTCGACCGAGCCGGGCTCCCCCGCAGCGCCGTGGCCCGTGGAAACCACCCTGCTTCAGGAGCCCTGCTCGACTTCGGCGAGGGAGGCGTCGAGGATCTCTAACGCATCGTCCAACTGGTTCCGCTCGATGATCAGAGGCGGGGTCAGCTGAAGGATGTTTCCCATGGTCACCTTAAAGTTCAGACCCCTGCGAAGCGCAGCGTACATTACTGCCTCCGCCTCTTCCACTGCCCGCTCCCGAGTGCCTCGATCTTTAACGAGCACGATTCCGAGCAGCAATCCTAGGCCGCGCACCTCGCCGATCAGCTCATGGTCCTCCATCATCGCTCGCATGCGCCCTAGAGCGTGGTCCCCTAGATCCCGAGCGTGGTCCACCAAGCCGTTATGTTCGATGTAGTTGATGGCGGCAAGGCCTGCAGCGCAGGCGACCGGGTTCTTCTCATGCGTGTAATGGCCCAGGGCCTGATCTCCGACGCGGTCCAGATCCGCCCGGGCGACGACAGCCGCGAGCGGGAAAACGCCTCCGCCGAGTCCTTTCCCTAACACCAGGATGTCTGGCACCACATCGAATTGCTCAAAGGCGAACATCCGGCCTGTGCGGCCGAGGGCGTTAGGGATCTCGTCGAAGATTAGGAGGGCGCCGTGACGATCGCAGGATTCGCGAACGCGCGGCCAGTACTCGGGGTGGGGGACGCTGGGGGTGAGGCGTACCGGTTCGGCGATCATGGCCCCGATGTCGCCCTCCTTTTCCATCACGTACTCCACGTAGTCCGCGCACTTCAGGTCGCAGCCGCCCCGCTGGAGGCAGTCCCATTGACAATGATACTCGTCCGGAGGCGGCACGTGCTCCGTCCCTGGCAGCAGCGGCCCGATGCCTTTTCGGAAGAGGGCCTCACCGCCTATCGAGATGGCATCCAGCGTGGCACCATGGAAGGAATCCCACATGGAGAGGGTCTTATAGCGGCCGGTGGCCACTCTGGCGAGTTTGAGCGCGATCCCGATCGCTTCGGCGCCACCTGGGCAGAAGAGCACTTTGCCCAGGGGCTCCGGTACCAGATCAACCAGCTTCTTCGCCAGATCCACGGCAGATCGATTGGTGTACCGTCGCGGACAGAAGGGCAGCTGATCCAGCTGATCCTTGATGGCCGCCAGCACCTCCGGGTTTCCGTAACCCACTTGGTGAAGGGCGTTGCCGTGGAAGTCCATATAGCGCTGGCCTTGTAGGTCCTCAATATAGATTCCCTGGGATGCCTGGAGTGCGTTCAGGCACGGAGTCGAGAGCGACTGATGCAGAAAATAATTGGCGTCCTCCTCCAGCAAAGCGCGGGTTGGGTCGTCTAAGGAAGTGGCCTGCCACTGTTTGCGCCGGGGAGACACGTTGATATCTCCTTCGGATTGCGGAATGGATACTCTCTTGTCCACCATACGATTCTCTCCTTAGAGGGCCCAACTCTGGAACGAGCCTCGGCCATGATTGGCCTTAGCCCATGAGAGCCGGATCACTCGGCTGACTGTGACGGGGACTCTTCTAAGCCACCCACACGCTCAGAGAGCGCCTGGACCTGGCGTCCTGTCTCTCGGTCTCGGCGCGCGATCACTCGCCTCAATACGCCCCCGCTGGCTTGGTGGCCATGACCCACAACGACGAAGGCCTTAGGGTCAGCCTCGGCTACCACCGTGCGGAGGGAGGTGGCATCTGGCCGGCTTATGGTGGAAAACAGGACGGTGTGTGCGGTGCCTGTGAACATGCCCTCCGAGGGCCAGGCCGTGACTCCTACCCCGAAGCGCCGAAACAAGGCCGCACTGACCTCCTGACCCTTGTCGGTGATGATGAAAGCCGTGCGCACCACGCTCGGCCCTTCGAGTACGTAGTCTGCCGCCAATCCCCAGATAAATATGGTCACCAGCGCATAAAGGGCCAACTCCCAACCAAAGACTAGCCCCGCGAGCAGCACCACCACCCCATCGGTCATCAAGTAAACCTGGCTCACCGGGACACCGGACTTGACCTGGATCACGCGACCCAGGATCCCCGTGCCAGGCGCGCTGCCGCCTCCCCTGAGGATTAGACCCGTCGCAACCCCGCCCAATATCCCGCCAAAGAGGGCGTTGAGAAAGACATCCTCCGCGATGCCGCGCATGGGAGACAACTGTGTCAAGAAATCTACTCCGAAACTGTAAAGCACCAATACGTAGGAAGTGCGTGCAAGAAATCGAAAACGTCCCAGATGTCGGAACCCCAGCCACAGCAAGGGGAGGTTCAATAACAGCATGACCAACCCAATCTGCCAGCCCGTGAACTCGTTGATGATGATCGCCAGACCCGAAGTCCCACCCGGCGCGAT
>JAPUGV010000109.1 GCA_027298025.1 Chloroflexota bacterium | reverse complement strand
GCCAGCATACCGGCCATATACTTAAAGACTTCCATCTCGCCGAACATGTTCCCGTAGTTCGTACCGTTGGTCTTAAAGCCGGTGAGATGGATGAACATCTGGTCCGGGAACTCCTCCGCCACGATTTCCATCGGATCCATATAGCCAAACGAAGTACCGATGATCAGATCGAAGCCCTTGCGGGCTAAGCTGCGGAAGACCTGTTCCGAATCCGCACCCTCGGGTACCAGCTCGATGAATGCCACACTCGTATCCGGAACGTTGTCTTCGATGTAATTAAGACCATCCCAGTGAGCCTCGCTCCAGCCTCCATCGTCATGGGGGCCGATGAGCACCATGGCCACATTGAACTTGCCGTCCTCGACAACGGGAATTTCGAAACCGCCCACGATCTCTGCTTCTTCCGCCTGCGCACATGCCGCGAGCAGCAGGGCGGACACTAACAGTAGGGCCGTACCTCGCCAGGCTGTCTTGTATGACATCTACACTCCTCCTAACTAAATCCTTCGGTTAATTAGCCAGTGGTCCAATTCTCGTGGAAAGAGCTCGTGAGCGCGCTCACCTCCTCTCGTTAAATAGGTCGCTGGCGGTCAAGGGACGATTCGGGTTCCCGTTTCGCCGGCGAGCGCTCGCTCGATATTATCCGGATCTGTCACCAGGGCTTCTTTGCCTCCAGCCTCAAGGTAGTTGATGATTGCCTGTACCTTGGGCTCCATACTTCCTTTGGCAAAGTGACCCTGCTCCATGTAAGCCTTGGCTTCCGCCAAGGTCATCGTGTCTATCCACTGCTGCTCTGGCTGGCCATAGTTTAACGCAATCTGCGGAACTGCGGTCGAGATAAGCAACAAATCGGCGCCGATCTGAGAGGCCAGTAAAGCCGACGCAAAATCCTTATCGATGACCGCTTCGACTCCAGTTAGATTTCCCGCTTCGTCTTGAACGACGGGGATCCCCCCGCCCCCCACGGCAATCACGACAAAGCCATCTCCAATCAGCGAATCGATCGCGTCCTGCTGAACGATACGAACCGGCAGCGGCGAAGGTACGACCCGGCGCCATCCTCGGCCGGCATCTTCCACCACGACCCATCCTTCGGCATCCGCGCGTTGAGTGGCGGTGCTTTCATCCATAAAAGATCCGATCGGTTTGGTGGGTGCCTCGAACGCGGGGTCGTTGCGATCGACCAGCACCTGCGTCACCACGGTGGCAGCCTGCTTTTCGATTCCGCGGCGCGTGAACTCATTGAAGAGCGACTGCTGGAACATGTAGCCAATGGCGCCCTGGGTGTCTGCGCCGCAGTAATCCAGCGGCACTTCGTGGAGCTCGTGCTTCGAGAGTTCGGATCGCCTGAGAATGAAGCCCACTTGCGGCCCGTTGCCGTGGGTAATCACCACATCCCAGCCACCTTCGATCATGCCCGCGATATGCCCCATGGACTCGGCCGCTGCTTCGTACTGGTCCGGAACGCTTTTGCGTCCCTTGTCCTTAATCAGCGAGTTGCCGCCGACGGCGACCACCGCTACCTTATTCATTGCCAAAAAAACTTCTCCCTTGTTCTGCAGAACCTTGGGCGGGCCGGTTTGTACTTCTCTTCCAGGAATTCCCCCGCGCTTTCTCTGGATCTAAGCTCGCTACCTCATAGTCAAAGCCATCACCGCCACCTGAACATGCCGACGAAGCTATCGCATCGTCATCGCCAAAACCGCCTTTTGAACGTGAAGGCGGTTCTCGGCTTCGTCGAATACCACGCTCTGCGGTCCGTCGATCACTGCGTCCGTCACCTCGACATTCCGGTCGGCCGGCAAGGGATGCATATAGATCGCGTCCTTGTCCGCAAGCGACATCTTGCGCTCGTCCGTGATCCAAGCTTTGTATTGATCCTGGATCCGTTTGCCTTCGTCCGGGTCCCGCGTGGTTTGCAGCGGGCCCCAGGATTTTGCATACACCACTTCCGCCCCCTCGAAGCCGGCTTCCATATCGTCCACGACCTCAAATTTCGTCCCGGCCACCTCCGCCTCGGCCTGTGCCTGCTCCATAATATCCGGCATCAATTTGAATTCTGGGGGGTGGGCCAGGGTGAGATCCAAGCCGAAGCGCGGCATTTGCAGGATCAACGATTGCGGGACGGAGATCGGCTTCAGGTACGAGGCGGCATAGGCCCAGGAAACAACCATCTTCACCCCGCGCAGATCCGGACCCAACTTCTCTTGGATGGTCATGAGATCGGCCAGGATCTGGAAGGGATGATAGATTTCGCACTGCATGTTGAGCACCGGCACCCGCGCAGCATTCGCGACGAAGTTCAGATACTGGTTGCCCACACCCCAATCCACGTGCCGGATGGCGATGCCGTCGAAGTACCGGCCGAAGATATCGCCGATCTCTCGCTCGGTATCGCCGTGGGCAATTTGTGTGGTCTTGGACTCAATGAATGCCGCGTGCCCGCCCAGCTGCGCCATTCCCGATTCAAAAGACCCGCGCGTGCGCGTGCTGCTGAAGAAAAACAACATGGCAAGCGTCTTATCGCGCAAATAGGCGTGTGGCTCGCCCAGCGCACGCTTGCGCTTGAGGTCATAGGCCACATCCAGAACGGTCTCCACCTCTTCTTTGCTGAAATCCAGGTCGCCGATTAGATCGCGGCCTCTCAAGTCAGTCTGCATGGGTTCAACTTCTCCCGGCTCATCTTCGCGGCGCTATTCTTCGTGGCTATGCGCAGTCGACAGTTTTGCAATTGCGCCGTGGGCCCGCTACTCCATCGCTCCCAGCACGAGTGAAAGCAGCGCCATTCTCATCACCACTCCATTGAAAGCCTCTTCCCAGTAGCGTGCGTGCCGCGTGTAATCCACCTCTTCCAGCAGCTCATCCATGCGTGGCAGGGAGTGCAGGATAATCGAATCCCCCTTGGCCTTCTTCATGAGCTCCCTAGTCACCTGATAGTTCGCGGGCGTCGTGCCTACGTCCCCCGTACGCTCATCGCGTGACTTGGTATAGTCCGGCTGGACCACCGGCTCCATATAGATCACATCCGCCTTGTCGATGACCTGCTCGATATGCTCAACTTCGTCGTACTCCAGACTGAGCTCATCGATCTCTTTCTTGAACTCATCGGTCAGCGACATATCCTCGGGGGCGATGTAGCTGGCGCTGATATCGAACTGGCTCATGGCATAACTCATGGAATGCATGGTGCGCATGCGCATGTCGCCCACCAGCACGAAGTGCAGGCCGTCCAGTGTGCCCTTTTCCTTTAAGATCGTGTACATATCGGTGAGCACTTGCGTCGGATGCTCGCCCCAACCATCGCCGGCGTTAATCACGGGCACGCTGGCCCACTTCGCGGCTTCTGCGGGCGCACCCTGCTCGAAGTGGCGCATCACGATTACATCGCCGTAATACTCCAGCATGTGCACCGTGTCCTTGATCGATTCCTGATAAAAATCGCCCGCGCGGGTCATTTTGGCGTCGGCGAAGCCGGTAACCTCGCCACCCAGCCGCAGCATGGCCGCCTCGTGCGCCAGGCGCGTGCGCGTGCTGGGCTGGTAGAAGGCGGTGACCAGGATCTTCCCGGCCAATAGATCGGAATTCCGTCGATCGCGCGCGATCTGTGCCAATCGATCGGCGGTCTCGAACACCCGGAAATACTCCGCACGCTCAAAACCCTTGAGCGATAGGATGTCTCGTCCTGCAAAGCTTCTCATCTGCGATCTTCTCCTGTGACTGGGTTATCAAAGCTTTCCCACATGTCGATTAGGCTGTGGCACTCAGTCCGCGTCCGACCCGCCGAACGACATGAAACTTGAACGTGCCGGGCAGGAAATAGCCCTGGGATCGATCCACGACCTGCCCGTCCTTGGTAAATAGACTGGCTTCAAACCGGAGCAGCACGGACCCTGCGGGAACTTCCAGCCGGTCGGCGATCCGCCCTTCAGCGAATACGGCGCTAATCTCGCTTTTCGAATACTCCAGTGCCGGCTCTCCACGCTCCAGCAGCAAATCCAACACGGAGCCGTGAAATTCCTTGGCCAGCACGGCTTCAGGAATCATGCCTTTCCCGATGGTGTCCACCAGATAGGCCACGGTTTCCCCCTCCGCTAGAATGACGCGAGAGATCTCAATTACCTGATCGACACCCAGCAGCTGCGCCTCCTCCGGATCTGAATTGCGGTGCAGGATCTCGGAATCCCCCATCTCCACCTCCAGTCCCACCCGGGCCGCCATCGTCTCGATGCTTATCAGCTCTTCGAGGCCGGCTTCGATGATCGTTGGCGGCACATAAGTCCCTACCCCCTGACGCCGCACGATCCGCCCGCGATCCTCGAGGGCGCTCATGGCTTCCCGCAGCGTGGCGCGCGAGACGCCGAGCTGCTCCGCCAGCCTCGGTTCTGAGGGAAGCACTTCCCCCGGCTCGCTTCGCTCTAGGAGCTCCGCTAACGCGTGCGCAGTACGTTGATAGGGTTTGCTCATTGGGCCTCGTCTATCAGCGGCACAACTTCGAAGCGATTCACATCCACCAGACCGATGTCGGAGATCCGTAGTTCCGGGATCACGACCAGGGCAAGCAAGCTCAACTGCATGTTGGCATTATGTAAAGTGCAGCCGCATTTCCGAAAGGCCTCAAGCAGTCCTTCGGCCTTCCGGGCTACCTCTTCTGCAGAGTCGTCCGACATCAAGCCCGCAATGGGCAACTCAACCAGCGCAATGACTTCGCCGTTGCGCAGCACGATCTGGCCGCCCCCCATTCTGGCCAGCTCATTGGCCGCGCGCGCCATGTTGCCGTCATCTGTGCCCACCACCAGCATGTGATGAGAGTCGTGTGCGACCGTAGAACCAACTGCGCACCCTGGGTCCAGACCAAACCCCCGAACCAGCCCGAGCTGGACCGTTCCCGTGCCACGATGCCGCTCAACCAGTGCCACTTTGGCAATATCTTTGGCGGCGTCTGGCTCAATGAGGCCGTCTTGTGGCTGTAAATTTACCTTCAGATGCTCCGTGAGTGCTTGATTCTCTTTAACTCCGATGACGTTGGCGGTGACTCGTCCATTGTTTGATACGGTCAGCTTGAAGTCTTCGGCGTTCAGTTCGCGCTTCAGGTGAATCGATCTTCGCACTTCCGCTGGGTAAACAAAATCCGGCGGATCGACCAGGATGCTCTCCTCCTGTACCGCCACCAGGCCCTTCGCGATCACCGTCTCGACTTCGAATTCGCTAAGATCGCCAACCAGAAGCAGATCTGCATAACGTCCCGGCGCAATCTGACCCACTTCGGTTGCCACTCCGAAATGCTCCGCAGTGTTGAGGGTGGCCATCTGGATGGCCGCCATCGGCTCTAACCCCAGGTCGATGGCGTGCCGCACCACTCGGTTCATATGTCCTTCGTGAACCAGCGTCCCGGAGTGGCTGTCGTCCGTTACGAGAATGAAGTGCCGAGAATCGAGCCCGAGCTCGGTCACGGCCCGCATCTGCTCGGCCACGTCATGCCACGCGGAGCCGAGCCGCATCATGACCTTCATGCCCTGTCGAACTCGCGCCACCGCATCCTCAAGCCGCGTGCCTTCATGATCGTCTTCCGGGCCGCCGGCGGCGTAGGCATGGAATGGAATTCCCAGATCTAATGATGCGTAGTGGCCGCCGATCACCCTTCGCGCAGCGCGGGTTTCTGCCATCTCGGCATGCAAACGCTGGTCGCCTGCAATCACGCCGGGGAAGTTCATCATCTCCCCCAGCCCGATGATGCCTGGCCAGCTCAACGCCTGAGCCACTTCATGCGGCCCAATCTTCGCACCCGCCGTTTCCAATCCCGGCGCCGACGGGACGCAGGACGGCATTTGGACCCACACGTGGATTGGCTGCAAAGCGGCCTCGTCTACCATCATTCGCACGCCGTCCAGGCCAAATATGTTCGCCATTTCATGAGGATCGACAAACATGCCGGTCGTCCCGTGAGGAAGGACCGCCCGAACGAACTGCGTGATGGTGAGCATGCCGGATTCAATATGCGTATGCCCATCCAGCAGTCCAGGGACGGCGTGCCGATCCTCGGCTTCGACGATGAGCGTCTCGTCGCCGATGGTGTGTTCCGCGTCTTCCCCCACGTAGGCGATCCGCTCGCCAGCGATGGCGATTTCCGTGTCGGCCAGGATCTCGCCGGACTGCACACACACCCAGCGCGCGCCGCGAACGACCATGTCCGCCGGTTTGCGGCCCATGGCGACGTCGACGAGATACTTGGATTGCATGCGGATAGTGTTTGCTTCTAAGCGGGGGTGCCCAAAAGGAGAGGATCCTCGGCTTTGCACCCCGAGTGCGAGACAGTCTAACACACGCCGGGTCAATTGTCAGACAACACGCCGTAGGATGAGCAGAGTCGCCTGTGTTCGGGTAGGAGGGCGATGGTCAATGCCTCCACAGCTGAGGGATCGCCCCGCCGCGGGCAGAAGGTCTGGGTGTGTGCGAGCAGGCTCAGAGACTGCTCATTGGGGAAGTCCCGATCTTCCCTCGGTTCCATAGCCGGAGTCACTTGCTGGCCATGGCCAAGCCCTGGGTTGTGCCGTATCCTTGGTCAGCAATGCGCGTGAATTACTGGAAAGACATGGTGATTGAGCCGCACGACTAGCGCGCGCGCTCGGCCGCGGTCAGAGTGTTCTGAAGCAGCGTAGCGATGGTCATCGGCCCAACTCCGCCTGGAACCGGTGTGATCGCCCTCGCTACCTCAACCGCTTCGTCAAAGGCCACGTCCCCCACCAATCGATAGCCGCGCTTGCGGCTGGAGTCGTCTACCTGATTGATTCCGACATCGATGACGTAGGCGCCCGGTTTGATCCAGTCCCGGCGCACCATCTCAGCTCTCCCGATGGCAACCACCAGTACGTCTGCAGTCCGGCAAACGCCCGGGAGGTCACGCGTGTGCGAGTGGCATACGGTGACGGTGGAATTCTCGCGAATCAGCAACAACGCGACCGGCATGCCGACGATGTTGGAGCGTCCCACCACGACCGCGTTCGCCCCATCCAGGTCTGCGCCGGCATGTTTGAGCAACGTGATGATGCCCATAGGAGTGGCCGGCACGAAGGCCGGGTCACGCCCCTTCTGGGCCAGTCTTCCGATGTTGATAGGGTGGAAACCATCCACGTCCTTTTCGAGTTGGACCTTAGAAAGTACCGCTTCCTCATCCAAACCATCCGGAAGCGGGAGCTGGACCAGGATCCCGTGGACCCTGGAGTCGGCGTTGAGCTGCTCGACCAGCGCCTCCACTTCCTCCTGCGAGCTGTCAGCAGGTAGCTCGTGGGCAAATGACTCGATTCCGACCTCTGCGCTCTTCTTACGCTTCATGCGCAAATACGTCTCCGAGGCTGGGTTGTCGCCGACCAAAACTGTCGCCAGACCGGGGGTTGGACCGCCATCCTCTTGGAGCTTGCGCACCGCCTCTGCAACGCGGGCACGAAGATCGGCCGCGATAGCCTTACCGTCAATGATTCTCGCAGACATATCCCTTACCTAGGGTCGCCAGGCGGGGTCGAAATCCTCCGCCGGGTCTGAAGTGAGTTGTGTGACGCTGGTGCAGTTGGTGGTCATGATGGCGATGTTGTGGTTGATGCCGTCCGGCCAGGTCTCGATCGCCAGCCAGCGATCGTCCGGTGAGAAATCCGGCTCCACCATGGGCTGTCCGCTGTAGGGCGCCTGCTGACAGACCCGGAAATCGGGTATACCGCGATCCTGGAACTGGGAGGCCATTAGGCGCGGCACTCCTGAGATGCTCCTTTGAAAGATCACCAGCTGACCGTCATGGGACCAGGCCGGATGCGTATCTTCCGTATCGCCAAAACCGAAACGCTGATCATTCTCGCCGTCGTCGGACATAGACCAAAGCTGTGCATTGCCTTTTCGATAGGAAACAATCAAGAGGGCAGATCCCTGGGGTGACCACACGGGCTGCAGCTCGCGGGCGAAGTTGTCACTCAGGTTCTCAATTTGGCTACCATCGAGATTCGTGGAGTAGATTTGGGGTCGTCCGCCACGTTCCGAGGCGAAAGCGATGCGTTCCCCCTCCGGAGACCAGGACGGGTCATAATCCCCTCCCGGCGTATTCTGCAACGGTTGCGGCTGAAGGTTTTCCATGTCGAGGATCCACAGTCCCGCGCCAGAATAGATTTCCTGACTCCCTGCACAAGGTGCGGTGAACACGAGCGCCCGGCCATCGGGAGCCCAGACCGGCTGACAGGCCCCATCGGGTAAGTTCGTGAGCGCTACCAAGCCCGTGCCATCCACGTTGACCAGGTAAATCTGGGGCGCTCCTTCTCGATCCGAGGCAAAAGCAATTTGGCCGATGCCACCCCCGATCGGCGTCGGAAGCGGAGTGAGCGCCAGCGCAGGATCTACAGTCGGAAGCGGCGTTGCGGATGGCAGCACGAGCGTAGGTGTGGCCAGGGGAAGAACCACCGCTATCTCCTTCGTCTGCTCAGGTTTGTTGGGGGTCTGAGTGGGCGAGACATCTGCTGTAGACGAACCGCCGAAGCCCCCGAGCAGATTCGGGAGCGCGAAGACGGCCCCGATAACAACCATGGATACTACAAGCAACGGGACCACAATTCTGGGCCAGCGTGTAGGTTTGGTGTCTTCGAAGGGAACCCGCGTCGGCATATTCGCGAATCCCGCCGTAATGGGCGTGCTGGCGGTTCGGTCCAAGTAGCGGAAGTCGCGCACGAGAGTCGATCCGCTTGCCCGCGCGGCCGCGCCGAGGGCAGAAGCGAATTCGACCATCGACTGGTAGCGTTCCTCCGGCCGGATCGCTAGCGCCTTCTCGATTGCCCGAGCGAGCGCCGGCGTGATGCGCGGATTGCGCTTGCGCAACGGTGTGAGTTCCTCGCGGCCCATCGCCCGCTCCAGCGAATCCTCGGGGATCTCGGCAGTGAGGCAGGCGTATATCGTGGCGCCGGTCGCGTAGACGTCCGTTCGAGCATCCGTGCCGCCGGTGCCGTACTGCTCGGGGGGGGAAAATCCAGGCGTCATGGCCTTGGCCCCGGTTGTCGTTGTCCCGGAATTGTCCGCCACCTTGGCTAGGCCAAAGTCCACTAGAATGGCCCGATTGTCGGGGGTTATCTTGATGTTGCCCGGTTTGACGTCCCTGTGGAGGATGGGGTAGGGCCTGCGGCCGTGCAAGTAAGCCAGCGCGTCGCAGGTCTCCAGAAACCAGGGTACAGCCTCGCCCTCCGATATGGCTCCCTTGCTCTCGATGCGCTCGCGTAGGTCCTTCCCCTCGATAAAGTCCATGACCAGATATTGTCCCTGGCCCGCGATGACAAAGTGATCGGTGACCCGCGGAAGATTCGGGTGCCGCAGGCTGGCCAAGATCCTTGCTTCCCGCTCGAATTGTCGAGCGTAATCTTTGGTGGTGAAGAGGTTTTCTTTGACGGCTACTTCTACGTTGAGGTTCTTGTCCCTGGCCGTGTACACCGCGCCCATGCCTCCCTGGCCAAGGATGCTTTCAATGTGGTACCGATCGTGAAGGGTCTCACCGGCTTTTAGCGGCATGGTGAAAGGGCAGTCATTTTAGCAAATCTACCGACTACCGCTGCCAGGTCCAGCCTGATCAGGCGATTTTCCTAGCGGGATACTCAATCCTCGGGCGTTGGCCCTTTGAGTGAAGGGGAATCCGGCGGAGCTTGAGGCGCTGCGATATACTCCTGCGCTTGAGCGATGGGCGCCTGGAGATCTCGCCTGACGATCCTTTGTGTATTCGGCCTGTCATTCGCTGTGACGGGCTGTTCGGCGGTCGTCGCGAGCACGGACCAGCCTACCACACCCCCAACTCCTTCGCCCTCCCCCATCCCTGAAATTTCTGTGGGCGCGATCACTACGCCGATACCCAGCCTGCCTCCTGCACCCCGGCCAGACCCGAGCCCCACGACCTATGCCAGCGGGCCCGAAATCATTGGCTACAGCGTGGCGGGGAGACCCCTGACAATGTATCGGTATGGAGCAGGGCCCACGCCGCGCCTCATCGTGGCAGGCATACACGGGGGCTATGAGTGGAACACGATCGCGATGGCACACCAGCTCATGAGTTACCTGCTGGTCCATCCGGACATCATCCCGCCGGATGTCAGTCTCTACGTGCTTCCCGCCCTCAATCCCGATGGCCATGCGCGCTCGCTCAGCTATGCCGGACGGGCGAATGAGAATGGAGTGGATCTAAATCGGAATTGGCCTTCGCTTTGGCAGGCAGACTGGCCAAAGGCCGGCTGCTGGAATTACCTTCCCATTCATGGTGGGGCGGCGCCCGCATCCGAGCCGGAAGTGGCGGCTTTGATGGATTTCATCCTCGACCATGGAATCGGAGCGATCCTCAGCTACCATAGCGCGGCACTCGGAATCTTCCCCGGCGGGCATCCTCCCCTGCCAGAGTCGGTGGACCTTGCCGATGCGATGGCCGAGGTCGCTCCATACCCTTATCCGCCCATCAACGCCGGCTGTCTCTACACCGGACAGTTCGCGGATTGGGCGGCGGAAGTGGGGATCCCCGCGCTGGATGTCGAACTTACCAATCACAGGGACACTGATCTGGAGATCAACTTGCGGGTGTTGGAGGCCTTCCTAAATTGGGAGCCTCAGATTGAGCTGGGGGGCGGGGGACCGGGGGCCACTGAATACTAAAGGGGACCTACTCTGAGCCAAACTTGATTACGCCAGCCGGAATATCATCGAGCTTCAGAGCGAATTCGAGTTGAAAGTTACCATCCCCGACCATACCTTCAACGAGCAGGGCTTTTCCCTCATCGCCCTCAAATTTTGTAGGGAATGGTGTTTCGTCATGTGTTCCATGATGTAGTCGTTGATCGGACGGCGCACGACGTCATTATCAAAATCCGGTATCTCAGTCAATTTGTTTCTCCTCGGTCAATGTTATCGGCGGTAGGCGTTGAGCGGGAGCCTGATAATTAGCGGCTAGCTTCTAGTGGGTTACGTCGCCCCAAATGTATCGATCGCCGACCTCCTCCGGGTCTATCCGTACCGGATACCATTCAACACGGCTTGCCTTGGGATCAGCGTGTCCAATGCTGAATTCCATTCGTGCCTGATTTTCAGGTTTGACAATGTAGATGACCTTGAAGCGCTGGTCTTCTGGCCGGGTTCCGACCACAATAAAAATCTCTATGCGGATATTAGCAACTTCCAAAGGTACCGGGATAGCAGTCCATTCGATCTCATCATCTTCGCCGTAAATGCGGTCGTGCAATCGGCTTGCAAAAGCTAGTGGGACTTGTAGGGCTTCCGCCATCTCCTCGTCGGGTACATCGTCAAAGTCCATATTTAGCTCCCTTCAATCCTAATCAACTATAGCACTCGGCCAGCCGAGTGCTGGTGCAATACATGGTGCTGCCAAGCTCATTGAGCACCTATCTTAGAAGTGGAGCAGGGGTCGAGAGTTCCGACCTCTGAGAGGGGTGAATGCCCCGAAAAGGATTTAGACCTCACCTAGCATGGCGGCGATCACCAATGCAACGGTGCCTATCAAACTCACCATGAGGATTGCCTTGACCGTAAATTTTATAAAGGTGTCAGGCCGCTCGCCTATCAGCCATTTCCGATACTGGTGGGCTCGGTAGGCTCGCCATACTAGGTAACTAGCGATCAAAGGCGTCCCGAAAGCAATCGCTAAAACACCAGCCATTTCAGGTGTTGTCATTTCTCGCTGACCTATCCATAAGCTACGGGCTCCCGCAGCAGCGTGTAATTCGAAGCGTTCACTTTTCGGTCCACATTTTGAGGCTGATCAGCCCTAACTTGATAACCCTTACACCGGCGGGGCCGTTGAAGTGCTTACCCCAAAGCCTGTAAGACCTAGGCGTTCTCTGCTCTCGGATAAGGTAAATCCACACAATCAACGGCGGAGGGCTTTTTCTTTTTCTCTGACCGACATATTCGCAGTCTCCCGCCTCGCATCATAGCTCAAACCTTTTTGTCGGCGACATTTTCTATTCGCTTGAAGGTCAACCGCCGCTGTGCTAACGTATGAACGGGCTGGAGGATTGTCTTAGGAGGAGGTGAACCAGAATGCTACCGTCAAAATTCTCAGAGAGGATATCCGAGGCATTTAGGCAAACTCACACTGCTGTCCTATTGAATGACTTGGTAATAAATAAACCCCTAGACCGGGCCGCAGCACATATCAACCTACTAAGAGACTCACTACCTGAGTATCTACACTATGACAAAGCCGACATGGAACAGGTGAAAATAATGAACTATGTTCTAGCATGGGTATTGTCGGATACTGAGGAACCTCTAAAACCACCGTCAGCGGAATAACCTTTAGCCTCTCGGGTATGACAAGGACCCCCGACCGCTGATTGAAATAGAACTGCCCCCACTTCCCCTGCATTCCCCCGCGCAGCAATTCATCTAACTGCCCTGTCAGCCGGCGTGGCATTTTCTATTCGCTTGAAGGTCAACCGCCGCTGTGCTACCGTAGGATCGGGCCGGGGACTGAAGGGTTACGATGGACACATCATCATTCTGGACTAGGAAATGAAACCGCGCTCTTATGACTGCGTTTTCCCCCTATTAGGCGGTACGCCAATTCAAAAGAAAGATGCCCCCGAGGGCGTCAGGATACGTCAAATCCACGGGACGGCGGGAGTTTTTACCCAGGTTAATCATAGAGTGAAGCCTATGACAGAACTGGTTAAGAACAAGGTCAATTGACGATTGAGCCTTTGATTGGTACATTTTTCACAGACAATATCTGTTTTATTGCCATCGGAGCCGCCTAGTAAATGGCAGCAGCAGCATTAATTGCCTTGCGTGAGGGTTTAGAAGCCGCCTTAATTGTCGGCATCGTGCTGGGGTACCTGCGCAGGATCGGCTACCTGGAGGGTCGCAGGTCCGTTTGGGTGGGTGTGATTGCAGCGGTATTGGCCAGCGTGGGGCTGGCAATCCTTATTCAGTTGGTAGGGATGGAACTGGAAGGCCGTGCGGAGAAGATCTTTGAAGGCGCCACGATGTTCTTGGCCGTCGGCGTGCTGACCTGGATGATCTTCTGGATGCGTTACCAGGCGCGTCTCATCAAACCCTCCCTCGAGCAGAATGTTCAAGACGCAGTCGTGACTGGAACCAAATGGGGACTCATATTCGTTGCCTTCGCAGCCGTGTTTCGAGAAGGCGTAGAGATGGCGCTCTTCTTATCCGCGGCCGCTTTCGCTTCGGACGGCCAGGGGACGCTGATCGGCGCCGGTCTCGGGCTTGCGGCGGCACTCTTGATTGGAATCTTGATTTATGCTTCAACTGCTCAGCTGAACATCCGGCTATTCTTCAACATCACCAGCGTGCTGTTGCTGTTATTTGCCGCCGGATTGCTGGCGCATGGGATCCACGAGTTCCAAGAGGCGGGGCTCATTCCCACCGTCAACGAGCAGGTTTGGGACACCAACAATGTCTTGGACGAAAACTCCTCCCTGGGCCGGATGCTTAAGGCGGTCTTTGGATACAACGGCAACCCCTCCTTAGAGGAGGTCGTTGCCTATTTCGGCTATTGGATCGCTGTGCTTCTGGGACTGCGTTGGTGGATGGAAAGCCGCTTCGCGTCGAAGCTAAGGCAGGCCTGAGTAGGACTTCGGAGATCCAAAGAGCTCCAGCCCCAAGAAGGGGCTGGTTTTGTTTTGCATGAACCTCATCGGATGTTGTCTCGAGTAATACCTTAGGGCGCTCCTGGCTCCGGAGCCTGACCGCGGAAGTTCCTTACGTATTGCTCAGCAATTTCCGCATCGAATTCATCGAAGCGAAGCATGCGACCCCACGAGGTCATGACAACCGGCTCCTGGATGGAGGTCCACGGGAAGGCGATCACCTTGAAATCGCCCACTCGGCCCATGACCCGCTCGATCTCATCTTTCATATCCTCGCACTCAGCCGCGCTGAGAACGTCGCAGTTGTACCAAAAGATCACATAACCGTGCTCGAGACTGTGCACGAGGAAGCCTTCTGGGAATTCGCCAAAAGATTCGAGATCTTCTTCGTCTTTGAATCCAGCGAATGTTTGCGCAGCGTACATCCTGCCTGAGGTCGGCGGATCCGAATTGTACGGCCCCGGATCGGTCCTCTCAGCGACGTGCGACACGTCCTCCAACTCCTGTACAGCCTGGACCTGCGGAATCGGAACAAACTCCCCGCCTTCGCGCTCTCTAACTTGGTTCGCCAGCCACGCGATTCCTGCCACTGCGGAAACGGCGATCGCGGCTCCGATCGCGGCATTACGTGTGCGCTCGCGGCGCTTATTTGCTTTGATCCTCTCACGCGTGCTCTTGCTCATCACACCTCCCGCAAAATCCTAGCATATCGCAAACTCCCGTTGCGCGCCTCGCGAATGAGATAATCATAAGAGATCGCTTGATGAAGCGAGCTAATTGGCAGGCTGCATCACGCCAAACAGGATTCCTTCCGGATCCGCGAAGTAGGCATGCGTCCCGACCTCCGGCACTTCGTTCGGTCCATGGACCACTTTGCCGCCTGAGGCCTCGATCTTGCGCGTGGTTTCCTCCAGCGATTCCACCTCTAGCGTATTGATCACGGCTTGATCCAGCGATCGGAACATGAACCCGCCGTTAATTCCGGGCTCGTCATCAGGACCCGTCGTGGCGAGCCAGTAGGTTTGATCACCACCGCCCCAATCCGCGATTTCCCATCCAAAGATAGCTTCGTAGAAGTCGGCCAGCTTCTTGGGATCTTCTGCAAGGATCTCAAAATGAACCGGTCGTTTCATCATTTACCTCCGACATTTGCCCTAGCAGGCTTACGCAAGGAGCCGATGGTCCATGCGCCGTAGATCATCCTTCCACAGGTAGGGTACCTCACGCCTGCGCCCGACGGTGTATATTAGTTTTTCTCGAGCCCGCAATTGTAGGGGGCGGACCTCCCTTCTATTCGGGTGAAATCCGCGGTTAAGCTTAAGTCGGGCTCGATGTCTTCTTGCTCGAGTGAGGTTGAAATGCGAATATCTGGCCCACTCTAGGTTGGAAAAAAGAGAGTCTGGAACTGGGAAAGATAGAAGGAGGAGAGGATGTTGAAAGCACCGACGAGGATAAGAAGGTAGCTTGACAGCCTCTGTATTCTCGGAGTTTGTGCCTTGAGGCGATTGATAATGGTCTCTCGGGAACCACCGACAAGCGCAGACACGAGCAGCATCAAGGCCGCCATGGTGGCTGCAAAGACAAGGAAAGCGCTGAGTGCAGAATTCGGTCCCCCAGAGGCTAGCGCTGCGATCACGAGCGCCGCAAGGATCGGTCCGGTGCAGCCCAATCCGGCGATGGTGTAGCCCAAACCGTAGAAATAGAGACTGGCGGCAGGGCCACGGGTCGCTCCTCGCTTCGGTTGAGTGGCATACACGAACCGGTCCGCGATCTGGGGCTTAAGGTTCCAACCGGCAAGTTGTCCGATCCCCAAGATCAACAAGATGATCCCAATCGCGATTCGAACAATCAGAACGAACTGACTGGGCTCGGCGGAAGTGATCGAGAGGCCCCGCGCGAGCCCTGCGCCAAAGACCGCGATGATCAGGCCCAGGACCAGGTCAAAGGTTACGACGCCCAGCGCCCCTGCCAGCCCGAGCCGGAGCCGGCCGGCGGAACCGTCGTGCGTGCGCTGATCAGCGGCGTAGTAGAAGGAAATGTAGCTGGGCAGCAGCGGGAACGCACAGGGAGAGAAAAAGCTGGCCACTCCTGCGACGACCGCCAGGAGGTAAAGCTGGGTCGAGGCGGGGAGTTGCCCGCCAGCGAAGCCTCTAAAGACGAAGTAGCCCGCGCCAATTAGCAGCGCCAGGAGCCCCAGCCAGGCTACAAGTGGCCGCCAACCGGTTTTGGATTGTGATTGAGCGTTCAGGCGACCTCCACCTCGTAGCCGATCCACTCCAGGTCCGCCTTCACCGTTTCGAGGTCCGTGATCTCGGGATCGAACTCGAACTGGATCACTTGAGTCTGATGGTCCGCTTCGATCTCTTTAAGCCCTGGATTTTGCGATAGGGTGAACTTGACCGTGCTTTCGCAGCCGCTGCAGTGAATCGTGCGTTCTCCGACAACCTTCAGTTCAACATGCTTCGCTTCGTCCATTCTGATATCCGCCTTTCATAATCTTTTGAGGCAACGATTCTAACTCTTTCATCTGATGGAATGTCAAGATGCTGGCCATACGAAGTATAAAGACCCATCCTCCCAAATTGGATAGTCTCTTCCCCAAGCTATCCTACAGAAGAAGTCGTTGCGATCATTCAATCGGCTGATGCGCACAATCGCCGCTGCGATATTCGGATTGGTCACGCTCTGGTTCGCCTACCGCCTTTTAAGGTCGTATATCGATGGGCTCAAGCGACACTTAACTCGATTGCGAACATGGAAATTGGCCCAGTGTTCATCGCAGGGCCTTGGCTGCGCGCTTCACGACTTCGCTCAGCGTCGGATGGATGTGGATCGATTTCGCTATCGTCTCGGCGCTGCCGTTCTTGTACATGGCGGACACAACCTCGTGGATGAGATCGTCGGCTCGAGGTCCCAAGATGTGTCCACCCAGCAGTTCC
>JAPUGV010000108.1 GCA_027298025.1 Chloroflexota bacterium | reverse complement strand
ACGGAATGGCGCTCCACGGCGGCATCATTCCCTACACTGCCACTTTCCTAATTTTCTCCGATTACATGCGTCCTCCTCTCCGCCTCGCCGCGTTGATGGACCTTCGGGTAGTGTACATATTCACCCATGATTCCATCGGCCTGGGGGAAGACGGACCAACGCACCAGCCTATCGAGCAGCTCTCGGGCCTGCGGTCTATCCCCAACATGGTGGTGCTTCGTCCTGCCGATGCTGCCGAGACGGTAGAAGCCTGGAAGGTGGCCCTCAAGCGGCGTGAAGGCCCTACGGCCCTGGTACTCAGCCGCCAGAACCTGCCAATGCTCAAGCGGGGTGCCTTCCCTTCCGCCGCCGGCGTGGCTCAGGGTGGCTACGTCCTCAAAGAGGCAATGGCGGAGCCGGAGATTATTCTCATTGCCACCGGGTCCGAAGTACACATCGCTCTGGAGGCGGGAAAGCTACTTGAGGAGAAAGATATCCCCACCCGGGTTGTCTCCCTCCCCAGCTGGGAGCTATTCGACGCACAACCTACCGACTATCGAAACAGCGTTTTGCCAGCCAATGTCAGGGCACGCGTTGCGATAGAAGCGGCTACGACCATGGGATGGGAACGGTATGTGGGACTTGACGGCTTGGCCATCGGCATCCCCCATTTCGGGGCCTCGGCTCCTGCCGGGGTGCTGTACGACAAGTTTGGCCTTACAGCCCAGCGAGTAGCAGAAGAGGCTGCGACTCTCATAACTGGGGCCAAAATTTTGGAGGCAGGGAGTTGTTGAATGAGTAGTTCGACGCAGGAGTACGACGCGCTGATTGTCGGGCAGGGTGCGGCAGCCTTTGCGGCCGCTTTGTACGCGGCACGCTATCAAATGAGAACCATCATCATAGGCGAAACCTTTGGCGGAGAGACCGCTACCGGTGGCTTGATCGAGAATTACCCAGGATACCCCGAGATAGATGGGTATGACCTGATGGTGAAGTTCCGGGAGCAGGCGGAGAAATATGAGGTCCCCATAGTAGACGATAAGGTGGGGTCGATTGACCGAACCGGGCATTGCTTTGAAGCAAAGACCGGACTCGGTGACACTTACCAAGCGACGACGGTCATTCTGGCGGTGGGTCGCGAGCGACGGAAGCTCGGTCTGGAGCACGAAGACGAGTGGACCGGTAGGGGTGTGTCCTTTTGCTCGACTTGCGATGCTCCGCTCCACCGGGGTAACGTTGTGGTTGTGGTGGGCGGTGGCGACGCGGCAGTAAAGGGGGCCGTGTTGCTCAGTAAGTACGCCGAGCGGGTCTACATCGTTTATCGTGGGGCAGCCTTCACTCGGCCAGAAGCGGCCAACCTAAGGCTGCTCGATGCACGCCCCAACGTCGAGCGCCTGTTTAACACCAGAGTCATCGAGCTAAAGGGTAATGAGGGGTTATCAGGGATCGTGCTGGACCAAGAGGTGAAAGGGTCTGCCGAGCTTGCAGTGCACGGTCTCTTCCTTGAGATCGGAGCCGACCCACGCACAGAACTAGCCCATCAGTTAGGCGTCCAGCTCAACGACGGGGACGAGATCATCGTGGACAAGCAGATGCGGACTAATGTGCATGGAGTGTTTGCCGCGGGCGACGTCACCGACGCCGGGGGCGAGCTTAAGCAGACCCTAACCGCCGCTGCCCAAGGTGCGCTCGCCGCAACCGCCGCTTACGCTGATGTCTCGGAGCATCCCAACGCGTGCGAAGTGCACGCCGTTGGTTTCAGTCTAGTGTAGGAATCCTACTTTCGGAGACCGGTCTTCCGAGTCCAAGCAGCTTCAGTAAGCATAGGTCTATAGGTCCAGTGGGGAGTCATAGCAGGGGAAAATGAATAGGTTAATAGCTTTCTACTCCAGAACCGGGAACGCGGCCCGGCTCGCCGAGGCCGTTGTCCGAGAGATGTTTAGTCGCCAGCACCGTATTGTGACCTGATCCTGCTAGGAATCGGTGATGACGACCACGCTGAGGTCGGTTGGTGGTGGATAATTGGGCGCCGGACCTTCAAGGCAACCGCATCACATGCCGCCAGCGGGTTTTTGGTCCAGCCGTCACCGGGCGTTAAAACTGGTTCCTCATTGTCATCACGCCGATTACGGAAAATGCAAAATCAAGAGGCCACTAGGAGAGAATATGTTTAACGACATCCTGGTTCCCTTAGACGGGTCTGAACTCTCTGAACGAGCGCTTCCCATGGCGCAGAATCTCGCCCAATCGTCCGATGCGACCGTTCATCTGATCCACATGGTATCGCGGGAGCACGAGTTGGGGGCTGGCCGAGGTATTGAATCCGTCCAAGCCGCTGAACTGGAAATAGATATGGCTCGCCGATTGACCGAAGGCCAGCTTCATCGAGGAAGAAATTACCTCGAACAGATAAGTTCTCAACTTAGGGACGCAGGTATTAAGTTCGAAACCGAATTCACGGTGAAGGCAGGTGACCCGGCCCAAAATATAATCGAATATGCAAAGAAACATAGTATCAGCCTGGTGGTGATGGCCACTCATGGACACGGGGGATTAAGGCGATTATTGCTGGTGAGTGTCACCGATCGAGTCATTCGCTCGTGCGAGGTGCCAGTGTTAGTCGTGCCTTGTTCCTAGATGTTCTTCGACCGGCTTCGGAGACCTATGTTAGAGGACGTTGACTTAGACTTGAGCGACGCCTCCAAACACCTGAGCGAAGTCTTTGGCGAACGTCTCGTA
>JAPUGV010000107.1 GCA_027298025.1 Chloroflexota bacterium | reverse complement strand
CCAAGCTGGCGACACGCGATAGATGCCTAATCGGACGAAGAGTGTCAAAAGCCTCGAGCTAATCCAGCCATTCGGTGGCACTCTGGTGGACCTGACCATCCACGGCCTCGAACAGGAGGAGCTGAGTGCGGTAGCGGCTGGTCTGCCTTCGCTTCAGCTTTCCGCCCGCTCCTTGTGCGACTTAGAGCTGCTGGCAACGGGAGCCTTCTCGCCACTCGAGCGATTCATGGGCGAGGAGGATTATCACAATGTCCTGCACGAAATGCGTCTGAGCTCACAGGTGCTGTTCCCAATACCGATCACCTTGACGGCCGATAGGAGCTGGCTAGGACGAGAGGGCGACCAATTAGCTCTGCGTGATTCTCGAAACAATCTGCTGGCGGTCATGACTATCGCAGAGACGTTTACATGGGATCGTGGGGAGGAGGCGCGGCTCGCCCTGGGGACGGAGGAACCGCGTCACCCGCTGGTGGCGGAGATGGGGACTTGGGGCGAGGTGTGCATTAGTGGCCCGATCAAAGTGATCAATCTGCCCCGATACTACGATTTCGTCGCATTGCGTTTGACTCCGGCCCAGGTACGCGAACGTCTGCAGGGACTCGGTCATTCCAACGTCGTTGCATTTCAGACCCGCAACCCACTTCATCGGGGCCATGAGGAGCTAACCAAGCGAGCCGCCGCAGAGGTTGGCGGGAGCCTGTTGATCCATCCCGCAGTAGGGTTGACGAAGCCAGGCGACATCGACCACTATACGCGCGTTCGCATTTATCTCACGGTAGTGGAGAAGTACTTCGACCCGCAACGCACGCTGCTCAGCCTGACGCCGCTGGCGATGCGGATGGCTGGTCCTCGGGAGGCACTATGGCACGCAATCATACGCCGCAACTATGGGGCCTCGCATTTTATCGTAGGACGAGATCACGCGGGTCCTGGCGAAGATAGCGCTGGCAACCCTTTCTACGGCGCATATGATGCACAGACGATGTTGGAACGATATGCCGATGAGATCGGCGTCAAACCAATCGCCTATAGAGAACTCGTCTACCTACCGGAGGAAGACAGCTACAAGGAGAGAAGCGAACTCTCTCCCAAAGAGAGTTTCCGCCCCATATCAGGCACCCAGCTCAGGGAAGAGTATCAGCTCAAGGGATTGCCGCTTCCGACGTGGTTTACGCGCAAGGAGACCGCGCAGATCATCACCGACCACTATCCACCTCGGCACAAGCAGGGGATCTGTGTGTGGTTTACGGGGTTGAGCGCTTCCGGAAAATCCACTACGGCTGAATTGCTCACCACAATGTTACTGGAGCATGGCAGGCAAGTCACACTGCTGGACGGCGACGTCGTGCGTACGCACCTGTCCAAGGGTCTGGGATTCAGTCGCCAGGATCGGGACGCCAACGTTCTGCGAATCGGGTTCGTGGCCAGCGAGATCGTTCGCCATCATGGAGCAACCATTTGCGCCGCGGTCAGTCCCTATCGGACGACCCGCAATCAGGTGCGCGAAATGGTAGGGGCGGATCGTTTTATCGAGGTGTTCGTCGATACCCCAATCGAGGTCTGCGAGCAGCGCGATGAGAAAGGTATGTACGCTCGGGCTCGACAGGGGAAGATCACCGGCTTTACCGGTGTCGACGATCCCTATGAGGCGCCCAGCAACCCCGAAATTACTCTGAATACGGTGGATGTCACCGCAGAAGAAAATGCCAGGCGAATCATCTCCTTCTTGGAGGAGCGAGGCTTTCTAGGCAGACTTCCCGTCGGCACGAACTCTGGCGTCGTCAGTGGCAGCCAGATCTGAGGGACACCCATGCCTCGCATAGGGCAGAATCCGGCTAAGTGGGTCACCCGGGTCGCGGTGCCAAGCAAAGTGACAGTGGCTGTCTTGTGCTTCATCCCCTTTCAGAGCGGCTACTACCGACAGAGCCTCGAAGTTCTGCAACTCTGTTTGGATAGTCTCATATCCAACACCGACCTGCCTTACGACTTGCTGGTGTTCGACAACGGCAGCTGTCAGGAAGTTCGGGACTCTCTGGTAGCGCGACGCGAGGCCGGGGACATCCAGTACCTAGTGCTTTCGGAGAAGAATCTCGGCAAGGTGGGTGCGTGGAATCTAATCTTTGCGGCAGCGCCGGGAGAGTACATCGCATATGCTGACAGCGATGTCTATTTCTTTCCAGGCTGGCTATCCAGGCATTTGAAGGTCTTTGAAGCCTTCCCAGAAGTGGGGACGGTTGCTGGAACTCCTCGCAGGAGGAGGATGACGTTCTCGGAGAATTCGATCCGGCGCGCCCGGGAGTTGCCGGGAGTGGAGGTGGAAGTAGGAAAGTTCATTTCCGAATCGTGGATCCGTCAGCACGCCCGATCACTGGATAAGCTGGACGAGCTGGACGAGAATCTTGCACGGGACGACTACCTCCTAACAAGTAATGGCGTGAAGGCGTATATCACTGCTCAACATTACCAATTCGTCGTGCGCAAGGACGTCGTCCAGAGCTATTTGCCTTTCCCACACCAACGGCCGATGGGTGCTGATGTGGCGGAATTTGATCGTGCCATAGATGGAAGCAACTTGCTCAGGCTGGCGGTTGCCGACCGTGTGGCATTGCACCTCGGAAACCGGCTCGACGAGAAGCTGTTCGAAGAGCTGGATCTCGACATACCGGTCAAGACGGCAACACCTCTTGCGCGGCGGAAGTTTCCATCCGGAGCAGGTAGAGGAATCCTCACATGGCGCCCGATCCGGCGGGCGCTGCTTGCTTTGTACGACCGGATCTTCCGGCTTTACTTTCAGGCGCATGCTTAGCAAGCAGGGGGACGGCTACGTGCCCAAAGGCCGGTAGCCGGCGTCCAGGACCTTCATGCCTAAGGATGCGAACATCGAATTGCGGGCTCTTGTAGGTTCACTACCTGCTTCCCTGCACTCAGCCGACGGCGAACGGGCACTTCCCCAGGTGGCCATCGTTGATACTCCAAGTGGCCACAGGTTGAAGGTCAGGGCCTATCCCACCGAGTCATGGGCAATGCGTCAGGAGCAAATCCTTCGGCGAATAAGCGGGAAAGTGAAGACGCCAGAGTTACTTGGGCGCTTCGATCGCTTTTTGGTTTTCGATCACCTGGAGGTGCAGGAGGTGTCCGGAGACCGAGCGCTGGAGTTCTACGACAGCATCGGTAGGACCCTCTCGGACCTGGCCAGCTTCCGCTACCCGGCGACCGAAGCCGAGCAATTGGATATCGAGGTGGCTACCTGGCTGAAAGACCTGAGGCAAGCTGGGTTTGTCTCAGCATGGGGGGAGGAATCCCTGTGGCTGGAGTACCGGCGTCTGAGACCTGAACGTCCCCGGGTCAGCTTGGGCTACTGGGATGCAATGCCCCATAACTTCGGCCAGGTTGGGGATGAGTTTGTTCTTCTGGACGAGAAACATTTGCAGCCCAGCTTCGAAGGTGTCGGGCTTATAAAGCCCAGCCTGCTACTTCGGCCCGAATCCTTCGCCCGAGTCCTTGCGGGCTATCGTCGCAAGCGCTCCTCAGATTTCATCGACGAACACCGGAGATTCCTGAAGCTGTACTACCTGCTGGGTGCACTTCACTACTACTTGATGAGAATGCGAGATGGTGCTAAGGGCATCCCGGGAAACGCCCGACTTCGGTCTTACCGGTGGCAGGCGTTCCGGCTCAGCACGCGCGGCCTGCGCCCCTGTTTCCTGGAGTCGGCCCGCTTTACTCTTAAGTTTCCCTTGCATTCCCTGCGTTTCGTGGTGCTAAAGCTCGTTCACCCAATGACCTGGAGGAAATTGCTGGGCCTAGAGAGTCTTGAGCGTTATCCCTGGACCGACAGTGCAACCTAGCTCGGATTATGCGATGGAAGAGGTAGAAAGGTGCCTGTTGTGCAATTCAACTCGCTTAGAGACCTTCGACCTTAGCCATTTCCGAGGAGCCTTGGTGACCAATCAGATCTGCAAGGAATGCGGACTCGTATTCCAGTCACCACGTCTCACCGCTCAGTCGCTCGAGGCGTATTACCGCGATAGCTATGCTTCCATGCACCAGGGCGCCGAGGTGGTAAGTAGGGAGGAGCTGCGCATACAAACCGCCCGCGCTGAGAACCTGGTGCAGCTCTTGAGGATGAGTGGGCTCTCCCCCGACGATCATCTCGACATCGGCTGCTCTACAGGCAGGTTGATGCAAGCGGTGACAGAGGCGTTTGGGTCGAAATCTTGGGGAGTGGAACTCTCTAGACTCTACAGGGACTTCTGCATTCGGGAAGGCCTGAATGTTGAGCCCAATTTGGAGACCCTTTCAGAGAATCGGCGAGAACCCTTCGCCCTCGTCAGCATGGCACATGTGCTCGAGCATCTACCGGAACCTATCAACTTTTTGCGTGATTTGCGTAACCGGTGGTTGGATGAGGATGGCGTGCTTCTGGTGGAGGTCCCCAATCTCTTCTTCCACCGATCCTTCGAGTTGCCGCATTTGACCAGCTTTCACGAGGGGACCCTGACCGACATCCTTCGGCAATCCGGCTATCGGGTCGAGTGGCTGCGAAAGCATGGAAGACCGCGTCACCGGCGAATTCCCCTTTACCTAACCGCATTGGCTCGCCCAAATCAGGATATGGAGATACCGCCTCCTATTCGATCTAATAGCTTCGGTGTCGGAGCGCGAAGGAGGCTGGGAAGAGCGATCTATGAAACTTCCCCGCGGGTGATGACGCTCGTGCGCAGGTTGCGCAACCTATGAGGTTGGATCGGGGTGAGATGAGCTCAGGTGGCAGGCTCTGCGCAAGATTTGTGGCCGCCTCGTGTGACGGATCTTCGAGCTTGAGGTCAACGGTGCATGCGGTAGCCGGCTTCAGCAGCGACGTCGCACGGCCATCGTGGGGAGCCGACCATGCGTGAAGGTCAGAACCCGGCCAAATTCGTACAGCAGATAGGCAAGCCGGAGAAGATTACCGTAGCAGTCCTGGCTCACATTCCTTTTCTTAGCGGCTTTTACGCGCACACCCTAGAGGTGCTGAAGGAGTGTCTGGGCAGCCTCTGGCGCAACACTGATCTTCCCTATGATCTGCTGGTGTTCGACAACGGAAGCTGCACGGAAGCCGTGGACTTCCTGTGTGAGGCTCAGCAGGATGGGCACATTCAGTTCCTGGTCCTTTCGGAGAAGAACCTCGGGAAGGGAGGGGCCTGGAATTTCATTTTTCAATTTGCCCCAGGGGACGTGCTCGCCTACGCCGACAGCGACGTCTACTTCCACCCTGGCTGGCTCGACGAAGCGCTCAGAATCTTAGAAACCTTTCCCGATGTTGGGATGGTGACTAGCCGGCCGTTCCGAACCTCTCCAGAGCTGTACACCTCCACCCTCACATGGGCGAAGCAAGCTGAGGGGGCCTCTCTAGAGGAGGGTCAGTTCGTCCCCTGGGAGACCTTCCGCGAGTTTGACATGAGTCTGGGACAGGATGAAGTGCACATTCGCGCGCGGTACGAGCAGACTTCAGACCTGCGCGTCACCTACCA
>JAPUGV010000106.1 GCA_027298025.1 Chloroflexota bacterium | reverse complement strand
TTGGTTGGGATCGACGTCGGGGAGGGTGTAAAGGTATGCGTCGGCGTCGGGGTCGGCGTTGGCGTGTTCGTGGGAGTCGATGTTGGTGTTGGGGTGCTGGTGAGTGTGGCCTTCGCCAAGGGCCCCGAAGCGGTTTGAGGTTCGAGTGCATCTGCCGGCTGGCCTCCGAGCCACGCTCCGATGGCAGCTGCAAGCACCAGACCCGGAAGTGCGATGCGGAGCGAAAACAATCGGCGAGGGCTCAGTACTTCGAGCGGCAACAACTGGATATTCGGGAGATTCGCGGCCCTGAGGGCCTGTTTCCGCTCGCTGGACGGCAAGCGCCGAATCATCCATCGGATGGCTTTCTTAGCCGGCCGGCTGCGCGGATTGATCTCCAGCGCGCGTGCCAGGTATGCGAGCCCTGCCTTCGGTTCCGCCGTGGCCGCCAGATACAGCCAGGGCTCTTCCTTATTAGGGAGGAGCTTGGCAGCCAAGCGTGCTTGACGACGCGCCTCGGTTTTGTCGCCGCGCGCTAGCGCCTCATGCGCCAGGCGCAATGCTTCGGTGGCTTCGCTGGAGGGAGTGCTAGGGGGAAAAGAAGTCAAGGCATGTTCTCAGGGTCCACTTTAACCCCGCTCAACAACACGGGGCGCGCCTGCAAGCGCTTAAGGCAGGTCGCTGAGCGGCAGCGTGGCGGGCTCGTTGTTCACGAAACACAACAACCCCTCCACGATCCCCCGGGCCGCCTTTTCTGGCTCCTCGGTCAGGAAATCCCTATCCAAGAAGAGAAAGCCGGCTTCAACGATGGCCGCTGGGGTCAGGCTGTTGATCTCATAAAAAGTGTGATACTCGGTCATATCCAGCGTGACACTATTTGGGTGGTAGCGTAGGTCTGTCACCCTCCCATACCGGTCTGCCATACATGCCACCAGGCGTTGCGATCGGTCGGGAACAGCCGTCTCTACGGCTGCGGAGACCTTATATCCGGTGGCCTGCTCGTTGATCGCCGCACACGAGTCGGCATGTATTGAAACCAGCGCCGAACCCCGGAACCCGTCTAGGCGGGCGTCGAACTCCTCCAGAAGCAGGGTCTCGTACCCTGCGCCTTCCAGTCCCGTCACAACCATGCGGGCAATTTCTGCATTAATCCCCGCCTCCGTGAGACCGTCGGGACAGGTGGCGCCGGGATCATCTAAACCACTGTCAGGATGGAGTCCCGCGTGACCGGCGACAACCCCAATGGGCAACGCACCGGTCAGTTCGGGAACCTCCGCCTCTGCAGGCTGCTTTTCAGAAGAGCCTTCCAGAGCCGCCATCAATTGACCTACCAGCTCACCTGGATCGAGACTGGCAGGATTCCAAGCCGTGAGCACGGTGGCGACAAGCGCTGCGACCCCCAAAGTGACGGCCACGTGCCGTGGAATCTCACTCGAGGATCCTCTTGCGGAGCTACCGGCCGTGCGCTTCGACATGGCAGGCAGGATGCTATCCCGACGGAGTCATTATAGCAAGGGGACAGGGGCCGCCTTGTAGGACCAGGGTCCCATCCGAATTTGAGCGCGAAATTGCTGCGGCCAAAAGCGACCTGCTGGAGTCTGTAATTGAGATTTCCCAATCAGGCGTTGACAACTCAGATCATAGGGATATAATATTTGTCATATTGTTCTGAAAAATTCATGATGAAACATTGCATTTGTAGGAGGCGGGGGCAGTAGGCGTCCCGCCTGAGGTCAAATAGGAGCCAGCTACTTAGAAAGCTGCCTCCAGCGGAGACTTGCCGGCTCGCCCCCGCGATGAGATCTAGCATCCATCGCCCAGACGGGGAGCGAGCCGTTTGCTTTTGCGGAGCTATTGCGTGAAATGAGCAGTTCAGCACAACATGTCATCGAGCGGGAAGGGCTTCTGGGGACTGTGGGGAACACTCCCATTATTCCCCTGCAGCACCTGCACTCTGGGGCGGTCGAGATCTATGCCAAGGCCGAGTGGCATAACCCGAGTGGCTCGGTCAAGGACCGTCCGGCAGCCGCCATCCTGCGCGAGGCCCTTCAATCCGGTGAACTCGGCAATGGGCGAAGCCTGCTTGACTCGACTTCAGGAAACATGGGAATCGCTTATGCCACGCTCGCGGCCGCAATTGGGGTGCCCGTACATCTGACCCTGCCTGCTAACGCCAACAATGCGCGGAAGGGGATCCTGCATGCGCTCGGAACGCAGCTCACTCTGACGGATCCGCTTGAAGGATCGGATGGAGCGCGTCATGTTGCGGCTGCAATTGCCGCCCAGCACCCGGACCGGTACTACTACGCGGATCAGTATTCCAATCCGACCAACTGGCGCGCGCATTTCGAAACGACTGGCCCGGAAATCCTTAGAGACACGGAGGGCCGCATAACCCACTTCGTGGCGGGGCTTGGAACGACAGGCACGGTTGTTGGAACCGGCCGATATTTGAGGGAGGCCGCTCCAGGGGTCCAGATCATCGCGTTCCAGCCGGAGGGTCCACTGCACGGGTTGGAGGGATTGAAAAATCTTACTTCCAGCGAGGTGCCAGAGATCTTCGATCCGCTCGTCCCGGACGAAACACTCGATGTCAAAACGGAAGATGCATATGCCATGGCTCGGCGCCTTGCACGCGAGGAGGGTCTGCTTGTCGGCCCGTCCAGCGCGGCCGCGGCGGTCGCCGCTTTGGCACTTGCTGAACGGATGGACACAGGCTTGATCGTGACGATATTTGCCGACTCCGGTCTCAAATACCTAGACCAGCCATTCTGGAACGAGCCATGAAGCTTTTGATCCCCGGTCCGGTCATGGATGAAATCCGCAGCCACGGAGAAAAACTCTATCCCGAGGAGGGTGCCGGCCTCATCCTGGGTTCGATTGAGGGCGAGCATCGCGAGGCAAGGCGGGTGCTGCCGATGCCGAATCACTTCAATTCCGGCGAACGGAACCGGCGCTATTTGCTCGATCCGCAGGAAATCCTTCAGGCAGAGGAACTTGCCGAGCAGCTCGGACTGGAGGTGATCGGAATCTTTCACTCCCATCCGGACCATCCGCCTGCTCCCTCCCAGTACGACCTGGACTGGGCAGTGCCCTGGTATGTCTATTTGATCACCCGCGTCGAACAGGGTGCGGCATCTGAATCGCGTGCCTGGCGAATGCTGGAAGACCATACGCGCATGGTCGAACAAGCATTAGAGATTGAGGACGGTGAGGGATGACCCAAATACGAGTGCCCACCCCGCTGCGCCCATACACCGAAGGAGAGGGACAAGTTAAAATCGAGGCAAATACCGTCGGGGAAGCCCTAGAGGAGTTGACCGCAAAATTCCCCTCCATTGGCCCGCACCTTTTCAACGATGACGGCGAATTGAGGCCCTACGTGAACCTATTTGTAAACGATAAAGATGTACGTACGTTGGAAGGCGTGCAAACTGCGATCCACGACAGTGACACGCTCATGATCCTGCCTAGTATTGCTGGAGGTATATTCGCATGACAACTAACTTGAAAGCCCTTGATCACAGCGCGATGAAAACTAGCATGGCGGTACGCTTGGGTTTACTTTTCGCAGCGTTTGTTGTAAATGCGCCCTGGCTGGTAGCGGTTACCGGCATCCTGATGATGATCGGAACTGCCCGCGGTCGACCGGACTATGTGTTCGTTTATCGGGCGCTGCGGCGTGCGGGCTGGATCTCGCCCGATCTGGTCCCGGACAATCCTGAGCCGCATCGTTTTGCGCTTGGCATTGGAGCTGTCTTCCTCGCCGGCGGCACCCTGGCCTTTCTTGCAGGCCTGCCGGTTGTTGGCTGGGCGCTGTCCGGGATCGTCTTCGGCCTGACGGCACTCAATCTCTTTGGAGGTTTCTGCGTGGCGTGTTCAATCTACTACTGGTTCAACCGCATCGGAGTTCCGGGTTTTGTGAAGGCCTCGATACCCGGTGTATTCCCCGGTGTGCGGCCGGCACGACCGGAGTAGGTATGCCCTTTGAGCGGCTGGCCTTGGCGCTCGGCCTCATCTTAGTAGGGTACCTCGCATACCGTCTCTATGGGTGGTTCGTCCTGCGCAGGCTGGCCCGCGCGGGTTTGACCCTAGATGGATACACGCTGGGCAAGCCGGCGATCTTGTACTTTACCGATCCCGGATGCGCGCCTTGCCAAACCGTCCAAGATCCCGCGCTCGAAGAGGTCGCCTCGCAATACGGAGAGCGAGTTCAGATTATCAAGGTGCAGGCACTTGAGGACCCGCATTTCACTGATTCTTGGGGTGTGCTTTCCCTGCCCACGACTTTCATCATCGATGCGAAGGGCCGTCCCAGAGGTGTCAATCACGGCGTGGCGCGTGCACCGAGGCTCGTAGATCAGCTCGCAGCGATCGGAGAGACTCCCCCCCTGCAAGGTGAGCCGGGTACAATCGATTCCCTGACCTAGTGTTATGTAGATTGAGAATCAAGAATGGAACCCATACCGATATCTTCCAACGGGACTGAACTCAGCCACAAAGAGATCCTGCGCTACTCCCGCCATCTGTTGATGCCGGAGGTTGGACTCGAAGGCCAATCGAAGCTCAAAGGCTCTTCCGTTTTGATCATCGGCACCGGCGGCCTGGGATCTCCAGTTGCGATGTATCTGGCGGCGGCGGGGGTCGGCAGGATCGGATTGGTGGATTATGACGAGGTCGATTTCACCAACCTGCAGCGCCAGATCATCCATGGAACCTCCACTTTGGGAGAACGCAAGGTGCACTCGGCCCAGGCTCGCATGCTCGATATCAATCCCGAGGTGCAGGTCGATATCTACGATGAGCCTTTCACCTCGGAGAACGCGTTCCGGATCGCGGAGCCCTACGACGTCATCGTTGATGGGACGGATAACTTTCCTACCCGCTACCTGGTCAACGATCTGTCGGTACTTTCCGGCAAGCCCAACGTGTACGGCTCAATCTTTCGCTTCGAGGGACAGCTCAGCGTGTTCTGGGCCGAGCGCGGCCCATGTTATCGATGCCTGTTCCCTGAACCTCCACCACCAGGACTCGTGCCCTCGTGTGCGGAAGGCGGCGTCTTCGGAGTGTTGCCCGGAGTCATCGGGGCCCTCCAGGCCACCGAGACCCTCAAGTTGCTGCTGGATATCGGTGAGCCGATGATCGGCAGGCTACTCCTTTTCGATGCATTGGAAATGAGCTTCGATGAGCTGCGGCTCAAGAAAAACCCGAACTGCCGCGTCTGCTCCGAAAACCCAGAGGTTACCGAGTTGATCGACTATGAAGCCTTCTGCGGCGTGCCAGGCCATGACCGGGAGGAAGGTCTGCTCTCCGGTGAATGGGAGATAAACCCGACCGAGCTCTCGAAGCGCTTGGAGCAGGGCGAACGCGTACGCTTGATCGATGTACGTGAACCCCACGAACTTGAGATCTCGCGCATCGAGGGAGCCGAGCTCTTTCCGCTGGGTGAGCTCGCGGCGCGCTTGCATGAGCTTGACAGCGCAGACGAGATGGTGATCTTCTGCAAGTCGGGCTCGCGATCCGCGCGAGCGGTAGAGCTCTTGGCCGGCGCTGGATTTCGTAAACAAAAGAACCTGCGCGGGGGCATCAACGCCTGGGCGCGTGAAGTAGACTCAAGCCTTCCAGTTTACTAGCGGCCCTATCCAATGACCCTCCTCCCCTTGCGCCGTTTGCCCCACTCTGGCTGTTGCTCTAACCCTCCACTCGGCCAAGGGCTCGGACCCCCTTCCCCCAGCGGACGGCTGCGCTCCTTCATTAGCTTGTATCTTCCTCTCGGGCTTAGCCGTGATTGGCTATGCGCAGCGGGCCCGAGGGAGGGTCGACCTTGACACCGCCCTCTGGCCACCTTTATACTCTGGCGACAATTCAATCTTTCCAAGGCGTCGAAGAGGAAGAGTAGGTGCTGAAACGGCGACCCAGAGAGCGGGCGTCAGGTGAAAATCCCGTTCGCACGATGGCACTGAATGGGCCTCGGAGCCGCAGGGTGAAATGCCTAACGGCAGAGTAGCCTGAGCCGGGTTGGCCACCGTTATCATGGCTGCGGGCACAGCAAGTCGTGCCCGAAATGAGTGAGGGTGGTATCGATCGCCCCATTGCATCCTCGGCGGGGTAGTCGATTGAGGCCTAACTGGAGTGGCACCGCGGGCGTTCACGCGCTCGTCTCCATGCGTTTCACGCAGAGACGGGCGCTTTTCTATTTGCCGAGAGAGCCGAGAGGAGGTTGCATGCAGAATGACAGAAAGACATCGGACCGCGCCGAAAGGATTCCATAAGGAGGAGAATCATGACTAAGCAGTACAAATACCAGCTTACAGAAAAGGACATTCCAAAAACTTGGTACAACATCCAGGCCGATCTGGGCTTCGATCTTCCGCCGCTCCTGCACCCTGAGACGAAGGAGCCAACCATTCTGCCTCCGCCTCTATTCAGCGAGGCGCTGAACGAACAGGAGTTCAGCAAAGAGAGGGAAATCGAAATCCCGGATCCGGTGCGCGAGATTTACTCGATGTGGCGACCCACACCCCTTTTTCGAGCGCATAGGCTGGAGAAGGCGCTCGACACCCCTGCCCACATCTACTACAAATCCGCGGGTGGCAGTCCGCCCGGAAGCCACACGCCCACCACGGCAGTGGCGCAGGCATTCTCCGCTAAGGAAGCCGGCGTGAAACGACTCGCAACCGAAACTGGAGCGGGC
>JAPUGV010000105.1 GCA_027298025.1 Chloroflexota bacterium | reverse complement strand
AAAGGTAAAGAAGTAACCTGGCATGAGTGAAGTGGACGGTCGGTCGAGGCGCTGCTCCTTCTGCAACCGCCCCGAGGATGAAGTCCAGCGGTTGATTTCGGGCCCGGACGGGGTCTACATTTGCAATGAGTGCGTAGACCTCTGCGGGGACATACTGCACGGCGATACCGGCCGCGCCTACGCAGTGGGGCTAACGACAGTCGGGAAACCCTCCCTATCGCCGCAACAGCTTCGCGCCCGCTTGGACGAATATGTCGTAGGCCAGGATCACGCCAAACGTGTACTCGCAGTTGCCGTTTACAACCACTACAAGCGCATTGCCAGCCGCTCACGCGGGGACGTCGAGCTGGAGAAATCCAACATCCTGCTCGTCGGCCCTACCGGTGTCGGCAAGACACTGCTTGCGCAGACGCTTGCGCGCGTTCTCGATGTTCCATTCTGCATTGCTGATGCCACGGCCCTGACGGAGGCCGGCTATGTCGGTGAGGACGTTGAAAATATTCTGCTTCGGTTGCTCCAGGCCGCGGAGTTCGACATACAGCGGGCGGAGCGCGGTATCGTCTACGTGGACGAGCTGGACAAGACCGCCCGAAAATCGGGCGATAATCCCAGCATCACACGAGATGTCTCTGGCGAGGGCGTACAACAGGCGCTGCTCAAGATTATTGAAGGCGCCGATGTGAACGTTCCTCCTCAGGGCGGCCGCAAGCACCCCCATCAGGAGTTCATACAGATCAACACCACCAACGTGCTGTTCATCTGTGGCGGCACCTTCGACGGCCTGCCGGACATCATCTCCGAACGTGTTGGCACTCGCGGCCGAGTGGGTTTCCCCGGCACTACCGAAGAGCGGGAGGCCCTAAGATTCGACGACTCGGAGCTGCTACGGCGCATTGAGCCTGACGATCTGATGCACTATGGAATGATCCCGGAGTTGGTCGGACGATTGCCGGTGGCTGTTAGCGTCGATCCGCTGGACGTAGATTCACTGAGGAAGATCCTTACCCAGCCCAAGAACGCCTTGGTCAAACAATACACACAGCTCCTTAAGATGGACAAGGTTGAGCTGATCTTCACCGAAGAGGCCTTGCAGCTAGCTGCGGAGATGGCCCTCGAACGGGAGACTGGTGCGCGCGGCTTGCGATCCATCCTGGAGAATTCATTGCTGGAAGTCATGTACGAGATTCCATCGCGCCCCGAGGTTCGTGGTGTCGTGGTCGATGATCTCGTGATCGCAGGAAGCCGGGGCCCGAAGCTTTTGGACGAGGACGGTCACGAAATTTCGGAAGGCGAGGATCTCGATCTGCGAGATGCCGCCTAGGCATTCCAGTCGGATACGAAAGGACAACGGGGCGCTGAGCACAGCGCCCCGCTTCATTTATGCTCAGACCGCTTTGCTCAATGGCGACCTTCGCAGCATCTGGGCAACGAGCATTTCATTAGATGAAGCTCTTCTCTGACCTTCAGGGACTGATTTTCGACATGGATGGCGTCCTCTGGCGGGGGAAGAAGCCGCTCTCCGGCGTCAGGGAAGCATTTTCCCGCATTCGAGCACGTCAAATCCCATTCGTACTCGCAACCAATAATGCCTCCCAAACCTTTGAAGAGGTCCGCGCCCGCATGGAGGGTATGGGAGTTGCCATCGAACCTCATGAAGTGCTCACAAGCGCAGTGGGGGCAGCCAGCTATCTAAAGCAGCATGTCCCGGTGGGTGCTAACGTCTATGCCGTTGGCGGTCCGGCGCTTCATCGTGCCCTGGAAGATGCGGGCTATGGGGTGCAGGATTCGAGTGATGGAGTGGCAGCAGTCGTGGTTGGGATGGACTGGTCGCTCACATGGGAGAAGCTCGCAGAAGCAAGCTACGCCTTGATGGATGGCGCCTTTTTCATGGGAACCAACCCGGATGTTTCATTTCCTACCGAGCGCGGTCTTGCGCCGGGAAATGGCGCCATCCTGGCTGCGCTTGAAACGGCGACCGGCCGAAAAGCCACGATCTTCGGGAAACCGGAGCCGCATTTGTTTACGGAGGCGGTGCAACGGATCGGGACTGCTCTGAGCCACACGGTAGCTGTCGGAGATCGCCTGGAGACAGACATCCTGGGAGGCAAGCGCGCCGGGCTGCCGACCGCTCTGGTTCTGACAGGCGTGACCACCGCCGAGCAAGCGGCCGGTTCTGATTTGCAGCCGGATTGGATATTCGAGAACATGGAGCAGCTCAGCCGCGAGTTGCCGGCCCTAGCGTAGCCGCCAGGTTAGGCCACACTTGTGATTGCCTGCCTGCGCCGGTGCCGGAGGCACACTCGCGGGCAGCCCAGGGCGCTACCCTGGAGTGCTAGGGCAGGCAAGTGCGAGCAGGGGAAAGATGGGCTAGCCGCCGATGCGATGTAGTCGCTCCGCGGCCTCGACTGTCATGGGGATTCTTACCGAGATACGTGTGCCTTGGCCGCGAGCAGAATCGATGCTCAGTATGCCGTGAACCATTTCGGCTCGCTCATATAAATTCACCATACCCAGACTTCCGCGCTGCTCGTAATTGTCCTGAACTTCTGCCACATCGAACCCAACCCCGTTGTCCTCAATCTCGAGAAGCGCCATCTCTCCCTCGGGCTTCAAGCGCACCCATATGTGCTCTGCGCGCGCGTGCTTGCGGGCGTTGTTCACGGCTTCCTCAACGATAAAGAATACGACTCCCTGCTTGCCGACCTCCATGGCGCTCTCGATTTGAGGGTCGACATCCACATGGACCTTTTGACTGTGCATCTCATCGATCTTGCGGGAAAGGTCCTTCAGCGCGGCTCTCAGCCCCTCTGATTCCAGGATCAAAGGTCGCAAGGTGAAGAGCATCTGCCGGATTTCCTTAGAGGTTCTCCGCGCCAGTTCCTCAATCTTGTAAAGCTCATCCGAAGCACGGTTCGCATCCCGAATCACAAGTCGGCGAGCGAAGTTGACGCGCATGGCGATGGCACCGATAGACTGTGCCGGTCCATCATGGAGATCGCGCGCTAGCTTGTGACGCGCCTCCTCCTGGATCTCCGCCATGCGCTGCTTTTCCTGTTCCAGCTGGCCGTACAGGCGCGCGTTCTGCAGCGCAACGATCGCCTGCTGAGCAATGGATTCCAGGATCTCCAGGGCGTCGTCGGTGAGATAGTCCTCCCTTGGGTGACCAAAGAGCATCATTCCGTAGACTTCCAGTCCGACAACAAGCGGAATGCACACCGCTACACTGCATTTTCTGAGCGCCAGCAGTCGGCCCAGTTCAGGATCGGCGGCGGGATCGGAGGTGATTTCGAGCTGGCCAGTCGACATTGCTTTCTCAACTACTCCCGCGCGCCCGGGGATTTCGGTATTCAGATCGGCTCGCAGGAAGCCGCGAGAGGAGACGAGCTGAAGCTCATCGCCGTCAAAGAGCAGCAAGGCGCTGACCAATCCCCCCGCCTCCGCGTCGGTAAGTACGCTGGCGGCCAGATCAAGCGCCATATCCATCACGCGCTCGTAGTTGAGGGCCGCATTGAGCGCGGCAGTGCCCCGAAGCACTCGCCGGAGCATCTCTATTTCGGCCTCGAGTCGCCTTACGCGCTGGTCGACCCCCAGCGTGGGCGCGGGTTCCGCCTTTGGCTCGTCCCCACCTAGGATTTGGTTAATAGAATCGAGGACACCCAATTTGCATTCCCTCTCGTGAACCGCGGTGCTCAATCAATCGACGAATCAAACCTTGAAGGTCGCTGTAATCATTGCAGGTTTTAGACCCGAAGCATAAGACCCTTGGGCCGAGGTACTCCCCAAATTACAGTATCAGCAAAATATCCTCTGGGCCCCCTTACAGTTCCCCTACAGACCGAGTTGATCTCAAACGCTTTATCCATTAATCTGCTTGTCAACCGATTCTGCGAAAGGTAAAATTGCCGCAATGGCGAAAGGGTTCACTCTTGCCCCCTCGATCCTATCCGCCGATTTCCTGCACCTAGAAGACGCTATTCAAGCCGCCGAGAAGGGTGGCGCGGACTGGATCCACATCGATGTGATGGATGGCCACTTCGTGCCCAACATCACAATGGGGCCGGTTATTGTCAAAGCCGTGCGTCGGGCCACTCGTCTCCCGCTCGACGTGCACCTGATGATCGAGACTCCGCAACGGTACCTTGAAGACTTCGCGGTGGCCGGGGCCGATTCTCTCACGGTGCACGTAGAGGCGACGACCGACCTCGAGCAGGTCACGCAGGCCATAAGGGACCTCGGCTTGCGAGCGGGAGTGGCGATCAATCCTGGCACCCCTATCGGTCGAGTTAAGAAGGCGCTCGAGCGTATTGATCTGTTGCTCGTGATGACGGTCAATCCAGGTTTTTCCGAACAGACGTTCATGCCGGGGCCACTGCAGGAGGTGGAGCAGCTTCGCGAACTAAAACTGCAGAGGAGAACGAAGGCGCTAATTCAGGTGGACGGGGGAATAGATGCCCGCACCGCCCCGCTCGCGGCGCAAGCTGGGGCCGAGATCTTTGTGGCGGCCAGCGCGATCTTCAAACACAAGGAGGGAATTGCCGCCGGAATAGAAGCCATCCGAGGTTCTCTCGCAACCCTAGAAACCCAGGGAGCGCCGCTCGCCGATCCTGCGGACACTTAGCCTGGCAGAGGAATGGGTTGGAGAACGAGATTTGCTCATCAGTCGGCAAATAAAAAGAGCCCGCGGGTCCGGACTCTTCATCGCTCAACTCAACGCCTCACGGCATTGAAAGGCGTTTGATACACTTGGTGCAGAGCGTTCTGCGCACCAACCTTCCCTCCACCAAGACGCGAACCCGCTGCAAATTTGGTTTAAACTTTCTCTTGGTTGCTTTCATGGAGAAACTGCGGCTCTGACCGAACGCCGTTGTCTTGCCGCAGCTTTCACAGTGTGCCATTTTGCCCCTGTTTCTCTTAGCGAGTGCGGGCGGAATATTACCATAGAAGCTCCGGGCGTCCGAGAATCGAATAGAAATGACCATTAACAAGCACGGAATGATCTCTATCTCCCCGAATGCTATCGCCTCGGTCGCGGCCAAGGCCGCATTGACCTCCTATGGCATCGTCGGCATGGCCTCGAAAAACCTCATGGACGGGCTAGCCAACGCCATCGCGCGCGACCCTCGCCATGGAGTCGAGGTCGCGTTCGCCGACGGTGAAATTGTGGTGGACCTCTACATCATCATCGAATACGGCACGCGTATCGCAACCGTTTCAACCAGCGTAGCGAATACGGTGCAGTATCAGGTTGAGAAGTCTGTCGGGCTCCCTGTCGTGGCGGTCAACGTTCATGTGCAGGATTTGAGGGTTAGCGATACAGATTGAATGAATGAGCAAGGCACAAGGACCTGGGAACGGCTTGCACAGCGCTATCGGACCGTCGATGCGCACAGGCTATTGCGGTTGACTGAAGCAGGAATGACTTGGTTGCGGACCAACCAAGAGACGGTCAATGCGCTCAATGTCTATCCAATACCGGACGGCGATACCGGAACCAACATGCTGCTTACCATGGAGGCCGCCTGGAAGGAAGTAGAAGGCGCCGGAGGACGGTCCATCGGAAAGGCGCTACAGGCACTGGCGCACGGCGCTCAGATGGGAGCGCGGGGCAATTCGGGAGTGATTCTCTCTCAGCTGTGGCGGGGCTTCGCCCGCGCGCTCGATGGCGTGGATGAGATGGATGCCGCAGCATTTGCGGCAGGTTTGGCGGCGGCCCGTGACACTGCCTATCGAGGCGTCGGGCAGCCCGTGGAAGGCACTATTTTGACCGTTTCGAAGGAGGTGGCCGCCGCAGCCGAGCAGGCCCTTGAGAACGGGGCGACCTCAAACCTGGATATCCTGGAGCGGGTCGTCCGGGCCGCAGATACGGCAGTTGAAAACACACCCAACTTGCTGGAGGTGCTCGCTAAGGCGGGTGTGGTGGACGCCGGGGGCAAGGGACTTTTCTTCATCCTGGAAGGTATGCTGCGCTCAGCGACCGGGCTGGATCTGGATGTCCCATTGTTCACGATCGACGTCGATCCTCATCTGATGGAGCGGGTGGAAGGCGAGATCGAGGAAGGCCAGGACTGGGAAGTGGTCGTCGACTTCCGGCCCAATGCCGATATCGAGCTGCGCTCCTTCACCGCCGGATTGGCCGATATGGGCACCTCTATCCAGATCGCGGAGGGTGACGACTTGATGCGGATGCACATCCACGTCCCCGATCAATCCGAGTACGAACCCATCGAATACTGCAAGAAATTGGGCACGATCACGAACGTGCACATCGAGAATCTGATGGATCAGCTAGTTCAGATCGAACAGCGCGCGGGTTCTGAGCTCCAACTGGCGGAGGTCATGCCGGGGCAGGTTGCAGCTGTGGCCGTGGCCTCCGGTCCCGGTCTGGCCAAGGTCCTGGCCGAAATGGGCGCAGGCGCCATCATAGAGGGTGGGCAGACTATGAATCCGAGCGCGGAAGAAATTCTTTCCGCCATCGAGGACCTACCCACCGACCAAATCATCGTGCTGCCGAACAACAAGAACGTTATCATGGCTGCCGAGCAGGCCGCCAAGTTGAGCAGGAAGCAGGTTCAGGTGGTGCCAACTCGCTCCATGCCGCAGGGAATTGCGGCCATGTTTTGTCTTGATGCGGACCGGAGTCTCAAAGAGACCGTCGATTCCATGAATTCCGCGCTCGGCGAGATCAAGACCGCAGAGCTAACAAGGGCCACGCGCAGCGCTACGATCAATGGCATTCCCTGCACGGAGGGGCAGATCATTGCACTCTTGGATGACGAGCTCGTCGCCGCGACCGAGGATCTATCCGAAGCCGCACTGTTAGCTTTGGAAAAGGCCGAAGCCGATACTTCCGAGCTGATTACCCTCTATTGGGGCGCAGACTTGACGGAAAGGGAGGCACAAAAAATTTCACAGACGATTGGCGAACGCTACCCTGAGCAGGAAATCGAGCTCGTACACGGGGGCCAACCCCACTACGATTTGATCTTTTCCATCGAATGACCACTCACATTGTGACGGATAGCTCCGTCCGCTTCCTCGACCTAGAGAACAATCATCACGTCCTCATTTCCCTGGTCCCTACGACAGTGCGGTTTGAGGATCACGCCATCGAAGACCATCCCGACCTGCTTCTCGGCGAGGTTCGAAGCCACTTCGAGGCCGATGCCGGAAAGGCATACGCAGATCCTCCGAGCGTCGAGCAATTGGCCTCGGTCTATTCTGGGCTTCAAGATAAAACCGATGAAATCGTGTCCATCCATACATCCGCAGGGATTAGCGCCACCTATCAAAATGCAGTCAAAGCTAGCGAGAGCTTTCGCGGCCGCTGCGATATACAAGTCATCGACTCCACGAGCCTTTCTGCCGGGCTCGGCATGCTTGCCAGCCGCGCCGCGGCGGCGGCAGAAGCCGGCAGTTCACTGGAAAATGTCGTGCGGGTGGTGCGTGGCATCATCCCCCGGCTCTACGTCGTCTTCTTCCTGGACGATCTGGCTTACTTAGAGCGGCACGGCCTGGTGAGCCGATCGCAGGCGATCCTTGGCAATATGCTCAATATCTTTCCATTTCTAACGGTCGAACATGGTCGCCTAATCCCGATGGAAAAGGTACGCAGTCGTATCCGTGCCCAGGAAAAGTTGATCGAATTTGTTATGGAATTCTCCGATATCGAGCACCTGGGAATCCTTCACAGCACTACTGAGCCAGACGAGGAAGCGCTCTCGGTTGCCGAGCGGCTTGAAGCCCTGTACCCTGACACTCCCATCAGCTACGTTAACTACGGGCCTGCATTGGCCACCTATGTGGGGCTAAACGGCTTGGGCCTGCTGGTTTTGGAGAGTGAGGAGGAGGCACTCTAACGCTTTGAATTCCGCCATTCAAAAGCTTGCCAATTACCTGACGCTCGAAGCAGAGCGTGGCTTCGACAACGGGGCGGTGGTTGGAGGCCTCGACAGAATGTTGGACCCCTGGGGAGAAGAGGCACGGGAATCAGGGGTACCATCAAAATTGACAGACATCGTGGTGGCCAGGCTGCGTGACTATCCTCGGCTGTCGGCTAAGTCCCGAGAAGAGACACTACGGGGTTTGTGGAATCGGCTGCACGCTGAGTATCCCGAGCTAGCATCCTCCCCTGGCAAGTCAGAGGGAGCGGGTGCCGAGCCCGTGGGGCAGGGACGCCTCCAAACGGAGGCAAGTCCCGAGGTCCCGCAGGAGCAGGCGAGCTTGGTTGACACAGACTCCGCTCAGGCTGAAGGAAGCGTGGCGGGGAACGGTGCCGAGCGGATTGAAGATCGTGTTGATGCCAAGGCGCCTGCCTCGAGCGCCGACAAGTCGGCGGAATCCCCAGGCGCAACTCCGCCCGTCGAACCGGCATCGCTCGACTCTCTACTCACTGCAGTGCCGGGCATTGGCCCAAAATCAGCCAAAACCCTCAAGAAGCTTGGCCTGGAGACACTGGAGGATTTGCTTTGGCACCTCCCCCGACGGTACGACGACTACTCCCAATTGAAGACTATCAACCGGCTGGAGCTCGGTGAGGAGGTCACGATCATCGGGACCGTGGAGGAGATCTCGGTTCGCCCCGTCCGCGGTGGCAAACTCAAGCTGGTGGAGGCTACCGTCAGCGATGGAACGGGATCGATTGGGGTGACCTGGTTCAACCAGACTTGGATTGTCAACCGCCTCAAGCCGGGCAAGGCAGTCGTGCTCTCCGGTGGAATCGATCAGTACCTAGGCAAGCTCACCATGAACGGCCCCGAGTGGGAACCGCTGGAGCGGAAGCAGATCCATACCAATCGCATCGTTCCGGTCTATCCGCTCACGGCGGGTGTGACGGCAAAGTGGCTGCGCAGGGTGATCAATTCGGTTGTGCAAAGTCATGCCGAGCGCGTGCCCGATCCGCTGCCTCCCGCACTTGTTACTGAAGCAGGCCTGATGTCGTTCGGGACGGCATTCCACCAGGTCCACTTTCCAGACAGCTGGGATCAGCTCAAGCGCGCACAACACCGCCTGGCATTCAACGAAATGCTCTTCCTGCAACTCGGCGTGATGCGCCAGAAACGCGGATGGCAAGAGCTCAAAACCGAGCCTATTCGAGTCAAGGACGAATGGGTGGACAGCTTCCTGGCCGGTCTTCCCTATCGGCTGACGGATGCCCAGGGCAAGGCGCTCGCTGAAGTTCGCGCCGATCTCGAACGCCCGGTCGCCATGAACCGGTTGATCGAAGGAGATGTCGGTTCGGGCAAGACGGTGATTGCTGCGGCCGCCGTCGGCATGGCAGCAAGCGCGGGGATGCAATCCGCCGTGATGGCTCCCACCAGCATTCTGGCAGAGCAGCACTATGAGACCTTTCTCGAGTTTCTGCCTGAGCTGTCGATCCGACTGCTGTTGGGATCGACGCCGGCGGCGGAGAAGAAAGAAATCAGGGAAAGCCTCGCCCGGGGGGAGACCCAGCTCGTGATAGGTACACACGCGCTGCTCGAGGACCCTGTGAGCTTCAAGAAGCTCGGACTGGCCGTTATCGATGAACAGCACCGCTTTGGGGTGGCTCAGCGGGCCGCGCTGCGCAGCAAGGGCGTGAACCCGAATTTGATCGTGATGACCGCCACTCCCATCCCGCGCTCACTGGCGCTCACGATCTACGGAGATCTCGACCTGACGATTGTGGATGAGATGCCTCCCGGTAGACTCCCGGTCGAAACTCGTGTGTTCCGCCCCATTGAACGGCCCCGCGCACACACCTTCATCCGCGGCCAACTCGAAGCGGGCCATCAGGCGTTCATAATTTTTCCCCTGGTGGAGGGCTCAGACAAGGTTCAGGCGAAGGCGGCGGTTGACGAGCACGATCGCCTACGACAAAACGCCTTTCCAGAGTATCGATTGGGTCTGCTGCATGGGCGACTAAAGCCGGAGGAGAAAGAACGCGTGATGAACGCCTTTCGGCAAGGCGAGTACGATGTGCTCATATCTACTTCCGTGGTCGAAGTAGGCGTGAACGTTCCCAACGCCACCGTGATCCTTGTTGAAGGCGCCGACCGCTTCGGACTTTCACAGCTTCATCAATTCCGGGGCAGAGTCACGCGAAGCAATCATCAATCCTATTGTCTCTTGATCCCGACCCGCGATCGCGAAAGCGAAAACGAGCGTCTGATGGCAATGGAAGAGACCTCGGACGGATTCGAACTCGCGGATAAGGACCTGAAGCAGCGTGGACCTGGCGACTTTTTTGGAACGCGGCAATCCGGATTCCTCGAGCTGCGCGCGGCGCGCCTAACCGATCTGCGCATGATCGAGAAGGCGCGCAGCCAGGCCGCGCGTCTATTTGAAGAGGACCCCATGCTGGAGGCGCCGCAACATCAAGCGCTTGCCACGGCAGTGGATCGTTTCTGGACCAACGGAAAGGGAGAGATTAGCTGATGACTCGAGCCGTGTTCCCGGCGACCTTTGATCCCATCCACAACGGACACATCGACATCGCCAGAAGAGCGGCTCCATTGTTCGATGAGCTGATCGTGGCAGTGTACGACCGGCCCCTCAAGAGTCTATTGTTTTCTCCCGAGCAACGTCTGGAGATGGTTCAGCAAACTTTCGCTGATGATGAGGGGATTCGGGTATCGATGTTTGGCGGCCTGATCGTGGAGTATTGCCGCGAGGTCGAAGCGCAAGTCATCGTCCGCGGCCTGCGGGTCTTTTCGGATTTCGAGCACGAATTTCGAATGGCCCTGGCGAACCATCGGTTGGCCCCAGAAATTGAGGTTATTGCGTTCATCACGCATGAGGAGCACAGTTTCTTGACCGGATCCACCGTGCGCGAGATCGCTTCCCTGGACGGGGATGTGAGCAGCATGGTGCCGCAGCATGTGTTGGCGGCGCTTGTGCGCCAGTTTCAGGTAGTTGGGGACGACGCGGTTGACATGACTTCGTTGAGAGACTAGCGGCCACCCACCCCCATTTGACCAGATTCCCAGTTAGGTGTAATCTTCCGCATTCCTCGGAATTATCAAGCCTTGCTGGAGGCCTTTTAATGGACATTCTCCACCTCGTGGACCGACTAGAAGAGCTCTTTAATGAGAGCCGGCCCATCCCTCTCACCCACAGTGTGGTAGTTGATGAGGATCGAGTGCTCGAGATCATCGACCAAATGCGCATCTCGATTCCGGATGAGGTAAAAAAGTCTCAGCAGGTCTTAGCGCAGCGCGATCGGGTGATGGCGCAAGCACAGGAAGAGGCCAATCGTACGCTCAACCTTGCGAAACGCCGCGGCGAGGAATCGCTTTCACGGGATTCCGTCGTTGAAGCCGCACAAGAACGGGCGGAGAAGATCTTGGACCAGGCCCGGGCGGACTCAGAAGCCATGCGCTCCGAAGCGGATGAATACAGCGTCGAATCCCTCGCCGCGCTGGAGGACGAACTCAACCGTCTGATCAATCAGACCCGCAACGGAATTGCGAAGCTCAACGCTGAACGGCAGCGCATCATGGAATCGCCGGAATTGGTCAGAGAGGCCTAACCAACTCTCACGGAAGGATCGCCCCCTCCTTCAAGAGGGGGCGATTTTCATTTAAGGGACGGGTTCACGGAGGAGGCTCTGGCAGGAACTGCCTGCTCCGGAGTTTGCTGGTGTTGAGTGGCGGCTTGAATAAACCCTGCAAAGAGCGGGTGCGGTCGGTTCGGCCGGGAGAGAAACTCAGGATGGAATTGGCTGCCGATCATGAAGGGATGATCGCTCAGCTCGGCAACTTCTACCAGCTTGCCATCCGGTGAGAGTCCGGAATACACCATCCCATGTTCCGCCAGGATCTCGCGATAGGTATTGTTGAACTCATAGCGGTGCCGATGACGTTCGTTGACCGAGGCAGTTTGGTATACGCCCTCCGCAAGCGTCCCCTCGACAAAGTTACAGGGATACAGCCCCAATCGCATGGTGCCACCCATATCCCCTATTCCACGCTGCTCCGGAAGTAGATCGATTACCGGATGCGGGGTGCTTCGATCGAACTCGGTCGAATTCGCATCCTCGGTTCCAAGCACATGCCGCCCGAACTCGATCACCATTACCTGCATCCCCAGGCACAATCCCAGATATGGAATCCGATTTTCGCGCGCGTAGCGCGCGGCGGCGATCTTTCCTTCTATCCCCCTCGAACCGAAACCGGGGGGAACAATGATGCCATGCGCCCGTTCGAGATCCTCCCAGCCCCTACCTTTCTCCAGCTCGGCCGCGTGCAACCAAAGGATTTCCGCCTCGACTCCGCCTTCCAGCGACGCATGCCGAACGGCTTCCCGCACGCTCATGTACGCGTCCTGCAGCTCCACATACTTGCCCACGAGGGCAATGCAGATCTTAGGCCGCTGCTCCCGTTCCCGAGCTATTAAATCCTCCCACTCAGACCAATCCGGCGATTGAGTCGGGCTGAGATCCAAGCGATTCACAATGTAGTCCCCCAGGCTCTCCCCTTCCAGCAACAAGGGGACTTCGTAGAGGCTGCGGGTCGTTGTGAGCGGAATCACGCCCTTCGGCTCAACGTCACAAAACAGCGCAATCTTTTCTCGCAGGCTCTCCCCTACCGGGTGATCCGAGCGAGCGATGATCACATCCGGTGAGATGCCGATCCCTCTGAGCTCGCGCACCGAATGCTGAGTAGGCTTGGTTTTCAGCTCACCTGTTGCACCAATATAGGGCAGCCAGGTGACGTGCACGAACATCGCGTTCTCTCGCCCAATGTCCGATCTTATCTGCCGGAGAGCCTCCAGAAAGGGCAGCGATTCGATGTCACCGACCGTTCCCCCGACCTCGCAGATCACGACGTCGGCCTCCATCACTTTATGAACCTCGTGGATACGGTTCTTGATTTCGTTCGTGATGTGGGGAATGACTTGGATGGTGCCCCCAAGGAAGT
>JAPUGV010000104.1 GCA_027298025.1 Chloroflexota bacterium | reverse complement strand
CGCGTGCGTTTGAATAAGGGATACGGAATGAGCATAAGGGGAATCCGTTTTCAGTGATTTCTGATGTCGCTCCGCTCTAGCTCGCAGCCCAGCTGCGTCTCAGAACATTCGGGAGTTTGGGCGTTGCAGTTGCAACGCCCTTGAATCGCCCTCCTCAATACATACGCCACACCGCGCCGCTCGATTCGCCTTCATCCGCTCATCGCGAGCTGTCCGCCGTGCGATGCCAAGCTCGAAAGCCACTGCACCGCCGGTTCCGAAGTACATCTCGTCGGGAGTCTCACCCTGGAACGCCGAGTGAGGCATGACTTCGTTATGGGCCGTTACGTAGAACTCGATGAGACGATGAAGGGCAGTGAAACTGTCGAGGGTGTGCAGGTAGATCCATGAGTGCTTTAGAGACCGCCAAAATGCCTCGATCATTGAATTGGAGAAAGTCACCTCCACTTGGGCTAAAACACGGGTCAAATCCACGCCCTCCAGCAGATCGTCGACTTCTCGGTTGACGTTTTCGCTACCCGAGTCGACGACAACGGTGGGCTCCTTTGAACCTGCAAGAATCTGACCCGCCGCCTTCCGCAGGACAGAGCACGTGGCGCCGCTACCAAGGCGGTCTTCAAGTGTCCAGGATAAGATTCGTCTGGAGTAGTTGTCGATTACCGCATGCAGATAGGCACGCGTGCCATCGATCAACTTGATGATCGTGACGTCCAGATGGAGGAGCTCGCCCGGAGCACTCGCTCGGATTCCGACCTTGGGTTTCGCAGGGTAAATTCGGTTCCGAGGTCTTCTCCAACCCGACTCTCTGACGAGCCTGTACCAAGTCGTGGGCGATGCGATGACCTTGCCGATTCGCTGTGCATGAAGCGCCAACCCGCGGAGCGACATATGCCGGTGATCGCTGCTCTCGACCATTTCCCGCATGCTATCGACTTCTTTGGGAGTTAGGCGCGTGGGTACGACCCGAGGACAGCTGGGTTGATCATTGAGATCGCATCCTGCCACGCCACGGCACCAGCTGTGGTACCTAGAAGAAGAAAGACGCGCAATTCGCAGTGCCGCATTCAGCGGCATCACCTTTCCTGCCCGCTCGATCGCTCTCAGCAGGACTCTCTTGGAATCACCATTGGGGAGCCTCTCATGGTTGATCGAAATCTTCGATACACGAAGCATGGCGATCAGCAGACCAACCACCGCGCCGAGTAATGCCGTTCGATGTCTCAATTCCCGAATCTCAACAACCAGGTCGGAACGATCACCAAGGGCGAGATCGCACGTGACGACATCAGGTACGCCGCGGCGAACCCAACTTCGTATGGTTGAGCGCGGGATATTCAGCTCGGGGAAGAGATCGCGGTCTCCAGTCTCGCAGATCGCCTCTCGAATACGGTAGTCGTAGCTCTGCCGAGGCTGAAAAGTCTGCATCTCGTGATTATCGGCGGCTGCCATGCGATGGCCCAAGGAGCATCAGTGGTCACGAAAATGCCCTGCGATATCAACGCGTTGCAACTGCAAGGCCCGAACTCCAGAATGCTCTGAGACGCAGCTAGGCTGCGTTCTGGCTCGAGGTCCGAGTTATAGGCCATGTCAATGGGATGCCGACCTACTCAACCCCCAACAACCCATATGCAACAAACCGCCGATTGATTTCACTCACATACTTCACCGGCTCCCCTTTCCTCAGCGCCATCATTCCCATCTCAACATTTCTAAACCACCTCCCACCATCAAGCCCCATCTCTTCCGCTTTCTTAATTGCGCGCCGCACCGTGGCAGGGCCAGCATTGTAAGCCGCCAAGGTAAACCGCACCCGGTCCCTCTCTCGCATCCCTTCCTGTTTCTTGAAGTAGCGATCGCGAATCCACGCCAGGTAGCGAGAAGCTGCCTTGACGTTGGACTCGACATTATCCGCCCCCGCAATATTCAGCACGCCGATATAAGGCTCCGCAGCGGTCTGTGGTTTTATTTGGAATAGGCCCGTTGCGCCCGAGGGGTTGTGGGCGTCGGCACGGAAGCGGGATTCTTGGTAGGCGATGGCGGCGAGGAGGCGCCAGTCGAAGCCGCTCTTTTCGGAATAGCGACGGAAGAGATCGTCGTACTCGGAGAGGGTGGGTGAGCCGCCCGCCGCGTCGAGGCGCACTCGGATGCTGGCGAAGTTCTTGAAGTAGGTGTCGACTGCGATGTTTCCGCGCAGGGTTCCTTTGCGGAAGGCAACGAGGGTGGCGTCTACTTCGCGTTTGAGGGCTTCGCTGCCTGGGGTGAGCGCCCAGGCGAGTTGGGCTTGATCGCGCAGGGTAAAGCGTCGAATCACGGCCAGTTCCGGGTAGAGGCTTTCGGCCAGGTCGGCCACAATGGAGTCGACGACTGTCCAGTCGAAGTGACCGGCAGCGACGAGCGCGAGCAAGTCTTCTGTCTCGAGTGCTTCGTCCACCTTGACCAGTGTGATCTCGGATTTGCCAGCGGTATTCAAGCGCCTGTTGAGCTTGGTGAGGCTTTGTGCGTGGCTTGAACCCGCGCGCACCGCCACCGGGTGGCCCGCGAGATCCTCGGGGCGCTTTGGCAAGGCTGCGCCCTTTCGGCCCACGACCCACTCTTCTACCGGATGATAGGTCTGGGAGAAGAGCACCCGCTTTTCGCGCTCTGGGGTGATGGTGAGGCGGGCTGCGATGAGGTCGCCGCGGCCCGCTTCGAGCATGGGCATGAGTTGATCGCTGGGTACTGGAAGCAGTTCAAAACTGATGGGGAGCTTGCCCGGAAAGTTTTCGCTGAGACGCTTGGCGAGAGCCTTCACCATTTGGGCTTGGTAGCCGCGAGGCTCGCCGCGGTCGAGGTAGTAGTCGAAGGAACTCTTGGAGGTTAGGACGCGGAAGTAGCGGTCTTTGACGATTCTTTGCAGAGAGCCGGGGCGGATTTCCGCCAGGTGCGCGTCGAGGGGAGGGATTGGCGCGGGAGAGTCGGCGCCCAGGGCGAAGAGAAGAGGGAGGATCAATAGAGCCATGGAATGGCGCATTCAGGCAGTTTAGAAGAGCTCGCGAGACTTACCGCGCCGGGTTTCGTCAGTCTGGGGATCCTGACAATTAGCTTTGAGTCGATCGGAAGAAGGCCCGAATCGCTTGGCAAACCCGTCGTGTGCCAAAAGTCGGCCGACCCAAAACGCCAGCAATTCCCGAATACTGGAGGCCGGCACGATCGTAGCTCTCGGCCCTGCCGTTGCGGCGCCCTGGCGGGAATCCGTGCTCGTTGGCAGAAATTTCCCTGTTCCCGAACGCAGGGAAATCGCCGGCTAGAACCTCGAGAAGGACCGGATCGGAGACGCTAGCCTTCGCCGGAAGCCGGGATTCGCGAGATTTGCCTGTACTTTCCCAGCAGATCAGGGATTTCGGGCCCAGAGACGGGTTCGCACCAGACTGCCCCCACCGCCAT
>JAPUGV010000103.1 GCA_027298025.1 Chloroflexota bacterium | reverse complement strand
TGTAGCCCTGGCCGTCGTAGAACGTTACGACCGTGAAGTTGCCCCACTGGGCATCTCGGCTTGAGGTCCAGGTGACATTGCGGATGAGCACGTCCACTTCGCCGGTCTGCAGGATTGGACCGCGTTCCGCGGCGCTGATGGCCACGATCTCTATCGCTTCGCCATCTCCGAAGATCGCCCCCGCGATCGCACGGCATAGATCAATGTCCATTCCGATGTTGCGGCCGTCATCTGCGAGGTAACCAAAACCTAACAGGTCCGTGCGGCCGGCACAAATCAATCGGCCACGGGCCTGCACGCGCGCCAGGATCTCGCCACGGCCGGGAGCCGGGATCTGCTCGACTGTGGTCTCGCCCGCGACTTCAACTTCAACTTCAACGATACGCGTAACTTCGATTTGTTCGCCTGCGGGCGCCGCGCCTCCACACGCTCCAAGCACGAGCGCAAGCAACCCGGCGAACAATAGTGTAGTCTTACGAGTCATTAGAATATCTCCTCCTCAGATCAGAAAGTAGCACGGAAAAGCTAAACGAAATAGTCTTGCAGCACCTCCTTTGGGTGTAGAGCAATCAAAATTGCTGGCAAGCCTCCAGCCAGAGTGACACCCTTGAATAGTATCGTAAAGGGTCCACCCTATCGTAAAGTACATTGAATTGAATCGTCAAGCTTGCGCATCCGTAGATAAATGGTGGAGCATTCAATCCGGAGCACCTTTTTGCCCAACACCCCTAACTACTTACCCCCTTACAAGCACCCGTATCGGTGATAAATTTAATGGGCTTCAAGTCGCAGGGATAAGGCATGGCAGGACTCGTCGGTCACACGCTTGACCACTATCGCCTGGACAAACAAATTGGCCAGGGCGGGATGGCTACTGTCTACAAGGCGCAGGACACGCGCAATGGAGAAGACGTCGCCATCAAAGTGCTCTCCCCTACCATTACAGGGGAACGGCGCTTCGTCAAGCGTTTCCGTCGCGAGGCTGAGATCGTTAAACAACGCCTCAGGCATCCCAACATTGCACCGGTAATTGCATATGGTGAGACGGATAGCTACGTGTACATCGTCATGCCCTTCATCCAGGGCGAGACGCTATCCGATCGCCTGGTGCGAAAGGGTTTGACGGAACGAGAGGCCAATGAATACGTGGGTCAGATCTGTGATGCGCTGCACTTCGCCCACAAGAAGAAGATCATCCACCGCGATATCAAGCCCGCCAACGTCATGATTAAAGATTCGGGGGAAGCGGTGCTCATGGATTTCGGCCTGGCCAGGCATCTGGAAGGCTCTGGAAGGCTTACCGGTTCCATGTTGATGGGAACGCCGGCTTTTGTATCACCCGAGCAAGCCCAAGGCAAAAAGCTCGACGCACGCTCCGATCAATACTCGCTCGGCGTCTTACTTTATCTGATCGCAACCGGGCATCTTCCGTTCGATTCCGAGTCTCCCATGGCGCTCGTTTTGATGCACATTCAGGACCCGGTACCGAGACCTAGCCGGCTGAACCCGAGTCTCAAGTCGGCGTTGGAGCGGGTGATACTCAAGTCGCTGGCCAAATCCAGAGATGAACGGTTTAAAGACGTCGCGGAGCTGAAGCGCGCCTACCAAGCGGCGTTGGGAGGCGACCCGATCCCCTGGGTGGAGGCCCCGACCGAGGTTATCCCCCGACGATCCGCAGATTCCATAGGCGATCTCCCGCCACGAAGACCGTTCCCAACCTGGATTATTCCTGCCAGCGCGGTTCCAATCGTGGCATTGCTGATATTCTTAGCCTTCCGACCCTCCGCGGCTGATCAAGGGGACAATGGGAACGGCGTAGTGCCGGTGGAAGGGTTCAGTCTGACGAAGACACCCCCCGTCGCGCCGACCGCACCGCCTCCCACTTTAACGCCGGAGCCCACACTGATTCCCACGCCAGTTGAAAATGCTGAATGTCAAGGATTGCGCATGATTGGTTTCTCGAGAAAGGGAAACCAGGTGAGCTGGAGTATTGAGAATTCAACTGGATCACAAGCACGAATCGCGAATATCGGCTTCACGTGGCTAGGAGACAACATCCCCCAACACGTAAGACTTGGAGGCGGTGTTTGGTTGGACGAGCGTGAGATCGCCAGTTTGATCGATGCCACCAATCCGGAAATCTCGGATGATCCACGAGCCACGATACCGAACGACACGATCCGCAGCTTGAATATCAAGCACCTCTTCGGCCCGCTCGATGACGGACGCTACGCTCTTGAACTGCTGTTTGATCTGGGCGCCACGAAGTGCCTGCTTCAGACTGAATACTAATACCTCCCCGAAAGACCTTCGCTGAGGAGCCGCCGGGGGCTCTTTTTTGATTCCTGAAGTCTGGGGTCGCCAGCTCCAGCGGACTATAATCTCCCGGTGGACGGAGAGCTAATCTACGATTCGGGTGATTTCAAGATCTGATTCATGGTATGCACGTCGCGGTAGACGGCAGCCCGCTGATCGAGCAGCCGAATTCTCCTTCAAGCTTGCACCTCATTGAGTGGCTATCCGCGCTGCATAGCGCCGGCGCCCAGGTTACCCTCCTGTACCCCCAGGGGGTGCTTCCACCATTCCCGACGGAAATCGGCACTCTGGCCCTCGCGCGCAGGGAAGGAGCCTGGAGCCGCCTGAGATTTGAGCAGCGTGATCTACCGCGTGCAGCAGGCGAATTGCAGGCGGATCTGCTGCTAGTCGGCGAGGGCCGAGCTCCATTGGCTAGCCCGTGCCCGATAGTCACTATTTCATCTATGGGTGGGGGCCCTGAGGCAAGAGGACTAGCGGAATCATTGGCGTTCGCGGCCGGGAAGGCCGGTTCCCGGGGCGCCAGCGCAATGTTGTACCCAAGTGATCTCGGATATCAATCCGGCCGGACAGGGTACCCGCCTTTCGTAGCCCGGGCCTTCAAGGAGGGTGCGCCGGAAGGGCCGGAACCCTATTTCCTGTGTTATGGGTTCGATCGTAGGGACATACCTTTGATACTTTCCGCTTGGACATGGGTCGACGGATCCCTGGGAGATACTTACCCGCTAACTTTTTTGGGCGCGGGGCCTATGTTGACTATGGAGATCGAATCAATGGCCGCCGAGCTGGCTATCGAGGCTTCCGTGCGCACCCAGCCAGAAGTGTCTTTTAGCAATCTTCCGCAGCTTTATGGGGGTGCGGCCGCATACCTGGGAACCGCATTTGCAGCCGATGGACAGGCGCTGCGGTGGGCGCTCGCCGCAGGTGCGCCGGTCGTCGGCCTCAAGACACCCGATTTCGAGTCGGTTTTAGGCGCAGCCGCCTATCTCGTCCCGCCAGGCGAATCGCGGATGCTAGGTGCGGCGTGCCTGACGGTATTGGTTCAGGAGCGGGTTTCGGATCCGCTCAGGGAAAAGGGCCGCCAGCGGGCAGACAAATTTACGGACGAAGGCGTCGGTACAGTGCTTATGGAATTGCTGAAAGAAGTCGTAAAACCAGGGCGGGGTTAGGGGAGAATGGCGAATAGCTCGATCATTATCGTCGGGGCGGGAGTGTTTGGTGCCGCTGCCGCACTGGAACTACGAAAGCGCGGTCATGAGGTCGTTTTGCTGGATCCGGGACCTATCCCACATGTCCTGGCCTCGTCCACAGACATCAGCAAAGTCTTACGTATGGACTATGGAGCGGACGAGTTTTATATGGAGCTCATGGAGGCGGCCTTCCGGGGTTGGGAGGCCTGGAACGAAAGCTGGGGCACCCCGCTTTTCCACCAGACCGGAATGCTTTTGCTTGCCGGAGGGACGATGAACCCCGGTGGATTCGAGTACGACAGCCTCGAACTGCTGCGGAAGCGCGGACATCAGCCCGAGCACTTACCGGCTGATCAGCTCATGGAGCGATTTCCAGCCTGGGATACAAAAGAATACCCAGAAGGCTACATCAATCCGCGTGCCGGCTGGGCCGAGAGCGGCGAAGTCGTGGCGCGGTTGATCTCGCAAGGAAAGACCTTGGGAGTGGACGTACGGGGAGGCTCGGCCTTTGCCTCGACTCTGGACGACGGTTCGCGGGTGGCGGGTGTTCGCACAACGGACGGACAGCAGTTGAAAGCCGAGTATGTGATCGTGGCCGCCGGCTCCTGGACTCCCAGCCTGCTGCCGCTCATGGAGGAATTCATGTGGGCCGTGGGCCAGCCGGTATTTCACTTTTTGGTGGAGGACGTTGCGGCTTATCAACCTCCAAATTTCGTGATCTGGGGGGCCGATATGAGCAATTCCGGCTGGTATGGGTTTCCGGCGCTAGACGACGGAACCTTGAAGGTTGCCAATCACGGTCCGGGGAAACGTCAATCAGCAGGTGCGCCGCGTGAAGTCGATGCCGACGCCGAAGACAAATTCCGGGCTTTCTTCCGAAGCGCGCTCCCCGGCCTGGCGGAGGCCCCGATGATAAGTAACCGACTCTGCATGTACTGTGATACTTGGGATGGCGATTTCTGGATCGATCATGATCCGGATCGCCCGGGGCTGCTGATAGCGACCGGAGGCAGCGGCCACGGTTTCAAATTTGCCCCCATGCTCGGTCCCATCATCGCGGATGTCCTTGAAGGAAAGCCGAACCGCTTTGCCCACCGCTTCAAGTGGCGGGCCCGCGGAGAATTGAAGACCGAGTACGCTCGCTATTCGTAGACCTCAGCGAAGAAGTGGTATGGGCTTGAGATAAGCCCGATCCAATTCAGAGAGACCCTCCGGCCCAGCACGATCCAGAGCCTCAGAAAACGCCGCAACGTTTCGCCTGAGCGCCGCCACGTCTACGCCCCGGCATCGATTCGGGAGAGGTTCAAGCCACTGCCTCACCCTCAGCATCATCTTGACCGCGCCGGCGTAGTTCCCTCGCTCTACCTGAAGGTAAGCGACCGACACCTGCAACAAGGTTCGATACAGATAGCCCTCGAATTCCGAAGCCTCCATCCATGCGTGCTCCAGATGCTCATGCGCTTCGTAGTAATCCCCGGCATTTAGCAGTTCGAGGCCCTCCGTGGCCAACTTCGAAGGCTCGCCGTCGCACGCCTTGATCAGGGCCTCGAAGTCCAAAACACGCGCATGCTCCTGGATGAGCTCAGACAGCGAGGCTTGGAGCTTGCCGCGGCTCACGACCTTATCTGCACCGGCCCCCGCGGCACGTTGCAGCACTTCGGTCTCGACGTGGGGCCCGAAGGCGACAATCGGGATCCGGCGCGTGGCAGCTGAAGTCTTCAGGATTTGTGTCCAACGTTCCCAGGGAATCACCTGGCTTGTTACATCTACAAGTATCAGGGCGGGTCGCCGATCCACGATGCCGCGTACGAAGGCGGCATCCGGACCCTCCAAAGGTTCCGTCAGCGGGATCTCGCGCGCGACTGGATCGCCCTCTGCGCCTAGAGCGCTGGGAGCCTCAACCACTTCAACTTCGAATCCCAAGGAGGCTCCTGCATCCTCAAGTCGGGGAATAATGAAGTAGTCTCCGGTCAGCGCGAGGATTAGCGGTTTCTTGTCTTGCGGCATTGGAATTCGGAGGAAATCCGAAGAGCCTAGCTTATCATGCCGAAGGCATCAGGGTGATGGCTCGTGGAATGGGATGGATCAAGCAGTCAAAAGGGGGGAGGCCAGGTCGTAAACCGCTCTGAAATAGGCCGCCAACTTATCTGCGCCCGATTTGCTGCCGGCGATTTCCGCATAGGGCAAGAGCGTGCCCTGCCAGCCTTCTGTGAACCAGCGTGCGCCATTGGGTAATTCCCTCTCAATCAGCGAGTCCTGAAAGGGCCACGGATTGGAGTAGAAGTAGGCCTCCGAATGGCTGCGGTCTCCGGGCGTGAGGCCGAAGTTTATCTGCGAGGGTTGCTCCCGAGCATCACCATCATCCACAGAGGGAACTGCCAGTGTTCCAAACCATTCAAAGGCCAGATCGAAATCGTGTGGCCAGAGCTGGACCGGCCCGGTTTCACCGTTGAGACCCGATCGATGGAGCTCCAGGACCTCGGCCGCTTTCAACAGAATGATCCGATATAGGCCTGCCGCCTGTGGGTCGTAGGCGCGCGGCTCTTCGTTCTCGAACTTTGCCCGTTCGTACTCGGCCTCGATTCCGAGATCGCCGAGCAAAGATAAGAGTCGATTGCCGAATTCGGAGGAACTCAGGCCTTCAGTCATGCTGAGGCTGAGGAGCTCTCCTTCGCTTGTGGAGACATCTACCGTGTGATTTCTCAGGTTCATGAGCAGGTGAAAAGTTTCGCCGTCGGAACCCGGGAGCGGGATAAGGTCCGTTGCGGCGCCCTGCTCTTGAACCTTCAGGCTTATGTGCCACCATTTTGGATGAGGGTCCGCAAGTGCGCGCGGCACGACGCCGATCGCTGCCGCGTAATGACTCAATGTGTCACGAGTAGATGCCCAATTAGAGAGCGGAGGGAATGTGCTTTCAGTCAAGATGATTCGAATTGGATCGGACGGCCGCGCTCGGCCTTCCGATCCAATGATAGGGAATGATGCCTTGGAGAGGCTGGAGGGTTCCCTACTTAGAACAGACCCAAGACACTATCCAGGCTCCATACCGCCCACGCACCAGTGAAAAAGATCACGATTTCGGAGGCGATCATCATCAGGTTCTGTCCCTGCTCGCATTGGTAGCAGCGATTGACGTTGATGTCCTTCGTCGGTCGCACCCCTGCAAGTGCCAGATAATTGAGATTCAGGAATATGCCGACCAGGACCGCGAGCGGAGTGAAGATCCCGAATACCAGGCCGATTCCCACAGCCAGTTCCCCGGCTAAGTTCAGATAGGGAAACCAGGATGCAGCGGGCACGACCGTGCGCTTAATCAGCGCGCCGTATGCAGGAACGGGGTGATTGTCAGCGAGATCAGAAACCCAATTCACCATTTGACCGCTTACGAACTTGCGCAGCGGCTTATGACGAAAGCTCTCCAACCACCAAAGTCCAACCGCAATGCGCAAGAACGCCATCCATTGTTCAACGGTGAGAATTCCAAAGAGATCCTCCATAAGGTCAGCCTCCTTCTCGGATAAGCTCGAAAACCCAGACGGCCCGAAGGTATGATAACTTACCGCCCAGACGCGATCAGGCCCTGAACGAGTGGTGGGATCACGCTCGAGAGACTTTAGTGAGCGGCCGAGATACCGATATTTCCAGCAGGTATACTCACCCCCGAGGGAGTACTTTGTCAGAGCGAACCAACAAGCAATGGGTAGCCGATCTGAGTGCGCCAGGCGAGGCGCAGGAGGATGCCCTCTCTGATCTAAGGGCCATCATTATGCGGGGCCTGCCCTACGCGCTCTCGAAATGGCTGACTCCCTCGGACCCCCAGTTCGATTCCCTATCCGAGGAGGTGGCGCAAGACACGCTGCTTCGTGTACTGGACAGCTTGCAGACCTTCGAAGGTCGGAGCAAGTTCACAACCTGGGTGCACAAGATCGCAGTGCGCATCGCGCTCACCGAGCTGCGCAGAAAGCGCTGGCGGGATGTATCGCTCGACGAGCTCACCGAAAGGGCTCCTGGCGAGGGCCCGCTGGGAATCCTGGCGACCCATGAGGCCGGCCCGGAGGTTGTCGCTGAGCAGAGCGACATGATCGAGCATTTGCAGCGCGTGATCTCGGAGGAGCTCACTGAGAAGCAACGCCAAGCGCTGATAGCCACTCAAATCCATGGGATGCCGATGGAAGAGGTGGCGCGTAGGATGGGGTCGAATCGGAATGCGTTATACAAGCTGCTGCATGACGCACGGCTGCGGTTGAAGAGCCGACTGGAAGAGGAGGGTCTGTCGCCTGAAGACGTTATGGCGGTCTTTGAACCCGGGTAAGAATCAGGGCCAACCGGACGTCCCAGTGGCAGGAGATTAGGCCATTATGGGTGAATCGGTAGACATAATGCGACAACTGGTGAAAATGGTTGCTCGTACCCAGCAGCGTGAGCTCGACTGCGGCGAGGTTTTCGCGGTTCTCGATCAATACACCGAGGCGATCGTCGCGGGGGAGGATGTAAGTGCCGAGTTCGCCTTGGTCATCCAGCATCTCGATCTCTGCCGAGACTGCCTGGAGGAGTATGAGGCGCTCCTGAGCGTGTTGCAGAAAATTCATTAGATTGAGCCGGTCCTGGCATTGGTTTTATCGGCCCTGCGAGCTTTCGCAGGGTCTTTTTTTTGTTCGGCCGGATGGGCCCTATCCGAATACCATGCCATGCGGGTAGGAACCAACAGCACATTCAGCGTCTGCAGTAGCAAGTCATTGAGGGTATTGATGGTGCAAAAGAAATGGTTGCAGTTTCCCTTGACTTATCCCTGCTCACGGTACGCTTCGCAACCAGGCCGAGCTGCTGATCGGTTTCTTCAATCGAGCAACCTCCGGCTAAGTACTATCCGGAGCCGAGGGTAAGGAAGAGAGTCATCAAGGCGTCTGAGCGGTAGGAAGGCAACTTCCTTCTCTCCTCCTCCTCTGAACAAGAGCCCCGGCGAAGCCGGGGCTCTTTGATTTAGTCCGCTCCGAATCGGAAGGGTTCCCTGCCTTGATGTACTTTTCAGTACAGATCGAGGCATGCCGAGCAATTATAATTCCCGTATGCGTGCGGCGGCTTGGATGTTGCTTGTAGGTTTCGTACTTGCGGCGTGCGGAGCCCCCACAGAAACAAGGGTTTCGAGAGTTGCTGATCCTCTGGATACAGCATCGAGCCCTGAACCTTCAATCTTGACTGGGGAGCCTGAATTGCCTAGTGAGACCGCCGACCGAGCGGGGCTCGATCCTGAGTTGATCAATCCGCGGGTGGAAGAATTCGAATCGTACCTTCCCCCACGGCTGCTCGGATTGGACGGAATCCGCCCCGTCTACGAGCCTCGATTCGTGGCTGCGGCAGACGCGCCGCTAGAGGATGAGGAGCTCATCATCGGCATCTCACTCGAAGGGGAGGCTAAGGCCTATCCGATCACCGTACTGCGCTTTCGGGAGATAGTGAATGACGAGTTGGGTGGGCTACCCATACTCGTCACCTGGTGACCGATCTGCTACACCGGTCTCGTGCACGACCGGAGAATCGACGGGGTCCCGCACACGTTCGGGAACTACGGCGCGTTGTTTATGAACGCCATGACCTGGTGGGACCACGAGACGAGCTCCGTCTGGTCCCAGCCATGGGGGAGGGCCATTGAAGGCGAATACCGAGGCGTTGAGCTCTTCCTGCTACCTTCCGAAGTTACGACCTGGTCGAACTGGAAGGAGGCCCATCCAAAAACGCAGGCGATGATCAATGATGTCGATCGTCTTTCGCTCAGCCGCCGTCAGGGCTTCAATCCAGATTTTGTATTGGGTTTGCTGCTCTCCGGGGAGGCGAAAGCCTATTATTATCGGGACGTTGCAGCAAAGAGGCTCGTGAATGATGAGTTCGCGGGACTGCCGATCGTGGTGTGGGCTGGCGAGACCAGCCTCAATGCTTTCGTTCGCCAGGTCGGCGACCAGGTG
>JAPUGV010000102.1 GCA_027298025.1 Chloroflexota bacterium | reverse complement strand
TTCTGGGCGATGAAAGGCCCGCATGGGGTTTCGGGAAAGGATTTGGTTTTGTTGTTTGGCGGACTGTTTCTCATTGCCAAGAGCACAAAGGAAATCCACGAAAAACTCGAAGGCGAGGATGGTGAAATAAGTCGAAAAGTGGCTCCTTCCTTTGGCGCGGTGATTGTGCAGATCATGCTTCTGGATATCGTGTTTTCGCTGGATTCGGTGTTGACCGCAGTGGGCATGGTCGATCAGATCGGGGTCATGGTGGCGGCGGTAGTGATCGCGGTGTTGATCATGCTTGTTGCCTCTGGGCCCATCAGCCGGTTCGTCAATGAGCGTCCGACGCTCAAGATTCTGGCCCTCAGTTTCTTGCTGCTGGTGGGCGTTTCGCTCATAGCGGAAGGTCTGGAATTCCACATTCCGAAAGGTTTCATCTACTTCGCCATGTTCTTCTCGCTGTTTGTGGAAGTCCTCAACCTGCGGCTGCGCAAGCCGGCCGCAGAGCCCGTTCATCTGAGGCAGCGCTACGTAACAGGGAACGGAGCTGAAGCTACCGCGGCTCCCGCAGAGAGCTAGCCCAAACAACTGGTTTCATCGCGCTGCGTCTCGCATCGCTACCCCCCGCTTGCGTCAATTCACGCTCTGACGCAGACTTGAGTCATGAGCTGGATCGGATCCCATGCGCGGTGCCTGGCCTTGTTCTCCACGCTGGCTCTCACAGCCTGTGCGGGCCTTGCCCAGGATGAAATCGAACCGACCGAGGTTCCTCCGACAGGTACCTCCGTACCCACCCAGACGCCCACGCCGGAGCCTACCGCTACCGAGACCGCGACTCCGGTACCTACGGCCACGCTAACTGAAACCCCGCTGCCCACGGCCACGCCCACCGAAACCTACACACCAACCCCCCTACCTGCGGGATGGGTAGTGGTTCCGGATGTCATCGGCATGCAATACCGCGACGCTCGAAATCTCATCATTCGCAGCGGGCTGAATTTTGTCTACCGGGATATCCTGGATCTGGATCTCCCCACCGGCACCGTTCTCATTCAGAATCCCATTCCGGGGGTTGGCAAGCCGGCCGGCACGCTGGTGTTCCTCTTCCGCACCTTTCAGGCGCCTCCGGCGCTGGTGAACGAGATCTGCTATCCGCTGCGCCTGATCACCACCGGCGGCAGATTGCTGTTCTACGTCGATCTGGAGCAAGACGAGACCTACGAGATCCGCACCGACTTCCCATACGGGGAAACCTTCATCTTCGACTCGCAGATGTTCTTGCTCGATTCCTTTGTCAACAGCAAAAAAGACACAGTGGATTTTGTGGCACCCTTCACCGCGCGCTACGTTATCGCGCTCGGGCCCTACTCCATCACCCAGGGTGACCTGGACCAGAGCAACGGCGCGGTAAATGCTGGATGCCTGTATGTCATCCCGGTCGAAGAGTGAGGCCCAAGCCCGACCCTCCGCTCTCCACCTCGGCTTCTCGTAGATGAATTGGAAATTTGTAGTCCGCGGCGCGCTGCTCGCGCTGGTTGCGCTGACGGCACTCGTTTTTGTTGCCTACCGATCGGTGCCGCGGTTGCTTCCAGGAGTCCCATACGGCCCAACGCCCCTTCCTCCTGCCATTACTGCTTTGAGGGGCAACATGCCTGTGGGCTGGCCGGGGATGGAGGCTTACGCCAACTACGAGGGGTCGGAGCCCGTACCTGCGGGTAGCGGATTCATCTTTCGGCTGCCGGCAGGTGGGGCAGTGGCGGCCGCCGCGGCCCACAGCTTCGACCTGGCCGGTGGATTGCAGAGCGTGCTGCTCGGCGCTGATGATTCCTTGCTGGAGCTGGATGTGCTGCACGGGATACCCGGGAAGCCCCGAACGCTCAGCATGAACTTGACCGACGACTACGTGCTCTTCCTTGTTCGGGAACAGAACTCGCCCGCCGTGATTCTGGAGCCCGACGATCGTGGTTTCCCTCAGCCGGGCGAGCGAATCGTGCTATATCCAGGTTTTGGAGCCGAGAACGGAGAACGCTGGGGAACCATTCTCGAATCCGACCGCAGGGGGGCGTGGGCGGTGATGGATGAGGCCTTCGAGCCGGGCAGGATGAGCGGCTCGCCGATCGTCAGCTTGCACACCGGGCGGGTGGTTGGAATGGCCCTGGCGGTGGGCCTGCGAGAGGGTCACACCGTGATCGGGATGCACCCTATCGGTTCGCTAGTCGAGAAGGGGCTCGAGGCGGTCGACTTTATCCTGCTCTCGGAGTACGGTGAGCAGTAAGACATCTGACGAGAGGGTTCTCGGCTTGTGAGAGCTAGCCTCAGAATCCTCCGCTCCAAATAGGGACTACTCGCTGAACGAAAAGGTGTAGCTGGCGGGCTGACGCGTGAAGCGCGTCGTGGGAACAATCACCAGCACGCCGGCCCCCTCCTCACCGATGTCGATCGGGATCTGAGCGGTGTTGTTTACGCCGAGGGGGATATATTCCACGGTGGTCTCGTCTTCCAGCGAAATCCAGGCCAGCTCGAAGGTTTGCGGCAGCACGTTCTGGATGCGCACCCAGCCCTCGGCCTCCCAGCCGCCATCATCCGCCTCGAGGTCCGTGAAGTACCCGATCTCCGGAATGGAGATATCGTCGATCATCATCCCTTCACCGTTCACGGCCGCGTCCGTCACGTACTCAAAGCGCAGCAGGATCTTTTTGCCGGAATAATCCGATAAGTCCACCGTCTCTTCGATCCACCGCGACCTACGAGACTCACCGCTGTAGCCCCAGCCGAAGCTGTTTCCATTGGGATTACTATCGGTACTCGACGGAGTCCGGAGTATCTTCCAGCTCTCGCCTCCGTCTTCCGACGCTACCAAGAAGACATAGTCCCAGTCACCCTCGATGTCGTACCAGGTCTGGAAGCTCAGGCTAACCGAGCCGCTGACATCCGTCAGATCAAAGGCCCGGGTTAGGCGCATGTTCGAAGTGTCACCCTTGTTGGACCAAAAACTGTATTCACCGGAGTACGGATCCAGCCGCAACACCTGGGTCTCCTCCGCGCCGTCGAATTCCAACGTGCGCTGTCCCTCGCAGATCAGACCGATGTAGTGCACGCCGTACGGGTTGATCTGTCGCTCTTGCTCTTCGGGCGGGCAGTCTCTCAGCGTTTCCGTCTGGCGTGTCTTGCGCAGGTCCGCGAAGGCGTCATACGAGAAGCGTCCATCTGCTACGCCATCGTCGTCCAGGAAGTTGGTGATGACCCAATCCAGGACCGCATCATCCGCTCCGATAATCTCCCCCGTCAGCGGATCTGTGGTACCCGCAGCTTCAAACACCCGGTCGATGCTCTCCAGGCCGTTGGCAGGATGCGCCACCAAATCCCGAATAAGGTCTTCTCCATAGCGATCGAGAAAATAAACCATGAAGAGCGAGGCTGCGCCATAGTTGGGGCCGGTATCGTCTGGATCCCAATCGTTGAGCGAACGATCCGGATTGTCTGTGTACAGGGGGTGCCTGCGGGCCGTACCAAGTCGATTGATGTGCACTGCTAGCTCAGAGAGCCCCTCGTTGACCCAGGAGGTCTCGTTGCGATCGATGTTCCAATGGATCATGTGCTGGAACTCGTGGGCCAGGACCTCGTAGGTGAAATCCTCGCCCAGGTCCAGATTGCCGGCGTTGAAATAGAACATTTCGTGGCCGTTTGAGTCCTCTCGCACGAGCGGATGCAGCGAGTCGACGGAGGAGAAATATCCCGCGATGCCCAATCCTAGGCCGCTCGCATACAGAACGTAGATGTGAGGGTCCCCGTCAATTCCGGGAGTCCACTCGCTGCCGAAGAACTCGCGAGTGGTTGGATAGATCCGGTTCTCAAAGGTTTTCGCTAATCGTTCCAAATCGTCCGGATCGTAGGAGATCCCATCCTGGATCCAGAAATAGGCGTGATCGGTCAGGTACTGCAGGGTGGCCGAAACTTCGAATTGCTCGTTCGTGTCTTGATTTCCCGCGTTGAAAATCTCCCGCGCGCCCACCTGAAGCGGCGCGGCAGGCGGGTCCAATGTCTCAGGGATCTCCTGCGTTACGCCCTTTAGCCTGCGCGCCAGGTCGGTAGAGTCTGCGAAGGGAACCTCTTCCGATTCCAGGAGATCGAGCGTTTCCGATTCGACCTCAATGGCTTCAACCGTTGGTGGTGGGACCGCAGTGTCTCTCGGCTCGGCGGCGGCGGTGGCTACTGTCGTGGGAGCCGGCACTGTGGTCTGTGACGGGGTGGGAGCGGGGCCGCAGGCACTCACCGTCACTGCGAAGATGATAGGTAGTATGAGCGGCAGGTGCTTCATGCTTGGTTCTCCGACACAAGTGGCGATTCTATACGATGTTTGGAATCACCCGCACGACCCCTGTTGAGTAAACGATTGGAGGCCCGGCCATGGCTG
>JAPUGV010000101.1 GCA_027298025.1 Chloroflexota bacterium | reverse complement strand
GCTATCGTTTCTATCTCTTCATAAGTGAGCAGTTCTTCGCGGCTAAGGAACTGGAAATTTCTACCGAAAACCTCTTTTGGCATGCAGTAGACGCAGCGGAAATTACAGCGATCCGTAACCGAAATACGCAGATCGTTCAGCGGTCGCGAGAAAGTATCCGTGATCATCTGTTCACATCGAGCCCCTAGGAGGGGCGCAGCCCTGGCTTAGGTCTGCCTCCGCAATTGAAACTATCCGGAGCGGGGTTTATGGGAGCGCGCCAGAGTCGAGCGATTTTATCACGAGGTTGATTCCAGCCCTCAAGCCAAAAGGTATAATCGTCACCGCTATGTCGGATGGTCCAATCATCCCAAGTGAAGGCGGCTTCTTCGAGAAACTCTCGTTTCGGGTGAAGCTGATTTTCCGGCTCCTGCTGGATCGCCGCATCAACCCACTGATCAAGTTGATCCCGATCGGCGCGGTGATCTATCTCATCTTTCCCTTCGACATTCCTGCACCGGTCGACGACATGGCCATACTCTGGGCCGGAGCCTACTTCTTCATTGAACTTTGTCCACCGGAGATTGTTCAAGAGCACATAGATACGCTGGAGTCCGTGGTGGATGGAGAGTTCCGCGAAGTAACCGATGATGACGAAGGGGACGGCTGACGAACCTCTACCTTATGTTGCACCTATGCAGGATTTCAGCCGCTGCCCTCAGGCGTAGCGCTGGGAGTGGGTGTGATCGCACCTTCTCGGATCCAGAGACGAATAACGACCTGGTTTAGCTCGCCCAGTAACCCCTGATCTTCTCCCCTAAAGAAGACCCGTATTCCGCCCCCGTTGCCTGTTGTTACTTTGATAAGTTCCTCGCCTTGGTACTCGAGCAGCTCTCCCGGCGCAGCACGCCGCCTTTCGACGACTTCGCCATCGACCTCTACGCTGAGCCAGGCCCTCCGTTCGATCAGCAATCGAAGGTCGATGGCATCGGTCAGGACCGACGGGATCTCAATGGAGGGTGGTGTCGGAGTTTGCGCGAGAGGCAGTAGCGCTGTCTCCGATATCGGAGTTTCACCCTCTGCGGTAGGAGTAAATGTGGGGATCAAGAACGGAGAGGCTGCCTGTGCCTGGCTGCGCAGCGCGCTTGCTACCAGCCCGAATCCCCAGATGAGAACCGCCAGTACGGTCAGTGTGATCACGGCCGCGATCACTAGATCGGCGGAAATCCTGCGCCTTCGCACCCGAACCGAGGGGCGCGTAGCCTGTTCATCCTGGCGAGATCTCCGCAGGGGAAGCGTTCGCTGCGAATGTATAACTTCTGAATAGCGCTGGAGAATGGGCCCGGAATCTAGGCCCAGGTACTCGGAGTAGTTTTTAAGGAAACCACGCGCCTGGACCTGAGAGGGGATGGATTGGATCTCACCCTGCTCGAGTGCCTCCAGGTAGTGGGCACGAATGCGTGTCGATCGTTCGGCTTCTTCCAGGGTCAGGCCGAGACGGTGCCTGGCCTCCTTGAGAGTCCGTGCAATTTCCTCCATGCTTCCTGCCTGACCCCCAGGAGCTAGGACGGCTCGTCTGTTTCTACTTCCTCCTCCGGTGCGATCGCGTCGATTTCGCTCTCTTCCACTACGGAATCTTCTCCCCCACCTTGATCTTCGAGATCCCCCTGCTCTTCCTCACCCTCAGCTTGCGCTTCTCCTTCAAGGGTTTGCTCTTCTCCCTCTTCAGCTTGTTTCTCAGCTTCCTCCGCCTCAAGTTCCGCCTGGAGATCGGTGAACGTTCCGAGGTCTTCTGCCTCCTCCGCTACCTGTTCAAACGCAGATTCGGGCGGCAGCTCCTCACGATGCACAACAACCGTGAGCTCAGGAATGAGATCTACGGTTAGTCTGGCGCTCATCGAGTGAACACCGAGCGTTCGGATAGGTTCGCTGTCAAATTGACTGCGATCGACCTCAATCCCTTTGCTCTCCAGGATGGCGTCGCTGATCATTTGAGTGGTCACCGAGCCATAAAGCTTTCCCGTTTCTCCCGCCTTGACGGGGAAGTTTAACTGCAGGCCGTTGAGCTGCTCGAAAACGGCGGCCAGCTCTTGGTTGAGGCGGGCGCGTCCCTCGTCGGCTGCGGTCCGAATTCGATCGGATTGAGTTAAGGCCCCGGGCGTAGCCAGCGTCGCCAGGCCCTTGGGTATAAGGAAATTGCGGCCATAGCCATCCGCTACGCGCTTCACATCCCCCGCCAGACCCAGTTTGTACACGTCCTTTAGCAGCATTACTTCCATTTTTTCGCGATTTCCCTTTCTGCAAAGCTAGGGCGCCGAGACACTCGACGCCCTGGAGGCCGCATTTTACCAGAGTTGCAATACGGCTCAACCTGTGACGATTCTCTCCATTACGACCGCATCCTCACCGTCCCGATAGTATTTCGGCCAGAGATCCACTCTCGAATATCCCGCCCGAAGGTACAGTTCCAGCGCGGCCTCATTGGTTTTACGTAGCGACAGCCGCACTCGGTGCGTCTCCAACTCCCGCTCACATGCCGCAAGCAGTTGCCGGCCCAATCCTCTGCGCCGGTATTCCGGATGCACCCCTATGGAGGCCACCCAGCCCAGGTCTTTTCGGCCCCTGCGATTTCCAATTGCGAAACCTACCATCTGGCCTTCAAGCTCCGCTTTCAGCCGGATTGTGCCGGGAAAGGTCAATGCCGCCAGGATCTCCGGCCATGGCCACGAGTCGCGGCCAAAGCATACCTTTTCGAGGGCTACGGTTGCGCGTAAGTCCCTCCAGGTAGCAGGCTGGATGCTGGCCTCGGATCCATCTGGACGAGTTTGTCTGTGCTCGATCAGGGGCTTTGCGATTCGGAATCCTTTCTGGGAAAGATAGTGGTCTGCGCGCTCACCTGCTCGCGGCCCGTCGCCACTCGTCTGCGTGCCTAGGAGGAATTGTCTCCGCGCTTGATGTTATCCAGCAGGCTCGTAGACTCCATCGGAAAGGTGAATTTTATCGCGGGGCTGGCACCCATATCCTTCAGCGTCTCAAGATACGGCAAGGTCATGGTCTTTTGGTCTATGCCTTGTGCTGCTCTATGGATCTGCTCCAGCGCCGTAAGCCACCTACCGACGACCCGTGCTAGATAAAGCAGTTTTGGGATAAGAGGAGAATCAAGCTCGGTTGCTTCCCCTGAATTCACAACCAGGGAGGATTCGACGCTAGAGGGCCTTCTGATAAATCCTATAGGTCTTGTAGACCTCTGCCCCGAGCATTTGGATGCTTTTATTAATTTTGTCGTTGTCTTCGAGGATCCAGCTGGCCTCGCTCATCTCGTAGCCCTTGTCACGGGCGGCCTCTGCAAGCTTGAGGAAGAGAATCGACTCGAGGCCCTGGCCCTGGTACTCCGGAAGAATTCCCACTGCCCAAGCACGCACCCATTTGATGTTTCCGCGCACCTTCCAGTGCCACAGCAATCTCAGAAGGGTAATGGGCTCTGGCATACCGGGTCTGGGATAGGCCTTCCTCAAGGGTTCGTTCAGATCTGGCAAGGCAAGGCCAAGCGCCACTGGCCTACCATCTCGCTCGACGAACAGAGATAGGTCCGGATCAATAATTGACTTCAGCTGTTCGGCTAGCAGGTTGATCTCGCTTTCGGTCAGGCGCACCGCGGCCCAATTGGGTGCCCACGCCGCGTTATATATTTGCAGGGCCATATCGACTTCCCGGTCTAATTGCTTCAAATTAACTTTCCGAACGGAAAGGTTCCAACGCTTTAGGATTTTTTCACCTACTCGGTGCACCTTCTCGGGCATGTTTTCCAGCAGCTCGCGAACTCCAACTTTATAGGCCCACAGGTCCTTCTCTTTCTCGTATCCGGAGCTCTCAATGTAGCCCTGATAGCGCGGCGGGTTGTAGGTCATCAAAATGCGGGGCGAGTCATCAAATCCGTCCACCAGGAGGCCTAACTCGTCATTTGTCGAGTACTGCATGGGCCCGAGGATCTGGTCGTGACCGGCGGCTCTGGCCCAATCTTCAGCAGTCTTCAGCAGCGCGGCTGCTGTTCCTGGATCCTCCAGCACTTCGAAAAACCCGAAGAAACCCGTTTTGTCTTTGTGAGTCTCGTTGTAGAGGTGATTGGAGAAAGCGGCAATTGTTCCTACCACCGCCCCATTTCGGCGAGCAAGGAAGAATGCGGCTTCAGCATGCTCGAAGAAGGGATTCTTCTCTCGGTCTAGAAGCTTCCTTTGTTCGGAGAGCAGGTTAGGGACCCAATAGGGATCGCCCCTGTAGACCTTCCATGGAAACGTGACGAACTCTTCGAGTTCTGCCTTGGTGGAAGCGGGAGCGATCTGGGTTTCGGGCACCTTCATTCTTGATTATACAGTCACGCGGAAATGGTAGACTTCCGTGGGCCGCTGGATCTGGGTGTGTTTGACGCCTACCCATGGATCTTTGCCATCGGTGCGCTGATTTCCCTCTTGTGGTTGGGTCTTCAGCCAACCTGGCAGGGCAGCGATTCGACGGCGCGTATCGACGCAGGTCTCATCGCCCTATTGGCCGGGTTGCCAGGAGCCCGAGCCGGATACGTAGTCACCCACTGGAGCTACTTTAGCGCCCGGCCCGGGGAGGCCTTCTACTTCTGGCAGGGCGGTCTTAGCTGGGCGGCCGGGGCTTTCGGGGCTTTGATAGGCCTGGCTGTCTATGTTTTGCTGAGCCGGCGTTCATTCTGGATGCACGCGGATTCGCTGGCAATCCCAGCCGCGATCTTGGCTTCGGCTGCATGGCTGGGTTGTTGGGTTGATCGCTGTGCCTACGGACTCAAGACAGCTCCCGGACTTCTCACTCCGCCGGCGCCCGATATGATTGGAAACATCGCGCCGCGCTGGCCCACGCAAGTGTTGGGAGGACTGCTCTCGCTGATCGTGGTCGGCGCACTGTACTGGCTTTCCCACCTGGATCTGCGGCCCGGCCTACTGGCCGCCTTATCCCTCTCACTCGTGGCTTTGATCGCACTGGGCTTATCGTTTACCCGCGGTGACCCCATGCCGGCGCTTGCCGGGATCCGATGGGACGGTCTCGGCTCGGCGGCAGTTCTGGCCCTGGGACTGATCGCAGTCGTGGTCAATCTGAGCAGATGATCCGACTCGCCATAGCCCAAATAGACACGGTGTTGGGGGACGTAGAGGCCAATCTCGAGACGCATATGGCGCGCATCGACGAGGCGGTCCAGGCCAAGGCGGACCTGGTGGTTTTTCCTGAGCTATCGCTCACGGGCTACGCCTTACAGGACCTTACGGCCGCTGTGGCCCGCCGACCTATGGCGGACGATCCTGTTTTCCAAACGCTCCTTACGGCCAGTCAACGGACGGATCTGCTTGTGGGCTTCGTGGAGCACGATAAGCGCCACCGCATCTATAACTCCGCGGCTTACTTATCGCAGGGAGAAATCCTCAGCGTGCACCGCAAGGTTTACCTGCCCACCTACGGATTGTTCGACGAGAGCCGCTTTTTCGCATGGGGAGATTCCATTCGGGCCTTCAACACTCGTTTTGGCCGCTTGGGGGTGCTCATCTGTGAGGATTTTTGGCACGCTTCGCCGCCCTATCTACTGTGGCTTGACGGCGCGGATATCTTGCTCTTTATCTCTGCCTCGCCGGGACGCGGGCTCGACGCCGAGCAAACTTTAGAATCTGCTCGCTGGGTGGAGCATGTCGCTCAAGCCTACGCCAGCCTCTTCACCACTTTCGTTACCAACGTTGGTCGGGTTGGATTTGAAGACGGGTTGGGATTCTGGGGTGGATCCGTAGTGTTCGATCCGCATGGAGAATTGTTAGCGCGCGGTCCCTATCACGAGGAAAGCTTGTTTGTGGTCGAGCTTGATTTACAGCAGCTAAATCGCGCACGCACCCGACTTCCGCTGCTGCGGGATGAACGAACGGATTTGGTCCAGCGCGAGCTACTACGTATTCGGCACTCCGGCCTGCCCGAATCAGGAAAACGTCCGGAATGAAACAAGACGAAATCAACCTGGAAATCAATCCGGCGCTCGCCCGAAAGATCCTCACTGGATTCATCCGCAGCGAAACGAGCCGAGTAGGGTTCGAGCGGGCCGTTGTCGGACTGTCCGGTGGAGTCGATTCATCATTGACTTGTGCATTGGCTGCGGAGGCGCTGGGCCCGGAAAATGTGATGGCAGTGCGCATGCCATATACTACTTCCTCCCCCGATTCGCTCGAGCACGCAGGACTAGTGATCGAAATGACCGGCGTTCAAGAGGTGACTCTGCCAATTTCTGAGGCGGCGGACGCGCTGATTGGAGCCATACCGGAGGATCAGCAAGTGCGCCGCGGGAATATTATGGCCCGCATGCGCATGATCGTTTTGTACGATCAATCCGCCGAATTTCATGGCCTGGTGATAGGCACCGGAAATAAAACGGAGAAGCTGCTGGGCTACACGACCCAATTCGGCGACGCCGCTTCGGCCATCAGTCCATTAGGGGATCTCTACAAGACCCAGGTTCGTCCGCTTGCGGTCGAGATGGGCGTGCCTGAGGTGATCCTGGAAAAGCCTCCCTCCGCAGACCTATGGATCGGACAGACGGACGAGGGGGAGTTGGGATTTACCTATGAAGAGGTTGATAAGCTGCTGTATCTGCTCGTGGATCGGCGCCACTCCCCAGATGATTGCGTGGACGCCGGCTTCGATCGTGGATTTGTCGAAAATGTCTCGGAGCTTATGCGACGAAACCATTTCAAGCGCGTGATGCCGCCGATTGCCAAACTCAGTAATCGCACCATCGGATACGACTTCCTCTACATGCGCGACTGGGGGACCTGATAGGCGACAGGCATCAGCCTGTAGATCGCCGTGCCCACCGCGCGGCGGTTTTCGAAATCGTAGGACAGATACCTGAAGGTCGTGTCATGACCTATGGCGGAATCGCGGCCCTGATCCCACCTCCATCTGGCGTCGAAATTGCGGCCTATGCTCGTATCAGAGCTCGCTGGGTTGGATACGCTCTAAGGCATTGCCCGGAGCAGCTGCCCTGGCACCGGGTGGTCAATGCCCAGGGTCGGATCAGCGGCCGGAACGGTATGGGCCCTGCCCTCCAGCGTACCTTGCTCGAAGATGAGGGTGTCGCGTTCGACCCGAGCAATGGCCTCGATCTTGAGGCGCTCTGCTGGGAGCCGGAAGGCAAACTAAACTCCTCGGACTAAATTTGGAAAGCTTGCTCGAAGTTGACCGCCGCTGGTCGGCAAGGATAAGTTTCGCCGAGCGGTCGGCGGCCCTGCGATCGATCGGCGCTCTGCTGGCGCACTCCGGCGATTCCTGGTTTTGGGGCGCAGGGTTGGCCGCGGTGTGGGTGTTTGGCGATGTGCTGCAGAAACGATGGGCGGTCGGCCTGCTGGTCGGCATTTTTGTAACGGCCCTGATCGTCATCGCGTTGAAGTTTCTGATTCGCCGGCGACGACCGAAAGGCGAATGGGGATCGATCTACAGGCGCACCGATCCACATTCTTTCCCCTCCGGCCACGCAGCCAGAGCGACGATGCTGACAGTCCTGGTTATCGGGTGGGGGCCTGCGTGGTTGGCACCTATTTTGCTGATTTGGACTCCGTTGGTCACACTTTCGCGGGTGGCGATGGATCTGCACTACCTCTCGGATGCTCTGGCCGGCGCTATGCTGGGTATTGCGGTTGGGATTGGGATTTTGTTGATTGCGTGACCGGGCTCCCCTCGCTTCGGTAAATGGGGCGCAGGCCACGAAAATCAGAAAGGGCGTCCTCACGGACGCCCTTTTATTGCATAGCCCACCAGATTGCTACGGACGATCGCCGTTAGCCCAGTCCCACCCCAGGATCACTTCCACGTCGAGATCGGGCAACGGATAGACGGGGCGTAGGATCTGTCCATCCGTCAGGCCAAGCATCTCCGTCAGATAACGCAGCGTGTATGGGTAATTCTGGCTGTGTACGATAAGGCGCGTTTTGTCGTAGTCATGACGGTCCGCGTTGGAAATCTGGACAATATTCAGCCCCTGGCTGGTTAGAAATTCTGCCGTCTCGGTGGCGAGCCCTTCGATGCCGGCGCCGTTCAGAATTGCCAGCCGAGCGCTCTCGATTTGCGCGGCCTCGGTAGCTTGAGGATCCTGCACCGTTGGAGCGATGGCCCCCGTGCCAGTGAAGATCTCATCCCGCAACGCCCGCACCTTATCCGTAATCGGCTTGAGCACCTGAGATCCATCAAAATGAGTCTCCAGCAGCACCATGTCCGGGGGGGCAATGACTCCTCGTTCAACTTCGCTAGGGGATACCTTCATTGCCAGCAAGGCTAAGCTGACCATCTCATTGAAGCTAAGGTTGGTGTGGATCCCGGAGGCCAGCTCTTGATAGAGGATGGGTGCCTTGGCAAGAAGGGTTGGCATGGAATCGAGTTGGAAGATCTTGTCTCGCACTGCCATGACCACTTGCTGTTGTCGCTCGGCACGATCGAAATCGCCCCCTTCGGTCTTGCGCGCCCGGGCATAGGCCAGTGTGTAGGCCCCATTCAGATGATGGGCTTTAGCATCCAGATAGAAACTGGTTCGGCCGATGGGTGAAATCTTCATCCGTTCGGGGACAAGCACCTCGATGCCGCCGATCTCGTCAATCATGCGTTCGAAGGTGGAGAATTCGAGCAATGCATAGTAATTTACATCGACCCCCAGAAAGTTTTCCACGGTTGCCATCGCCAAACCTGCGCCCCCGCCCGGCAACCTATTTGCTTCACCGAGGAAGTAGGCGGTGTTGATGCGATTGTGTTCAAATCCGGGAATCTCAACCCACAGGTCGCGTGGTATAGAAAGCATCCCAGCTGTCTCAGCGATGGGATCTATGGTGACCAGCATCATCGTATCGGTGCGCGGCGGACCATCTCCCGTCTCCCAATCTCGGAAATCCAGTCCCAGGAGCAGGATGTTAATGCGGTCGACGCCGTTCCAGGTAGGAGTGTCGTCGATAAGTTCGACCGCTGCCAAAGGCGCAGAATTGCCTTCTCCGGGCGCGGTAGGCTCATCTTCTTGCGAGCCAAAAATCGCCGGCAGTCCGACCCCCGACCATGTGGATGCGATCCCTCGGGCGGTGCTGAAAACCAGCAGAGCGGAGAGCATCGCCATCAGGACAAACGCGCCACCCAGAGCCCAAACGGCCCACTTTGGAGGGCGTTTCATCGGCAACCTAAATTCGATTTGAACACGTGGTTTCGTCTCGACCGCTGCGCTTCCGAGCGCGCGGCGGAGAGTATATCACGCTCGTTTCCATGCGCTGCGCTATAATCCCTGCCCATGTCTGGTTCTCAGTCCCGCGGCCTGTTTGCGACCGCCTTGCTGTTGATTGCGATCGGCTGGACCGGACTGTACCTGCTCCTAGCCACGACGCTGCCCACCGTCGGACCGCGCTGGCTATTCTTCTTCTTACTCTCGTTAGCCGTCACCGGAACCGCACTTCCTTTTGTATGGTTGCTGCATAAGCGCTTTGGGCCGGCCCCTTCCGCCGTGCTGCTGCGGCAGGCGCTGTGGGTGGCCTTGTTCGTTTCCCTCAGCGTATGGCTGCAGATCAATCGATCGCTTACCCTTTCGTTGGGTTTGCTGCTAGGAATCGGCTTCATCTTGGTGGAGTGGTTTCTCAGGCTCCTCGAACGAAGCGTTTGGAGACCCAACCGTTGAGTTTGCGCGACCTGCCTTCGGTCGACCGCCTGCTTAGCGCGGACCAGGCAGACGAACTCGTCGCGGCGTACGGGCGGCCACTCACGGTGCAGGCCCTTCGTACGAGCCTGGAATCCGCTCGGCTCGCGATCCAGCAGGGCCATGATGTTCCACAAGAAGCAGATTTGATCTCCGGAACGCGGGCCACTCTGCAAAGCTGGTTGCTCCCTTCCTTACGACCCGTGATCAATGCCACGGGTGTCATTATCCATACCAACCTGGGTCGCGCCCCGCTGAGCGCCGATGCCCAGCATGCCGTTTCCGAAGTGGCCTCTGGTTACAGCTCATTGGAGTACGACCTCGAGCGTGGGGCGCGCGGGAGCCGTGATGTTCATACCGAGCATCTTCTGGTTCGATTGACGGGGGCCGAATCTGCCCTTGTCGTCAATAACAATGCCGCGGCTGTGTTGCTCGTGCTTACAGTCTTGGCACATGAGAAGGAAGTACTCGTTTCCCGCACGCAGCTGATCGAGATCGGCGGCGGCTTCCGTATCCCGCAGATCATGGAGCAATCGGGAGCGATTCTGCGGGAGGTCGGTACGACAAATCGCACCCACCTGAAGGACTTCGAGGGTGCCCTCACCGACAATACCGCGCTGATCCTTCGGGTTCACCATTCCAACTTCAAAATCATTGGTTTTGCCACCGAGCCCAGCCTCCCGGAGTTGATGGATGTCGGCCACAGACATGACCTGCCCGTGATGGACGACCTGGGCTCCGGCGCCTTGCTGGATACGGCCCAGTTCGGCCTCGGGCACGAGCCCATGGTGCAAGAATCGGTCCGAGAGGGGGCCCCACTCGTCGCCTTCTCGGGCGACAAGCTTGTCGGTGGCCCGCAGGCCGGGATCTTGGTGGGTGAGAAGGCGCTGATCGACCGACTTGCCAGGCATCCCATGGCCCGCGCCGTACGTGCGGACAAGATGTGCCTGGCCGGGCTGGCTGCCACCCTGAATCACTATGTGATGGATGAGGCACCCGATGCGGTCCCGGTGTGGATGATGATCGCTGCTCACGAGGATCAGCTAGAGCGGCGCGCAGGTGAATGGGTTCAGCAGCTCGAAACCGGGGAAGTGGTGCCTGGCCGCTCCACGGTGGGAGGCGGCAGCCTGCCAGAGGAAACCCTGCCCACCTCGCTGCTGGCCCTGGACGTTCCCCACCCGAACGCGTTCGCTGACCGTCTGCGAGAGGCAGATCCGCCCATCGTCGCCAGAGTGGAGAATGACCACGTGATGATCGATCCGAGAACGGTGCTGCCGGGTCAGGAACAGGCGCTGCTGAGTGGCCTAACCGCCGCGCTCAACGAGTGATAACCAACGAAATCCACCATCCATGAAGGCTGACATCGATCGACTTATGCGCGAGGCCGATCTTGAAGCGCTGCTCATCTCTGGCCCCTTGGCCCACAATCCCAATAAGGCTTATTTCACCGGGCTGGTACACGTTAGCTCCGGCTACCTATTGAAGCAGGTGGGGAAATCGCCGGTGCTTTTCCACCATTCGATGGAGCGCGATGAGGCCGCCCGCACCGGCCTGGAAACGAAAAGCCTCGATGACTATCGGCCCACGGACCTCATTGAGCAATCGAAAGGGGATCACATTCAAGCCGCCGTTCTGCTCCTTCAGAAGATCTTCCGCGACTATGAGGTTTCTGGACGCGTGGCCCTCTATGGCAAGACAGAACTCGGATCTGGATTTGCCATATTCGATCGGCTGCAGGAAATCCTGGATGGAATTGAGCTGGTTGGTGAGCCCGAGAACAGATCTGTGCTGTCTCGGGCCCGCGCGACAAAAGACGGGCAAGAAGTGGAACGCATCCGGCAGATGGGAAGAGTCACCACGGCCGTAGTCGGTGATGTGGCCGATTTTCTGACATCCCATCAGGCCAAGGACGGGGTTCTCGTCAATCGAGAGGGCGAGGTCCTGACCATCGGCGAAGTCAAGCGGCGAATCAATCTGTGGTTGGCCATGCGCGGGGCGGAGAATCCCGAAGGCACGATATTCTCGATGGGTCGGGATGCGGGAGTGCCCCACAGCGCAGGTCAGGAAGAACAGCCGGTGGAGCTTGGCAAGACGATCATCTTTGACCTCTTTCCAAGCGAGGCTGGCGGGGGGTACTTCTACGATTTCACGCGCACGTGGTGCCTGGGCTGGGCACCGGAAGAGGCCGAGGCGCTTTATCAGGACGTGCTAGAGGTATATCATTCGGTGTTTGATCGGCTTAAGGCCGACACACCGTGCCGAGAATTCCAAATCATGACCTGTGAGCAATTCGAGTCCAAGGGCCATCCGACCGTGTGCAATACACCAGGAGCTACGGACGGATATGTGCATTCCCTGGCCCACGGATTGGGACTTGCAGTTCACGAGGCACCAGGCTTTAGCCACGTAGAGAGCAATCAAGACACATTGGATCCAGGTACGGTATTTACCATTGAGCCCGGGCTCTATTATCCGGAGCGCGGTATCGGAGTGCGACTTGAAGATACGGTCTGGGCCAACCCGGAAGGCGGTTTTGAGGTCCTGGCGGATTATCCGATGGACCTGGTGCTGAAGATCCCGGGGGCCTGAGGTCTAACCCAGATAGGTACAGGATTACGAATTGGCAAGCGGCGAAACACGTATTCTAGGGATTGAAACCTCCTGCGACGAGACTGCTGCTGCGGTCGTCGAAAACGGGCGGTCCATACGCTCCAATGTAGTCGCCTCCCAGGCTGCGGAGCACGCCGTCTACGGCGGCGTTTATCCGGAGGTTGCCTCGCGCATCCACGTTGAAGCGATCTACTCAGTTGTTTCTGAAGCCCTAGATTCGGCCCATGCCGGACTCGAGGCCATCGATGCCATTGCCGTAACCCGCGGCCCGGGCCTAGCAGGCTCGCTCGTGGTGGGGATGAACATGGCCAAAGGCCTGGCGTTGGCGGCAAACTTGCCGATCCTGGGCATCAACCACCTGGAAGCCCACCTTTACTCCATCTGGCTGGTCGAAGACGAGCCAGAGCCCAACTTTCCGCTGCTTGCGCTCATCGTCTCCGGTGGACACACAGAGCTGGTTTTGATGGAGGACCACCTTAAATACAAGCGCCTGGGCGGGACTTTGGACGATGCCGCGGGCGAGGCCTTTGATAAGGTCGCCCGCCTGCTGGGTCTGGCGTATCCAGGCGGGCCAGCGGTTCAGGAGGCTGCTGAAAAGGGCGATCCGAAAGCCTTCAAGTTTCCGCGCGCCTTGCTGGAAGGGACCTGGGATTTCTCCTTCAGCGGGCTCAAGACTGCCGTGCTGCGCGAAGTGCGCGAGCGCCAACCGGAGTTGAAGGCAGGGATAGAGGCGCCGCGACCCGGGCTACCTATTGCGGATATCGCCGCCGCTTTTCAAGCGGCCGTAGTAGATGTACTTGTGGTGAAGACGCTCGAGGCCGCCAAGGATTTTAAGGCACAGGAGATCCTCGTGGCGGGCGGAGTGTCTGCCAACGCGCCGTTGCGCGAGGCCTTCGAATCTCGATCCAAGCTCCCGGTGCGCACCCCTCCCCTGGAGCTCTGCACTGACAATGCGGCCATGACCGCCGCAGTGGGACACTGGCGCTTCGGCGCCGGCCAGCGGGACGCGCTGGACATGGACGTACTCCCCAGCTGGCCACTCGATCAAAGCCCCAACTAGGCAGTCATCCAAAGAACTCCCTAATTCGCGCGTGGACTCACCTACCCATTAACTTTTTTGCTTCCGGTATGATTTAGGGGCCGTTCCCTAAGTGAATCCATAAGGAGAAACTCCGATGGCGGAAAGGTCTCCAGAAAAAGGTGATGTCTTGTTAATGGTAGGCACCCGCAAGGGCAGCTTCCTGTACTGGAGCGACCCTGATCGCAAGGAGTGGCACCGCAACATGAGCCACGACGGCTGGATGATTCATCACATGACTCACGACCCACGTGACAACTCGATCTATGCCGCCACCAACAGCGATGTTTTTGGGGCTGTGGTGCAGCGGAGCCCAGATTTCGGCGGGAGTTGGGAGCAGCGCAGCGAGAAGTTGGACTTTCCGGCAGATACTGAGCGCCGGGTGCGCAAAGCCTGGCATTTGGCTCCTAAGCCGGGCGACTCGCCGGGCCATCTGTACGCCGGCGTTGAACGGGCGGGCCTGTTCATTACGGATGACTATGGTGCGAGTTGGGCTCCCGTTACCGAGCTGAACGACCATACCCACAGCGAAAACTGGAATCCTGGAGGCGGGGGACTCATTCTGCACACTATTGTGGTGGATCCTGAGGATCCCGACCGCATCTACGTCGGCATCTCGGCCGCGGGGGTATATCGAAGCGACGATGGCGGCAAAACCTGGGCCGCCAAGAATGTGGGCGTACGAGCCGATTTCTTGGAGGAGAAATTCCCGGAGTTCGGGCAGTGTGTGCACAAGTTTGCTCTACATCCCGCGCGTCCGGAAGTGCTTTATCAACAAAACCATTGTGGGGTGTACCGCAGCAACGATCGGGGGGACACCTGGGTGGAAATCACCCAAGGGCTGCCCTCAGAATTTGGCTTCCCCTTTGCCATTCATGCCCATGACCCCGACACCGTCTATGTCGTTCCGCTCGTGGGATCGGAAAATCGCGTGGTGCCCGAGGGAAAGATGACCGTTTGGCGCAGCCGCGACAAAGGCTCCAAATGGGAGGCCCTCAGAAGCGGCCTGCCAGACGGGGCCTTCCTCACGATCTTGAGGGAAGGGATGGCCGTCGACGATTGCGAGTCTAGTGGCGTGTACGTCGGTACTCAGACAGGGCAGATCTTTTTCAGCCCGGATGAGGGCGAGAATTGGAAAGTGCTGGTCGACTTCCTGCCGCCGATCTACTCTGTATCTATTGGCAGGGTCACTTGAGCGTCCGAGTCCACATCCCCAGCGCGCTTCAAGCTCTCTACCGTATGCAGCGGATCGAGGAGGTTGAAGCGCACACAGTCGGCGAGGTGGCCACCATGCTCAATGAGCGCTTTCCCGGTATTTATGACCGGCTGATGGAGCCGGATGGCTCGATACGCCGCTATGTAAACGTCTTCGTTGAGCGGGAGGATGGACGCTGGCCCGGCCGGGCGGATACTCAAGTGGAGAATGGAAAGCACGTTTGGATTGTGCCGAACATTGCAGGCGGAGCTAGGCCTTAAATCCCGGGGCTCCCGCATTTCGCCCGCTTATTCGACCTGCCAGTGCGGGAGATAAGCGGCAAACAGGTCGAGTTGGGAATCTACGGCGAGCCGACTCGTACTTTTAGTGGGTACCTATTTCCCGCAAACGCGAGAATTCTATCAGGTACTGTTCGGCCAGCTCCGGACTATAGAGGATGAGCACGTTCTCGTCATTCTTCTCTTCGGCGTTGCGGCTAAAGTTGTAAGAGCCGGTGATCACAATGCTCCCATCCACGATGATCACTTTGTGGTGCATCTTGCGTGGGTTGCCATCGAACATGATATCGAGACCGAATTCCTCTAACCGCGCCACGTCGCTGCCCTGGTTGCGCGACTGATCGGCGTCAAATAGACCCTGCACTTCGATCCCCTCGCCGGCGCGGCGCAAGATTGTGTCTGCGATCGAATCGAGGGTTAGGTTAAATGCCATCACATGGATGGTCTTTTCGGCACCCTGGAGCAGAGCCGTGATACGGTCGCCCACTCGCATGTCCGGTGAAAAGAGCGCCTCTATCTGGGTACCTCCAGCCTCGAATGTGCTCTGCGGGACATCAGGCCAGGATAGAGCTCCGAAGCGATCCTCGATGAACATCTCTTCGAATTCCTCTGTATATTGCTGGGCTAGCGTGGCAGATTCGACGCGCAACAAATTATTGTTGTTGCGGTAGGCGCCATTGACCGTCAGGTTCATCGACCCGGTCCAGACTTCTTGCCCGTCGATCACTACGAACTTGTTGTGCATCAATGGCGGTCGCTCATCCTCTCGCAAGGGAATGCCCGCCAGGGCCAGCGCCTGCATTTCGGGGTTCGATACGTAGTCGGACTCGGTAACTACCCGCACCACCAGACCCCGCTCATGCGCCCCGATAAGCGCGTCCCGGATGCTCCATAGATCGATTTCCTGGGCGGCCACATCGATGGATTCGGCGGCAGCATCCATCGCGACCGCCAGTTTGGCATCCGGACCTCCCCTCAAGGTTGAAGCGGAGGCCCCCTCTGGATTGGTGAAGTAGAGGTTGTACCAAGTCGCTGCAAAAAACTGGGGCTCAACGGTCGGCTCCGATGGCGCTAGGAATTGGATGGCCAGACTGACGATGTAGAGGAGCAGCATGAGAACGATAGATCTGCTGGCACGTAGCCTGTTCATTTTCTAATCCTAACCGAGTGCAGCCAGAATCTCGCGAATAAGGCCAGGTCCGCGGTAGATGAGTCCGGTATACATTTGAACCAAAGCCGCGCCGGCGTTCAGTTTCTCCTTGGCCTCATGCGGCCCAAGGACACCGCCGACCCCGATGATCGGAAGCCTGCCGTCGGTTTTGGTGCGCACACGTTGGATCATATCGGTGGACTTGCGGAACAGGGGCCTCCCGCTCAGCCCGCCGCTTTCGTCCTTCGCTGCCGCACGCAACCCGTTCCGCGAGGTCGTTGTATTCGCGATAATCACTCCATCCATGCCTGCGCCCTCGATGACCTCCACCGCATCGTCAAGCTCCGCCTCCCCGAGATCGGGGGCCAGTTTCACCAGCACCGGCCGCCGCAGCCCCGTCTCCGACTCGAGCCCGCTGCGCTTGTCGGCCAGATCGCTCAGAAGGCCTTCAAGGGTTCGGCGTCCCTGTAACTGCCGCAGCCCAATCGTATTCGGAGAGGAGACGTTGATCGCCAGGTAATCGGCGACCCCGTAGAGCAACTCCATCAGCCTCCTGTAATCTCGGCTGGCCTCTTCGATGGGCGTGTCAGCCGATTTGCCAATGTTAATACCCAGCACCACGTCGCTCGGCCGATTCCTGAGCCTCTCAATCAACCGCGAAATGCCCTGATTAGGAAAGCCCATTCGATTGATGAGTGCCTCATCTTCCTCCAGCCGAAAAAGGCGCGGCCGAGGGTTGCCTTGCTGAGGTTCCAATGTCACCGTCCCCAGTTCGAGGTGGCCGAACCCAAGGCACGCCAGTCCGTGCATGGCCAGTCCGTCCTTGTCGTAGCCGGCGGCTAACCCCACTGGGTTCGCGAATTCCAATCCAAATGCCCGTACCCTCAGCGCCGGATCCTCAAACGAAAAGATCCGGCGCAGGCCGGACCTCAGCGCAGGGATGGCTCCCGCCAGCGCGAGCGATTGCAGGATCAGTTGATGGGCGCGCTCAGGCTTCAGCCGAAATAGGAGGCTGCGATACGCGGTATAGCTTGACATCTAACCCGCATTTCATCATGAGCAGCGCGCTTAATCAAGCGCTCGGAGGCGATTCTTTCTTCCCCGCTCCGATCTGCTAGATCACTTATGCACCTACGCGTGCCGAAAGAGCGATCAGCCATTGTCCCAGCCAGTATGTGGATAACACCAGTGCCGGAGCCGCTGTGAATGGTACTCTAAACCGATTTGCGGCCAGCATCGAGTCAGAAGCTAAGAAGAGTAGCGAACCAGCCGCAGCCAATGCCAGGCCATTACTGTCCGAATCCAGAGCGGCGCCAATTGCCTGCGCAGCCATAACAGTAATGAGAACGACGTATGCAAGGATAGGGATTTGGAGTGACTTTCGCACTCCGGGCCAGAGAAAGCGGATCATGAGAACCGCAAAGATGATTAGCGGAATGACGTAAGGGTTTATCAAGGCAACGCCAGCCGCCGCAATGAAGGCTGCGGTGTAGAGCACGTGCGTGGCCGCAAAGCTGGCGATCCCGAGCACAAACCGGTCCTTTGGCAGCATCAGCAGCGTGTCACCCAGGAGTGCGAACGCCAGCCCTGCCGCGATGAGGGCGACGTAGGCGCCCTCGGATTCGAGCAGTACGGCCAGGACCGGCAATAAAATTAACGTGGTCGTAAGCGGCTTGGAGATGTAGAAGACAATCGGCTTGCGGCCGAAGTAGCGGCTGAGGACGGCGACTGCTGCCGAGGCAAATGTCAGAACAACAATCACGGCCTCAGTCATGAATTATGTGAGTGGACCCTAACGAGCTGCTAGTTTGGCCCCATCTCTGCTTATTGGTTTTTCGAGTGTAACGGAATCGCTTAGCGCACGACCTCCATCTCACCGGAGCCCTCACCGGAAGGCGTCGGAGTCGAGGTGACAATCAACGCTCCTCCAATGGTCTCCAGCGACCATCGCAATTCAGGATTGCGAGTATCGCGAGCCAGCGAAGTGACCGCATTGATCAGACCGTAGCGAGATTCATCTGCGCCTTTTGCGAAGCGTCGGTGCGTATCCTCGAGGATCTGGCTCGCTTGATCGGCCGGCAGCCTGGACAGATGCGGCATGAGCGTAAGGCGAGGGTCGGGGAACAAGCCCCGGGCTCGCTTTATTTTCTCGACATAGCCCTCGAAATCTTGCTCTTGAATGCACATGCGCACCGACTCTCGAAGATCGATTTCCATCTCGATCGGGCTGACATGTTCGGTGTTCATAACGTGCTTTGTCGCCACGGCTTGGGCCACGATTGCTCCGTTGATGCAAACGCGACGGAAGACATACGGATGCACCCAAATGTCCTCCCAGGCCGCCTTTAATGCGACGCCTTTGTCTACGCGATCTCGGCGCGCTACCTTCTCGTTCTTAGGCAGCACGGCACGCGTGAACAGCAGCGTACCGTCATCGAATGTGTCCGTGACCTTGCCGCCGGCCGATTTGACCTCTTGTTCGAATATCGTTTGGATCTGTGCCGTGGTTAGCGATGCATTCCAGCTCATAGGATTCTTCTCCTTCTCCATCCTCTACCAACTATGCTCGTATGGATCATACCAGCTTGCCGCAGGGAGAGATTCGAAAGCCAGGTCCTCAGCAAATACGTTGACCTGGCTAATCCGTCTGTCTACCGCTTTTGGATCGTGAGATGAATATTCACTCAGAAACATAGCGGGGATAGGTCTCCTTGGCCGCCTCAGCCTTCTCAAGGTCCAAATCCAGGGTGACGAAGGGGTTTTCACTGGAGGTCAATCCGAGTACTTCTCCGTCCGGATCGATGATCCAGCCGCTACCTCCCCATTGGATCCCGCTGCCTTCTCCGGTTCTGTTGGAGGAGATGCAGAAGGCGCCGGCCATGACCGCCGCCGCTCTCCCGCCGGCGATCCATTTATCTGCGGTCGATCTTTCCGTCGCGCGTGGACATGCGAGCACGTGAATTCCCTGGCGTGCGTAATCTCGCGCGTGCTCAGTGAACCAGATCTCGGTGCAGATAGAAAATCCTGCTTGGATGGCCTTTGTCTCTACTACCTTGAACTCCGGCTCTCCACGTTCGTACCAGGTCGCCTCCCAAAAGCCCTGCTCGTCCGGGAGGTAGTACTTATCATGAACGCTCAGGTAGCCGGAGTTTGAATCCCAGATGAACCCCTCGTTGCGTCGCCGGGCGACCGGGCGCGAGGCGAGCACATTGGCGGGAGCGAGATCGGTTAGGCGCGCGATCCAGCGCTCATGTTCCTCGACCGAAGCCTCCCACTTCCCGAGTTCGAAGGGTTTTGCGGCCGCGATCCAAGGGAAGAACGGCATCTCAGGCAGCAGCACCAGTTCACCCTGCTCGCGGGCCACATGCTCGACCAGCCGCGTCCACTCAGTCTCCTGCAGGGGGTCGCTCGTTTCGCAAACCGTTACCTTGATCTTTGAACTCCTATCCGAATCACCTTGATTACGAGGGTTTATTCGCTAACACTCCCTCGATGCGCTCCATGACTTCGTCGGTCAGCAAGGTGACGGCCTCCAGCGCGGCCATGTTCTCTTTGAGCTGCTTGGCATTTGTGGCGCCGGTAATCACGGAACTCACATTCGGGTTCCTCAGAATCCATGCGAGCGCAAGTTGAGCCATGCTGATCCCGAGTTCATCGGCCATCGGTTCCAGCTCATCGACCTTGGCGATGCGGGCCTGGCCCTCTTCGCTCTGCATTGACTGAAGCAGCCATTCATATCCCGGCAGATTGCTGCGTGAATCCTGCGGGATGCCATCACTGTACTTGCCGGTGAGCACGCCCGAGGCGAGTGGTGAGTAGGTCGTCGTGCCGAGGCCCAAGCTCTTATACAGGTCCGAGTACTCCACCTCAATACGCTCGCGCTGAAACATGTTGTATTCCGTCTGTTCCGTTGTGGGTGCGATGAGTTTCCATTCCTCGGCTACTGCATGCGCTTCTCTGAGTTCATCGACCGACCATTCCGACGTTCCCCAGTAGTGGACTTTTCCCATTTGAATCAGGTCGCTCATCGCCCACACCGTTTCTTTGATAGGAACCTCCTCATCCGCGCGATGGCAAAGATAGAGATCGAGGTAATCGACCCTTAGGCGCTCCAGCGCCTGATCGCAGGCCTCCATGACATGCTTGCGGCTCAGCCCGAGCTGCGTAGGCTTGGGATCCTGCACGCTTCCAAACATCACCTTGCTCGAAACCAGGTAACTGTCGCGTGGCCAGGCAAGCTCCTCCAGTGCGCGGCCCATGATCCTCTCCGCTTCCCCATGGGCGTAAACCTCCGCGTTGTCGAAGAAGTTGACACCACTTTCGTAGGCTGAACCCATGATCTCGACCGCACGGCCGACATCCAGTTGATTTGAGAACGTTACCCACGATCCAAACGACAAGGCGCTGACCTTCAAGCCTGAGCTTCCAAGACGACGATACTCCATCGAGTGCCTCTCCTCGGTCGCAGGAATCATATCTCACTGCCGCTGGCTCAATGGGGCGGGAATGATCGAGATCGACTTTGGGGCGCTACACCAGGGCCAAGCGCCAATCCTTAGGGCTTGGACTTCGGTTGGATCAGGTTTCCTGTAGCTGAGCAGGAGACTCGCGTGCGCCGTCCGCCTTCGACACCCAGCGCGCGACCAGCACCCAGATCACCAACAGCAACCCCGTCTGAAGTCCGCAGAAGCTGATTCCGATTTGGCCGAGCAGGAAGCTGAGGTAGACGGCAGGCACCAGCGCATAAATGCCGACCGTGAGTACCGGGCCATACTCGGATCGGGTATTGAAGGCGGAGAGCACTCCCCAAACCAGACCCGCAAGGAAGGTCAGCCAGATAAATTTAACCGCCAAATTCCAGAGGCCAATCCCTATGAACGCAGCCACCGAAAAGATCGAGGTGAACGAGCGCCAGAAATTAAGTGCCGTCTCTCGGTTGATCACGATCGGGTTACCAAAGATGTCGTTGAGATCGCGAAGTTGCACGACCTGGTATTCCCCATCAGAGTAGGCATGCAGCCTGTCTCGAGTGAGCAGAAAGCCCTGGGAGTAGCGGCTGGTATCGATGGACTGGAAGGCCCCGGTGGTGTCGAGAATGACGATCGTTCCCGGTTCCTCGAGCAAGATGAGCGGCTGGCGCGCCCGGACGGTTGCGAGGCCGTTCTCGATTACGATCTCCGGAAATTCGCCGCTGGCGAAGGCCTGCCGAATATCATCTGCAGCCGACCGTAGGTTGCGGCTCAAGTTGAAGGTGCTGATGATCGTCAGGAGCGTGCCGAAGACAATGAAGAACAATATCGCATCGATAAGCGATTTTTGTGTGGCGGCCCGATAAAACTGCAAATTGTAGAGCGGCTGGAAGAATCCGCGACCCACCCACCCTAGCTCATCAACGATCCCGACTTCGGTGGAATCGATCTGGCCTTGGTCGGCCGTGTCTTGATCTACGCCTTCAGGCTCTGTCACGGATAGCCTCCCGGTTTGAACTCTAGCCTGCCAATCTTAGCAACCGCTCTCCGGCGGCCGAAAGAGTACTTTCGCTTTTGGCAAAGTGAAACCGGATGAGATGGTTCACCGGTTCGCGGAAGAAGCTGGAACCCGGAACCGCGGCGACGCCGATCTCTTTCACTAACCATGTGCAGAACGCGGTATCGCTCTCGAAATCAAAATCTGCGATGTCAACCAGCACGTAATAGGCCCCCTCGGGCCGGGTGAACTCCAGATTGGCCTTCTCAAGATAACTCAGGAACAAATCGCGCCGACGCGTGTACGCCTCTTGGAGTTCTTCATAGTAGTCGCTGGAGAATTCGAGTGCAGTAACAGCCGCCTCCTGGAGCGGCGCAGGTGCCCCGACTGTCAGAAAGTCATGCACCTTGCGGGCGCCCGCGGTGACTTCCGGCGAGGCGATCACATAACCGATTCGCCAGCCGGTGATTGCGTACGTTTTGGATAAAGAATTACATGAAAGCGTGCGCTCAAACATTCCCGGCAAGGTGGCGATATAGGTGTGCTGGTGGGGCGAATAAACGATGTGTTCGTAAACTTCGTCCGTGATGACAAACGCATCGTGCTCTTGGGCGAGGTCTGCAATAGTCTGCAGTTCCGCCCGGCTGAAGACCTTGCCGGTTGGATTCGACGGATTGCAGAGGATGAGCGCCTTCACCCCTTGCTCGAATGCGGCCCGCAGCTCGTCGTCGTCGAAGCGGAATTCCGGGGGTCGTAGGGGCACGAATATCGGCTCGGCGCCGGAGAGGATCGTGTCGGGTCCGTAGTTTTCGTAGAAAGGTGAGAAGACGATTACCTTATCGCCGGGGTCGCATACGGTCATCATAGCGGTCATCATGGCCTCGGTGCTTCCGCAGGTGACCGTGATGTGCGCATCCGGGTCGATCTCTATGCCCATGAAGCGAGATTGCTTGTGGGCCAGCGCCTGCCGAAAACGAGGCGCGCCCCAGGTCACGGCGTATTGGTGATGGTCGCCCTGAATTGCGCGTTCTGCAGCCTTCACGAGTTCTGCGGGGGGAGAGAAATCTGGAAATCCCTGGGAGAGGTTGATCGCGCCGTGCTCGTTGGCCACGCGTGTCATTTCGCGGATAACAGATTCAGTAAATAGGTTTAGGTGTTTCGCAGTCTGGGGCATGGATCCTCACTTTCGATAGTTGCGGCGATCGGACAGTCCCGTGACTCGGCCGAAGATCGTACTATTGAGATTATATGGACGCTCGCCGGGAATAAAGTCCCGCAACCTATATTGGCTCCGCACGAAGCTCCTTGACAGACCTGTTCCGTGGCCTTATTGTTAACCATATGGTTGAATATTCAATCTCCGAGCTCGATGCCACATTTGGAGCACTCTCCGATCCAACCCGCCGCGCCTTGCTTGCGACCCTAGTCCTGGGAGAGGCCACCGTAGGCGAGCTCGCCCGGCCGCATGAGATCTCTCTCGCAGCTATCTCCAAGCATATTCAAATCCTTGAGCGCGCAGGGTTGGTGCGGCGGAGAAGGATCGGCCGAACGCACCACATTTCACTCGAGGCATCGCCACTGCTTGATGCTTTTGGCTGGTTGGGCGCTTACCAGGACTTCTGGGACGAAAGCTTGGATTCGCTGGCGGGGCTTTTGGAGCGGCGCTCATGAGCGCAGAGGTTCCAACCACGATTCCGGCACTCGAGGTCAGACGCCGCGTGCCTGCGCCGCCTCAAGCGGTGTTCGATACCTGGACAGATCCCGAACAGGTTCGACACTGGTTGGGTGGGTCGGCGACGAGCGTTCCGCAGGCCTCCATCGATCTCCGCGAAGGCGGACATTACGAATACACGGTAACGAGCCCAGAAGGCGTAAACTCCAAGATCCGTGGCACCTTTCTGACTATCCGTGAACCCGATCAGCTGATCTTTACCTGGATAATCGAAAACGAGGCCGGACGCTCCCCTGAAACCAAAGTCTCTGTTGAATTTCGAAAAATGGGAAATGAAACGGAAGTCGTCATCGTCCATCAAGGATTCCTCGACCTAGGTGTCCGGGCGGCCCACGAAGGAGGCTGGGATGGCTGCCTCGACGTGATCATCACCCTGCTCAATTAGCTCTGATCAGCCCCATCTTGACAAACGCGGGGTCATCGAATAATATTCAACCATTCGGTTGAATATTATTAGGAGGTTACTAATGGCTGACATGGTGCATGAGGTAACGATTGGAGTCAGTCCTGAGGCATTATTTGCCGCTCTGACAGAACAGCAAGGATTGGCTAGCTGGTGGACCGACACAAACACGGCTACCCCAGAGGTGGGATCCGAAGCCGACTTCATCTTTGAGGGCGGCAAGATGGTTTTCAAAATGAAGATTGATGAGCTGACCCCAGGCGAGCGTGTTGTGTGGTCGGCAGTCGACTCTCCGGTCCCAGGCTGGACGGGAACGACGGTTACCTGGGATCTTCTCCCGGAAGAAGGCGGGACTAAGCTGTTGTTTGGCCACCGGGGCTGGCCATCGATTGAAGGCCCATTCCCCAGCATCAACTTTTCCTGGGCAATTTATCTGCAGAGCCTCAAAGATTATCTGGAGACGGGAACCGGAGCTCCCCACATAGAACCCGCTTAAGGAGCGATCAGTTCAGATATTGGATGTTATCCACTCTCTGATCGTAAATTCTCCACTCTCCATCATACTTCCGAAGAGTCATCTCGCCTGTCACCGTGTTGTTTTGAAACGCGGGACCCTGTACCTTGCGGGTAGTGAGGACAAACGAGATGATCGCTTCGAATTTATCCTGCTCTATCATCTCTGGAATGAAGATCTCATATGAAAGGTCGTAGAGGGAAAACGCGCTTCGAATGGAAGTTTGTGTCGCGTTGTACCGCGGGCTATCCGGGTGGATGGTGGCCATGTAGGCACCCAGGTCCTCGCGATTCGCGGCGATGACGTTGTCGAATACGACTTGTACCACCTCGTCCGGTGATTCTGCCGGCTGGTTAGAAAACAGGGATTTGCCAATGACGGCCGCCCCCACCAAGCCGCACAGCATCAGACCGACAAACACGGTCAGCCCGATGAGAATGAGGTCTGTCCGGCCGAAGGACGATAGCAGCTTGCCGCCTTGGGCTAGTAAGCCCTGAACAGACGGCGTAGCTGATGGTGAAGCCGCGGCGACCGTTTGCCTCCGGGGTTCGGCTGCAGCCCGCCTCGCGGGTGGAGTAGAAGTTTCGTGTGATCGAACGCGGTTCGCATGGTCCTGTTTGGAAGCGGCAGGCTGGCTATCCGATTCGATTTCTTCGGGAGCCCCACGATGTCCACGCTCAGCTGCTGGATCCTGCTGCTGAGCCGCATCGATTGATTTTTCCCGCGGCTTGTCCCCGCTGAGGCTGAAAGAACCCCTACCACGCTCCAACCTGGACAGCGTCTCGATCGCGGCCGCGTTGCCTGGATCGAGGTTTAGCACTTTCTGCAGGCAAAACTCGACGCGATCCGGCTCCTCGACCACAACTGCCAGTGCCAGCCAGGCCTCCACGTTGCCCGCATCACGCTGGATAAGCTTGCTGAGCAACGCGATGGCAGCTTGAGAATTTCCCTGTCGAGCGAGCGCTCTGGCTTGCTCTATTTCTTGCTGAGCGACGACCATTGCCAATTCGTCCTCTTTGATAAGTTTATGTAAAGTTATGCGCAGTCAGCGCGCATGCAAGACTACATATAGCGAGGTTTTGCAGTAAGCACAATAGAACTATGTGGTTGGAGGTTCGGCCGGGGTGGTGCTAGAACCGCTGTACTGGGGGCCTAGAATGCACAATCGGGGGGTTGAGGAGGAGCTTCCGCTAAACCATGCCCAAAGTCAGCCGCAGCATCCCAAGCCACGAAGCCGTTCGCAACGCTTCCCCGCATCGCCCTTCCTCCGTAGCCCCAAGGGTGCATGTGGGCGCGGACCACAACCACGGCGTCAGATCTAATAGGTACAGGACCTCCCGTTCGCGTGAAGGGTTGTTCGTTGACATGGCTGTGAAGCAACGTGCGGCGGTAGATTAAATCGCCATCTTCGGAGACGACCTCCCACCAATCAGTGTACTGGTCACATCCGGTATCCGGGCTGGCTACTTCGACCGCAATTTCGTACGCATTCGGCTCACCGATTGCCCGAACCGCGAGAACATCAGAAGAACGGCGCATTTGAGCTCCCTCCAAATCGTCACCCCCCCGTATACGCAATCCGATAAATGAAGCCTCCCGAATCATCGCTCACGTAGAGTGCCCCATCCGGGCCAACGGCTAACCCCACCGGGCGACCGGTCACCGTCTCCAGATCCTCTTCGAGCCAACCGGTCGCAAAGTCGACAACTTCCGAGCCGGGCTCGGATCCCTCGAAGGGCAGCCGGACCACCTTGTAGCCAGTTGGGATGCTGCGATTCCAGGACCCATGATAGGCAATAAAAAGGTCGTCTCGATAAGGCTCGGGAAAGGCATCCCCTACATAGAAGACCAGGCCGAGTGGCGCCGAATGAGCCTGCATCTCGGCGATGGGCGCTTCGGCATTGTCGCAGGCTCCTTCGTAGCCGTAATCCGGGTCGAGGATTCGGCCGCTGTGACATTGTGGCCAACCATAATCGGCGCCCTCCCTGACGAGATAGATGGTATCCGGGGGGAGGTCATCCCCCATCAGGTCGCGGCCGTTGTTGGTGGCCCAGAGTACTCCAGTGTCGGGATGGAGCGTCAACCCTACTGCGTTTCGCAGACCGGTCGCGAGAAGCTTTTCCCCCTCTGCAGCCGCATTGTCGTAGACCAGAACGGCCGCGCGGCGAGCGTCCCGCTCTTCACAAACGTTGCAGCTGGAGCCGACAGATACGACCATGCGTCCGTCTTTGAGAAACTCAACCGTGCGTGTACTGTGGCCGGAGGTCGGAAAGTCATCGATGAGCGCTATTCGCTCATCTGCCTGGCCATCGCCGTCGTGATCCGTAAACCGAAAAACGCCACTCGGTACTCCGACATACCAGGCACCCTCATGAAACACCACGCTGTGCGGGCTCGGGACGTTATCGGCAAATACAAATTGCGCATCAGAGCGCCCATCACCATCCCTGTCTTCCAAGATTATGATCCGATTGGCTCCGCGCTCCGCTACATATAGTTTTCCCTCTGGACCGAAGTCTATGAATCTCGGGCGATCCAGTCCCTCTGCGAAGATTTCGATTACAAAGCCATCCGGCAGTCTGATCTGAGCCACATCGCCTGTGGCGAGTATCCCCACCAGGTTCACTCGGCTGGAAATTGCACGGTAAGCCAGGTAACCTCCTACCAAGAGGACGGCTAAGAGGCCGAGACCGATGAGGCCGAAAATACGTCTTTTTCTTGCCATATTGTTGCTAGGTCGAGCGGGTGCGCATCGTCATCGTCTCGCAGGGCAAATGATCGCGAGGTCGCAAGTGCAGCCGCAAAGTACACTCGAATTCTAGGGATTCCTGGATCGGTGCCTGGAAGCGAGAGGCGCTGGATGCACCGCTCATTACTTGCTTTCCTGAAACTGGAATAGCAGGCGCGAAGCTACCTCAGTTCTGCACAAAGGTGCCGTTTCGCAAATCCGCCAGGGCCTGCTTGATTTCGGCTTCGGTGTTCATCACAAAGGGGCCGTAGGGCACAATGGGTTCACCAAAAGGCGCGCCGGCGATGAGCATGAAACGGACATGGGAGTTCGGAACCGCTCGGGCCAGGATCCGATCGCCCTCCCCAAAAGCGAGCATTCGGACCGCCTCAACTATTTGATCCACGCCATCCCCGAAGAGGCCTCGACCTTCGAAGACATAAGCAATGACGGTGTGGCCGTTGGGCACCGGCAGCGAGAATTCCTCTCCTGCCTTCAACGTCACATCCATATATTGCGGCTGTGCGGAAATTTCCGTAACGGGTCCCGACACACCGGCATATTGGCCCGCCACTACACGCACCTTTGCCCCGTTCTCCCCCGCGGTCGGAATCGTCTCTGAGCTCACCTCTTGGTAGCGTGGCGATCCCATCTTCTCTGCTGCGGGAAGATTGACCCACAATTGAAAACCATAAACCGTGCCTTCCGGTCCGCGTTTGGGCATCTCCTCATGCATAATGCCGCGCCCGCTCGTCATCCACTGTACATCGCCCGGGCCGATGACACCCATATTCCCCAGGCTGTCACGGTGGCGGGTGTTACCCTCCAGCATGTAAGTGACGGTCTCGATCCCCCGGTGCGGATGCATCGGAAAGCCGACCAGCGGTCCCTCGATCGGATCGTTAAAAGCAAAGTGGTCAAACAAAAGGAAGGGATCGAAGGGATTCTCCCTGCTGGGACCGAAAGAGCGACGCAGCAGCACGCCGGCGCCTTCTATCACCATTTGCGGCTCAATTACCTGTTCAACAGCTCTGGGAACTTTGGACATCTCAACCGTCTCCGATTCACTACTCAAGATTGTATTCGCAAGTGATCCATGGAAGTTTACCTTCCCGTGTCCTGTCCGCTCCGGGTGTTGGATTACTTTGCCATCGGTACCGCACGAATGAGGAAGCCCGCGCCTTATCGCGAACGATCGAAGCAGCTTTGGGGGTTTGTTGGGCTATCGAAGGCTGTGGGTACGGACTGCTTAGCGCCGAGCTACGGAATCTTGATGTCCGCCGCCTGCACCCAACAATCTCCGCCCAGGTAGTCCTCCGTACAGACCATGATGATGGCTCGCACTCCGTGCCCGCTCTCCGCACCGCGAAGCGGTACATAGATATATGCAACGCGATCGGGGTAGATTTCGTTCTCGTGCCCCGGAGGGCAATCGCGAGGATGAGGCGCAAAGGGATGACGGTCGAGCGCAGGCCCATAAAGATCTTTCGAGCTATCCAGGTCGATCAGATGTCGCTGGGCGGTCATGTAGGTAATCTGCGTTGGATTGTGGATTTTGAAGACTACGTGCTCGTCTCCCCCGCAGTCGAAGAAGCCATCCAGGCTCATGCTGAAGGCTGGGCTCGGCGTGGGACTTGGAGGGGGTGTATAGACCGGAAGCACCTCCGCGTCTCCCGATACGGTCGCGTACTTTCCCCAAAGCCAGCAGTATTCGCCCGGTCGATCCGGATTCGCGATGTGCCAAAAATTTGGGGTTGAGCTTTTAGCGAAGACCGGTGCGGTGGCCTCAATGAGAAGCGTACCCGTTCTTTGATACCTGACCCCAGGCCCCACTCGGCAATTGGTGGGGGCGGACACACCGATATACACAGGTTCCGGCGTCGGGGTCGGAGCCTTTGTGGGTGGGAGGGTAGGCGTAGCTGAAGGGGTCGCGCTCGACTCAGTCGTCTCCTCGACTTCGGTCGCCGAGACGGTCTGGTCCACCCCTACCTGTAGCGTGCTTTCGAGCAGTGCGTCATCGACGACCACCAATTGCTCGCCGGGATTTTCTGGCTGCCCGCAAGCTGCTAGCAGAAGCAGAAACACAGGGAATACCCAGCGGCCGGGATGCACCATACTGCTTTTGATCAATAGGAATCACCCAGCACCGAGGAACACGGATTTCTAAATGCGCGCTCGACTCCCGGTCAAGGCCTAAGGCTGTAGTCGGATCGTGAGTGAACTAATTCTGCGAGACGGACTCGACGGATTGCTTGACCAATTCCCTCAATACCTTGTGGTCAACGTCTTCCAGCTTGTTGATATAGAGACATGACTTGCCCGTTTTGTACTTCCCAAGATCCCGCAGTAGCAAATCGTAGTTGCCGAATCCATCCACGATGTACAGCGTCATGCTCTGCTTGCGCGGTGAAAAGCCGACCACGAACCAGTCGCCCTCTCGGCCGCTGGCGTACTTGTAATGGTAGCTCCCAAATCCAACGATGCTGGTTCCCCACATGACCGGCTTTTCACCGGTGACCTCTTTCATGAGGTCCAGAACCACAAAGCTGTCCTCCCGTCGCTTCTCATTTTCCACACGGTTGAGGAAACCTTCCACACTCGCCTCATTCTTTTGCGTCTTCAATTCCGACCTCGGATGGACATCTCCTGCTCAGAATACCGACCGGCCTAACGATGATCGTGACTAGTTAAATTTCGGGGAATGTTATCATCATCGCGACAGCAGGAGCGGTGGCCCGGTTGTCGATTCAGCGAGTTTCCGTTCGTAGTATTGGTAAACCCAGCAAGTTTCGCTGGGACATTCGTTAGCCAAAGGAGGATCAAATGAAGTATTTGTTGGCAATCTACGGGGACGAGAAGGCGCAGGAGAACATACCCCCCGACCAGCAGGAAGAGTTCATGGCTGGGTGGTTCAAGTTCGATGAAGAGCTTCGAAGTTCGGTGAACGTCCTCGCCGGAGACGGCCTGCAGCCCACCGGGACTGCGACCACAGTTCGCTTCAAGGACGGCGGGACTGTGACTTCCGACGGTCCATTTGCCGAGACCAAGGAACAGCTGGGCGGCTACTACCTGATTGACGTCGACAACCTCGACGATGCAATCAAGGCAGCGGGCATGATGCCGAATCTGCCATTTGGTGGTTCCGTCGAGGTACGCCCGGTCCAGGTCTTCGAGCAGTAACCGTATGTACCCCTCCCGCGGCTTGCTCGATTGAGTCGCGGGAGCACCCCATCACAAACCGTTGAGCAATACGTCAGCAGTCACGGAAAGGGTTTTCCGGGAAGAATATGGACGCGTCTTCGCCACCCTGGTTCGTGTTTTTGGCGACTTCGATGTGGCGGAAGAGGCCATCCAGGATGCATTTCTGGTCGCTATTGACCGCTGGCCAGATTCCGGCGTGCCTCCCAATCCAGCGGCATGGATCACCACCACCGCGAAACGTAAGGCGATTGACGGGTATCGTAGGGAGCGCGTGCGCGCTGAAAAGTACGCCGTCTTGGCTGGGGCGAGCTCAAATGGCCATCAGGAGATTGATATTCTTGAAGATTCATCCTTACAGGACGACCGTCTTCGCCTGATCTTCACCTGTTGTCACCCAGCGTTGGCCATCGAAGCCCAGTTGGCGCTGACTCTGCGTACGCTGGGCGGATTGAATACACGTGAGATCGCTCGAGCCTTTCTGGTTGCCGAGGCCACAATGGCCCAAAGGCTCGTGCGAGCCAAGCGAAAGATCCGTGTCGCTGGCATTCCCTACCGGGTACCGCCGGATGACCTGCTCCCCGAACGCTTGGCCGCGGTGCTGGCGGTTATTTATCTAATCTTCAACGAAGGGTATTCAGCCAGCGAAGGCGATGACCTCATCCGGCATGATCTGTGCGCAGAAGCCATCCGGCTTGGGCGAGTCTTGATCGCTCTGATGCCCGATGAACCGGAATCGAGAGGCCTGCTGGCGCTGATGTTGCTGCATGATTCGCGTAGGGATGCCCGCATCTCTTCTTCCGGTGAGCCAATGTTGCTCGAGGATCAGGATCGTCTGCTATGGGACCGCTCTCAAATCGATGAAGGGCTGCGGCAGCTCACGTTTGCCGAGCGCCGACGCCGTCCGGGGCAATACCAGATCCAGGCTGCGATTGCGGGGGAGCACGCGCAATCTGGGACGCCTGATCAGACCGATTGGCCCAGGATCGCGATGTTGTATGGCCTGCTGACCAAACTAAATCCCTCGCCAGTGGTTGAGTTGAACCGTGCGGTGGCGGTGGCCATGGCCATGGGCCCAGAGTACGGACTGGAGATCATTGATTCCATTCGAGATGAATTGGATCCGTATCGGTGGATGCACTCTACACGCGCCGAGTTGCTGCGCAAACTGGGGCGTTACGACGAGGCCAGAGAGGCCTTCCTCCACGCTCTCGAGCTCGCGGAAAATGCCGCAGAGCGCTCGCTCCTCAACAAGCGACTGCATGAGATGGAAGGCACTTCCCGCGGGGCCCGATAGCACTCCCTCACTCGAGCTCATCCAAATGAACCCAGGTCTCAGCGTCGGCGTCGCCTGAACTCGGGGCCCTCCCACAGGGAACCCTTCGGGCCAGCCTGTCCTCGCGAAGCGAGGGCGAGGGGTCATGCGGCGGCCCCCGAGAAGCGAGCGGTCAACTCGCGTAAGATCCGGTGCTCAGCTCGTCCATAAGAGAAGGACCTGAGGGGTTCCACGACAAGACGCGCTTGGCCTTTTCGATCGAGACAACCTTGCTGGTCCCGATGATCCGCCCAATGAAGCCCGCCTTTTGCACCTCATCGTGCGGAATCGAGACGGTTTTGCCCCCGAGGCCAGCAGCATGGCTTATCGCCTCCGCTACGACTTTCGTCTCCAATATCGATCCGTCCGCGGCGTTATAGGCCTCGCCCGGTTCGGACTTCTCCAATGCCAATCGATACAGCTCGGCGATGTCATCGAGATAGAGCGAGCTCATCAGAGCATCTCCCTCTCCAATGTAGACTCCGCCGCCCATCTGCCGGGATAGGTTGAACCAGGCCATGATAGTGTTGCTGGCGCCATAACCGTAGATTATCGTCGGGCGTATGACGATCGATCGGACACCGTCCGCCGTAGCTCCCATTACTTTCTGCTCATTGGGTGCGTGAGTCGGCGCAACGATCGGCATGCTCTCATCCACGGCAGTAGTACCGGTGTCGCCGTAGCCGCCGGCACCGCTCGTAAGAATGAACGTCTTGTCGGTTCCCTTAAGAGAATCGACCATCGCCGCCACCGCGGTTGTCATCATTCTCAAGAGTTCGTCGAAATTTACGTCTGGGCCCATTTGAGGAAAGGCGGTGTGGATTACCGCATCCGCCCGCTTGGCGCCCTCGACCATGCTTTCTGGGTCGGCCAGCTCTCCGCGGTGAACCTCGATTCCCCGCTCCTGGAGTTTCGCCGCCGACTCATCGGAACGTGCCATTCCCAACACAGTGTGTCCTGCGCCCGTCAGATTCTTGACGATCGCCGCGCCAACATATCCCGTTGCTCCTGTTACGAAAACTTTCATCTTAGATCTCTCCTTTCGGAAGAATAAACGCCATGGCGGGAGCCGTGACGCCGATCACGAAGACACCAACGGTGGCCACCATCCAGGCGTACGGGATGGTATCGCCCAAATTTGGCACCCAGGTGATCGCGAGGATTCGACAGGTGATCCATGGGGTGGTTACGGGCGCCGCAGTGACACCGCGCAGCCGACGGATCCTTTTATTGATAGTTGTCCTTCGGTCACCGCTCTCAATACAGACAAATCCTAATCGTCTCATCGATCTCTGCAAATAAGGAGGGTTTCAATTGGGTAATTCCAGAGGCTGAGCATTCGCAGCGACACCCTCATCCGCATCGGTGAACCCAATTCGCCTATGGGTCCCATCGCAGAAAGGTTTGTTTCGGGACCCCCCACACCGACAGAGCTCTGCTTTCGTGCCTTGGTAGTTTGTGTGCCGATCGGCGCTGAGGAGTTCAAAGCTGCCTCGTAGCAGCAGCGGCCCGTTGCGGAGCGGCGTTACAGTCAGCGACTCCTGTTCGCCAGCGACTACCCGATTTGCACTCAGCCCCCCCGCATCTTGGAATTCAATCCGAAGGTGGGAGTTATCACAAAACGGCTTGTTTGCGGATGCGCCGCAGCGGCACAGTGCCAACCGTGTTTCCACAGATACAGTCTCGCCGCTTGCGGTCCAGATCTCGACGTTTCCACGCACGAACAGTGGGCCATCTTTCACAAGGGTGATAGTGTTTTCGCCCGCAATCGGCTCGGCCTCGCCACCGTCGTTGCGCTCGAAATGCAGCGCCCCAGTGGGGCAACGCACGACCACCATAGACACGTCATCAGCACCCGCGTTCCCCGGCTGCGCCCACGGTCTCTTATTGCGATCGAACACTGCCGGGAGTCCCCGCACGCATTCAGCCGCATGGATGCATCGCTTCGGGTCGAAGGTCACGTCAATGGCTTCGCTCGTGTAGCGGTGAATTTTGTTGGTCATAGGCCTCGATGATCTCTAGATACCATCGGTCGATACTCCGGATGCTTCTCGATCTGGGCGCGTACAAACGGGCACAGTGGAACAACTTCCAGGTGCTCAGTTTTGGCATACTCGAGCGCAGCATGCGCGATGGCGCTGCCGATGCCCCTCCCCTCCAAGTTTTGCGGGACGCCGGTGTGAATAAAAGTCACGTGATTGCCATCTCTCCGATAATTGAGCACGGCAAGCTGATTGCCAATGTGCACTTCGAACCGTTGAAGGGCGGTGTCGTGAGTGACTGTCCACTCGCTGTTCACGATGTTTCTTCCTGCATAACCTCCGCCGATTGCCCCTCTGCCCCCGGCCCGGCCGATCGAAGGGTCGTCCATGCAAGGAACACCACACCAAGCAATAACGCAATCCCGCCGGCCGCGGCAAAAGCACCGGAGAATCCTACTTGTGAAACTATGGGTTGGATCGCGATAGGTGAGAGGAATTGCCCTAGGAATATCGCCGTGGTCAAGCCACCCACCGCTCGACCGCGCGCTGCGGAAGGGATGACGGTGAGCAGCCACAGGTTAAAGTTCGGCAACGTGAGTCCGATACCTATGCCCACTCCCGCCAGTCCAAGCAGGATACCGGCATAGTCGGATGATACGCCAATGATCACTGTGCCGAGGCCGATGGCTAGAAAGACCACTGCGTTAATGCCCTGGAACGACAGGCGCTGCTTGACGCGCGGATATAGCAGCGAAACTGTGCCACCGACCAGCGCCGAAACCGCAAGAGCTAGTCCAATCTGGCTGTTGCTGATGTCGCCTAGGTCCGATAAAAGGAAAGGCAATAACACAGGCCCTATGAAAAACAACAACGTGCCGCCAAAAGCCAACGCATAGATAGGCGCAACGCTCCGATAGGGCACTGCGGCTGTGTCATCCTGAGATCGTTGATCGCCTGCTGCTCTCTGAACCTGAGGTTCGTCAATGGCAAAGAGGATGCCGAGCAATATCCCGAACGCGTAGAGATAAAGTAGGAACGGAAACCTCCAGCCAATATCTGCCAATATTCCGCCGGCGAGCAAGAATACCGCGCCGCCCAATGCCATGAACGCGCCCTGATACCCCAGAAATTTGGTGAGTTTGCGGCCGGAGAAATAGTCTGCGATAAGGGTAGTAAAGCCGCTCGTCGTGCCGGCGACAGCGAGACCCAAAAGCGCCCGGCCGGCCAAAATGCCGTAGATTGAGCCCAATACGTAGCCCGACGCCCCAGCGACTCCGTACAGGATCACAGCCACTACCAGCACCGGCTTGCGTCCCACTCGATCGAGGAGAAGACCCGAGAATGGCGCGCCAATGGCCGTGAATAGGGCGGGAAGGGTCAACAGCAGCCGGACTAGAAAGTCGGCGTTCGGTATGTCCTGGAACGCACGGCTCATCTCCGGCAATGCCGGGGCGATGGTCGCGCCAGCCAGCACCGTCATTGCGCTGCCGAGCAATAGCGTTGAATTCCGTGCACGTTCCTTGGTTGTGTTTAGCATCTCAAATCCCTCAGTAGGCTTGGAACTAAGTCGGCTAAGTAAATGACCAAAAAAAAGGCTAATCCTCGTTCTTAAGGTTTTGATACACCTGTAGAAGAAGGCGTCGGAGCAAGATCCGTTCGTCTGCGGTCATGTTGGCCATGCTGATATTCTCGAGCTCTGCCCACACCTCGCGAACCGGCTCGTTCAAATTGCGGCCTTTGTGCGTGAGGAATATTCGAGATACCCGACCATCTTCGATATCCTGGCGACGCTCAACCAATCCCGCCGCTTCCATTCGGTCTAACATTCGACTGGCCGTTGCTGGCTGCACATGAACAAGCTCTGCCATCTCCGACAGGCTTAGCCCATCCCTGTGCCACAGTTGCAGCAAAAACATCTCCTGACCTACATATAGGTCGATGTTGGCAAGCAATTCTCCTGCCTTGTTGCGATGCGTTTTGCACACACGGGCCAACAAGTACGCCGTGCTCTCAGTAATTGCCTCTTGCTCCATCTTCAGATCGCCTGTTTTGTTTAGCTGGCTAAGTAAGTGTACCGCAT
>JAPUGV010000100.1 GCA_027298025.1 Chloroflexota bacterium | reverse complement strand
CTGAGAGTATGTTTTTGGTGATGGCGGCTTTTGGAGGTACAACTCTTCAGCAATGTCCCCGTGAGTGACGGGGGGGATCTCTCCGCTGTCCAGACTGACGGCCGGCCCGGTAATTAGAGCCGCTTCATGACTAGTGTCACCATAGAGGAGATGACGCGATAGAAGCGAACCACCATCGCTTGAATCTGGAGTAGCATTGGGTCAATCTAAATTTTGTCATTCACGTAGGGTGCAGACGCCCACCATTTATCTAAACAGGATCGTCCTCTCTGTCAGAGGGATTGCCTCCCACGTACACGAAGCTTCTGAAGTTGCTCAATAATTTGTCGATCTCGCCTTTCGATCAATTCTTGGGGATCACGGCGCGTCCAATCGTAGAATCCCTGCTTGGACTTCATTCCCCACCGCTGCTCGCGGACCCAGCGGGATAACATGGCGCTGGGCACGTGGTTGTCAGCGATCTCTGGGAGCAAGTAGTCGTGGATGGTCTTGATCAGATCGAGCCCCACCAAGTCCATGTTCTCCAGCGGGCCGACGACTGGCATACGCAGACCAAACGTGAGCTTGGCGACTAGATCGACGTCTTCCGGACTTGCGATGCCATGGTCGACCAGATCGATGGCCTCCCGCCATAAAGCGTGTAGCATGCGGTTGCCTATAAAACCCGGCACATCCTTGTTCACGCGCACAGGAATCTTCCCGATGGCTCTTACAAACTCCACCACCTTTTCGAGAGACGCATCATCGGAATGTTCTCCTCGGACCACTTCAACCAACGGCATCAGATGGGGGGGATTCCAGAAGTGAGCTCCTACGAGTTGGCTTCCGCATCCCGCACACTCCCCCAGTTCCGTGATGCTGAGTCCTGACGTGGCGGTAGCCAAAACGCCCCCCCGACGGACGCAGCCTTCCAATTGCCGAAAGAGAGCGACTTTGGCGTTCAGGTCCTCCGCAATTCCTTCCACAATTAAGTCGGCCTCCGCGTCAAGTTCCGCCAATTCGCCGACATAAGTTACGGTACCGGACTTTGTTTCCAGGCTACCCAAATGTTGATTGGTCCACTCATTGAGTTTCTCAAGACGCCCTTCAGCTTGTCGAAGCTTCTCGGCATTTCGCCCATAGACGAGCACACGAAACCCTGCCCGCCTAGCCGCGAGGGCCACACCCAATCCGATCTGGCCGATCCCGCAAACGCCCACGGTCATCGAGCGGCTCCTGTGCTTTTTCTCTTGGGCGGCGCCGCAGAAACTCCACCCAAGCCCCCGCTGACGTTGAGAACCTCGCCGGTGATCCAGGCTGCTCTCTCGCTCAGGAGGAAGCAGACTCCATTAGCAATGTCCGCCGCCCTCCCCCACCGAGCCAGCGGAATGGCCTGTCGAATTTTTTCGATCATTTGGTCCTCACCGATTCCTAAAATCTCAGAACGTTGCGCCATCACCTTGCGATTGAAGTCGGTGTAAATAGGTCCCGGATTTACGGCATTGACCCGGATCCCGTAAGGTGCCAGCTCCAGGGCCATGGTCCGCGTTAGGCTGATCACGCCAGCCTTGGCAACGTTGTACGCGGCAACCAGAGCCGCAGGATTCTGTCCGTTGATCGAGGCGATGTTCACGATCGAGCCTGATTCGCGACTCCGCATACGTGCGGCGATTTCCCGGCAGCACAGGAAACAGCCGGTGACATTCACTTCCAATACCTTGTGCCACTCGTCCAGTGAAAGGTCAGTAGTTTCACAGACGTTCTGACCTAAACCCGCGTTGTTTACAAGAAAGGCGATTGGCCCCCATTCCGTCTCCACATTCTGCGCCAAATCCTTAATAGACCTTTCGTCTGTGACGTCGGTCACAAAGGCGCGAGCCTGGCCGCCGGCCGCACGGATTGCCGCTTCGGCATCCTTGCCCGTTACCGGGGAGAGCTCAGCAATGACCACGCGTGCCCCTCGGCGGGACAGTTCTGTAGCGATTTCGCGGCCAAGCCCCTGGCCAGCTCCGGTTACCACAGCTACCCGATCCTTAAACTCTTCGTTAGTCATCGTCCGAGGGATTTGAGAAATGTGCGGCTAGCATCGACCATAAACCGCAAGGCATGCGTAGCCAGGTAACGCACGCCCATCTTAACATACCGGCGTGCAGCTTCCGGTTCAACCGTAATCACGCCGGCAACTTTTCCCATACCGACGATCCGTTCAATGCACCCTTCGACGGCTTTTACCACATCCGGATGGCCCGTTTGCCCAGGGAGATTCATGCTTTGGGAAAGATCTGTAGGACCCAGGTAGTAGACATCGATTCCCTCTACCCCTAGCAATTGCTCAATGTTGTTGACTGCCTCGATGTCCTCGATATGAACAACCGTTAGTATCTCCTCGTTGGCACGAGCACAGTAGTCAACCAGCTTCTCCCGAAACCCATACTCAGCCGCCCGGACTCCCGCTAATCCCCTCTTGCCTAGAGGCGCGTACTTTGTATAGCTCAGGGCTTCCAAGGCTTGCTCCCTCGTGCTTACGTTGGGGATGTGCACACCCTGGGCACCCATGTCGAGCGCTTGGAGCACTATGTAATCGGTGTTATGACTCACTCGGACCAAGGGCGTAGTTCCTTGTGCCTCACAGGCTCGTACCATGTCCTCAGCGGTCTCGCTACCCATAGGGCCATGCTCTTGATCGATTACCACAAAATCAAATCCGATCAAGGCCATGATCTCCGCCAACCTGGCCGAGGGGATGTAATTGAAACTCCCGACAACCAGCTCACCTCGTCTTAATTTTTGTTTGACTTTATTGGTATGCACCGTTCTGGTATTTTATCCTCTATTTTTGTCGACGCGCGGGAGGAATCGCCTGGTAAGTCTCCTGCACTGTGTAGGTTTTCAACGCGCCAAAAGAGCAAAAAGTACCTATCGCTCTGCTTGGTTCCCCCTCCATAATATCCAGCGAACGAGAGAGCTTTCTGCTTCAGCAAACGTAGTATAAAAGAAACAGATGCTGGAAACAACTGTGGCGGCGCAGACTTCGTAAACTCTTACAAATACGTGGGCAAAATTCTCCGCGGAGGTCCTGTCCCGGGATCTTCATTGTCAGCCCATGCAGGTCCCTCTACGTGAACGAA
>JAPUGV010000010.1 GCA_027298025.1 Chloroflexota bacterium | reverse complement strand
ACTCACCGCAGACATGACCGTGGTGGACGGGAAGGTGGTCCATGAGGTCGCGTAGTGAGCGCAATTCAAGAGGCTGAAGGAGGCACTATGGAAGATATCCAGCAGCGGGTACTGGCCGAAATCCGTGAAGACGAACTCGTTGCCATGACGGTCGATCTGGTGAATTTCCCGAGTCCGCCCGGGGAAGAGGCAGCCATTGGCGACTATCTTGCCCGGCGTTTAGCGGAACTTGGAATGCGGGTTCATCTTCAGGAGGTCGAGCCGGGGCGCAACAACGTGGTCGGCCGCTTACCTGGCAAGAAGGGAGGGCCGACGCTCCTCTTCAGTGCACACTTTGATACGAGTACCACCGGGCGTGAGTTAGAGGCGTGGGGAGGAGGCTATAGCTCTGCAGGTTTTGGCGGCGGCCAGGCCCGCGCCACAGTAGCAAACGCGTGGATCCACGGACTCGGTGTCTCAAACATGAAGGGCGCGTTCTCGGCATACTGGGGCGCCATCCGGGCGCTTCAGCGAGCCGGCGTGGAGTTGGCCGGAGACGTCCTCGTCGCCGGCGTGGTCGGCGAGACCGAGAAGGCACCTGTCGACCAGTACCAGGGGGCAGAATTCCGGGGAGGGAAGGTTGGCTCGCGTTATCTGGTAACCCATGGAGTAACAGCCGACTTCGCCATCATCGGCGAACCGACGGGCATGCGCCTCCAGATCGGCGAGACGGGCTATTGCTTCGCCAAGATCACCGTTTATGGCAAGTCCCAGCACACATGGTGCAAGGAGTATGGGATCGACCCGATCGAGAAGATGATGCGCGTCGTTGCAGCGCTGAAGGCCTGGGAACCGACCTATCGGCAGCGCCACCCTCACCCTTTCATGGAGACGCGGATCGGTGTCGGCGCCATCCAGGGCGGCTTTCCTTACAAGCCCTCCAAGTGCCCGGCGCCGTTATGTAACCTGTACGTGGACCTGCGCCTGGTGCCGGGTCAAAGCTTCATCGAAACCAAGCGCGAACTCGAGGCGGTGCTCGATGAGCTGAAAGCCGATGACCCTGATTTCCGATCCGAAGTCGACTTCTATCTGACGGGCAAGGGCTACGAGCTCCAGCGTGACGAAACGCTCGTACAGGCAATGGAACGGGCCCACCTTGTGGTCTACAACGAGCCGGTCTCTTTTGCAGCACCCAATCGGTACGCTGTCTCGAGTGATGCTGCTCCGATGTTCGAGTACGGAATCAAGGGCTTGACCTACGGCCCCGGTGGAATTTCGACCGCGGGCCAGTTCACCATGTACGACGCCGGCCAGCAGCAGGGTGAAGTGCTGAGCATCCAGCACCTTGTCAAGGCTGCTGGAGTGTATGCGCTCGCCGCTCTGGAGCTGTGCGGCTCAGTCACAGGCACGGTGGACCGAGCGACCGGAACCTCGGTCTAGGTGGAGACCACACCGGAGGTAGAGATGGCAAAAACTCTCATCGGCTACACGGCCTTGATCGACCGCCCACCACTTCGGTGGCCCGGCGACGCGCGCTTGGCGTTGTGGGTGCAAGTGAACCTGGAGCACTTTGAGATCGATGGCCCCGGAATGACCCTCCCACCAAGTCGATTTCCATCACCCGTCCCCGATTCGAAGAACGCCGGGTGGCGTGACTACGGTGCACGAGTTGGCATCTGGCGCATCATGGAGATGCTTGACAAGCACAGCATCCCTGTCTCGGCGCCTACGAACGTCGAGGCGTGCGTCTACTATCCCGAGATTATACGGGAAGCGGTCCGGCGCAACTGGGAATTTATGGGTCATGGAATCAACAACTCGCGCACCCTCAACGGGCTGCAGGTAAACGAGGAGCGGGAGGTCATTCAAGCAAGTGTGCAGGCTCTGACTTCCGCTACAGGGAGGACCCCGAAGGGCTGGCTCGGGCCGGGACTGGCCGAAACGTTTAACACGCTGGAACTTCTGGCCGAGGCGGGATTTGAATACGTCTCGGACTGGTGCAACGATGATCAGCCCTATCCCATCGAGGTCCGCACCGGCAGGCTGATCGGTGTCCCCTATTGCATGGAGATCAACGATATCTACGCCTTCGTCGGCGCCGGTCTCGCCCCCGAACGCTTCTTTCAAATGATGTGCGACCAGTTCGATGTGCTCTATGCGGAGGGGGCCCGAACAGGGCGCATCTACGGGCTGTGCCTGCATCCTTTCATCGCTGGCCAGCCTTACCGAACCAAGTGGATTGAAAAGGGGCTGGACTACATTCTACACCATGATCACGTTTGGGTCGCTACAGCTGAGGAGATTGCCAACTGGTACTACCGGGAGTATTATTCAGACGCTTTAGCGCATTTGCGGCAGAGGGCGGCAGCGGTGCCCGCCGCGCATGTCGCCAAGTCCGGTGGATAGCTGAGCTGGTCGGGGCCAACGTTGTTTCGGAGCGGAGTGTGAGCATCTGTGAAGAAGGGAGAGTTAACCATGCAGCATAAGGTGGTTAATTCCGTCAAAGTACCTGACGGTAAAGGAGCCGCCTGCGAAGTAAAGCGTGGACAGCTGCTACGCATCGTAGACG
>JAPUGV010000001.1 GCA_027298025.1 Chloroflexota bacterium | reverse complement strand
GTGTGGAGCTGCTCCTTCGGTCCAGTGGTTCGCGGAAAACTCCAGAGCAGCCACCCATCCCGACCCCACACACTGCAACCGCACCGACGGGGGTCGCGGGACTGGCAGGCGACGGCTTCGGCCAAGCCTATGTGCAAAATGCGCAAAGTCCACAAAGCGCGCAAAGTTCACAGGGTGCACAAGTGTGGACCCTTCCACAGATGGAAGACCTACTTGAAGTGGGCTCGGAGCGACTGGCGGACGATGAATTCGACCGCAAACGCGCAACCCTGATTGAGGACACGCTGCGACTCTTCGGGGCGCCCTCCAAAGTCGTAGCGATCCATCGCGGTCCGACCATCACGCAGTTCGGCGTCGAGCCGGAGTTCGTGGAGACTCGAGGCGGCCGCCGCACCAAGGTCAAGGTGTCCAAGGTAGCGGCGCTTGCTGACGACCTGGCGCTGGCACTGGCCGCCCGCTCTATTCGCATCGAGGCGCCCGTGCCGGGCAAAGGCTACATCGGGATCGAAGCGCCCAACCCCGAGATCTCGCTGGTCGCGCTGCGTGATGTGATGGCCTCCGGTGATTTTCAGAAGATCGATTCCCTGCTCCGCCTGGGGCTGGGACAGGACGTCTCAGGTCGGCCGGTAGCCGCAGATCTTGTGAACATGCCCCATCTGCTCATCGCCGGCACGACCGGTTCGGGAAAATCGGTCTGCGTGAACGCGCTCATCGCCTGCCTGCTGCTACAAAATACGCCGCAGGAGCTGCGCCTGCTTATGATCGACCCCAAGCGGGTCGAGCTCACCTCCTATAACGGGATCCCGCACCTGCTGGTGCCGGTGATCGTGGATCTGGAGCGGGTGGTCCCCGCCCTGCAGTGGATCTCACGTGAGATGGATCGCCGCTATGACAAATTCTCCAAGGAGGGCGTGCGCAATATCACGGACTACAACGATCGTATGGGGGCGGTACGCCAGGACACGATGCCAACCATCGCGGTGATCATTGACGAATTGGCCGACCTGATGATGATGGCTCCCGATGAGACCGAGCGCGTGGTTACCCGGCTGGCGCAGCTGGCACGCGCCACTGGAATTCATTTGATCATCGCCACCCAGCGCCCCTCGGTCGACGTGGTCACGGGCATCATCAAGGCCAATTTCCCGGCCCGCATCGCCTTTGCAGTGGCTTCTTCAGTCGACAGCCGAGTGATCATCGATCAGCCTGGCGCCGAGCGCCTGCTGGGCAAGGGTGACATGCTGTATCAGGCGCCGGACGCCCCGGCACCCGTTCGGATGCAGGGTTCCTTCGTCTCCGAGCGGGAGCTCGGTCGGATCATCCGCTACTGGAAACAGGCCGAACTCGGAACGGGCCAGGCCGAAATGGACGCTATCCCTCCGGGGGCGCCCCTCCAGCAAGCCCCGCTCTGGGAAGAGATGACTGAGGCCGCCCCGGAGCAAGACGAACTTTTCGAAGAGGCGGTGACCGTGGTGCGGAAGATGCGGCGCGGTTCGATTTCACTGCTTCAGCGCCGCCTGCGGGTCGGCTATACGCGAGCGGCGCGCCTGGTCGATCAGCTGGAAGAAGCAGGGATTGTTGGGCCGGCCAAAAGCGGCTCCGCGCCGCGGGAGATCCTGGACTACGGCGGCCTGTCCAGCACTCCGACCGGAGATGCGCCGGGTGGGGATGCGCCGCACGCGGATGCTCCGCACGCGGAGCATCCGCAAGGCCCCCCGGGAGCTCCGCACGAGCCCAAGCGAGCCGAACCTTCGGTTTAGGCTTCGGTTTCGTGTACCGCGTGCGCTGCGTGCGCCGTGCGCACTAGCGGCTAGAATCCAATCTGTGACACTCCCTATGCCTAAACGAATGGGGTCGCCCGCGGCGGGCACCATGATCGTGGCGGCCGCGCTATTCGGCTGCGCCACGGCCAGCGGCACATCCACTGCGCTTCCCTCATCCATTCCGATCGAACCACCCGCCCCCAGTCCCACTCCCACCCCACCCTCCGAGCTCGTGCTGATCGCTGAAAGCGATCTAGCGTGGGGAAGCGAGCTCGAGGCCTGGGCGACTCAAAGATGGTGGGAGCTAACCCTCGCTGATCCTTCAGTTGCTGCAGCCTACCTACGCGAATCGCAGTCGCATTTAGAGGCGGTTGTCAGCGTGCAGGAGACCCTCGGCGGCGACCTGGTACAAACCGCCACCGAGGGGATTCCAGTCGTGATTGTAGATGCGCCTGGGGTCGATCCCGGGCCGTCGCTCAGCATCGTCGGCAACGGAAGATACGACCAAGCTGGGTTTCTGGCGGGGGTGATGACCGGGTTGGCCAGCCAGAGCGGCTGGGTAGGCGAGGTCATCGCCACCGGTGGTCCGCATGAGGCGGATTACAGCGCTGGTTTTACGCAGGGTCTGCTCTGGGGCTGCCCCAAATGCCGGTTGGTCAGCTTGACGGCGGCTGAGATGAGCCTGGATGGATTCCGGCGTAAGGGTGTGGACGTGGTATTTCCCATTCCGGGGCCGGCGGCGGACGAAGTGGCGGAGGTGCTGGGGGCGGGCGGCCTCCCGATGGTATGGGTGGGAGAGGGGGGCCGCCCAGCGGAAACGCGGGTCGGGCGCGTGATCTTCGAGGCAGACCGTTTGGTCGTTCCAGCGCTCGAAGCGCTGATGGAAACGGGGGAGGGAAAGGCCTGGCACTACTCCATAGAAGGCCGCGCCCTCCTCCTAGTTGACATAAATGCAGATCTACTCAGCCCGGGGCGTCAACGCCTGCTCGACCAGGCCTATGAGGCGATCGCAGCGGGGGAGCTGGACATCGGGATAGCCCCGGAGGGGTAGGTCTGGAGCGGTTTCATTGTCAGTCCCTGGGTCTCATAGTATGATCTGGAGCGTGTTCCGGATAACTCCGGAAGATCCCAAGTACTGGCAGAAAGGAGTGTCGATCTGGCAAGATCACAGACAGTTCTGCCCGCACGGCGGCTGATCCCCGCCCCCCTTGACAAAAACAAACCGAAGCAAATTGGAGGAGAGGAATCAATGAAGAAGCATTATGTCATCTTAGCAGGGTTGGTTGTGATGGCCTTTGCAATGGCCGCCTGTGCGCCCGCCGCAACTGAGGAACCGGCGGGGTGCGCCAATAAGATCGCATTCGTGACCGACGTGGGCAAGCTCAACGACCAGAGCTTCAACGAAGGCGGCTGGAACGGCGTCTTGGCCGCGGTTGACGCGCTCGGATTGGCCGAAGAGTGCTTCGGCTTCATCGAGACCCAGGACAGCGCTGACTACAGGCCCAACATCGACTCGTTCGTCAATGAGGGCTTTGACATCATCGTCACCTCCGGCTTCGCCATTGGCGCCACCACACACCAGGCGGGCATTGATAACCCGGACATCTTCTTCATCGGCACGGATCAGGGGCAGGTCGACGCGGACTTCAATCCGGAACCGCTGGATAACGTCACAGGCCTGATCTTCCACGAGGACGTTTCGGGCTTCCTGGCCGGCGCGCTGGCGGGACTGATGACAGAGAGCAACGTGGTCGGCGGCGTGTACGGCTGCCCGTTCATCCCGCCCGTAGCTCGCTTTGAGGTCGGCTACTACAACGGCGCCAAGCACGTCAACCCCGACGTCGAAGTGCTGAACGTTTACCACCCCGGCTCGCTGGATGTATGTTTCACGGATCCTGCGTTTGCGGCTGAGACAGCCGACACCTTGATCGCTGAGGGCGCGGATGTGATCTTTGGCGCCGGCGGACAGACCGGCAACGGCGCGCTGATCGCAGCCTGCAACGTGGGCGTGAATGTGATCGGCGTGGACGTAGACCAGTTCATCACGCTGCCTGAGACGCAGGACTGCATCATGTCCAGCGCCACTAAGGGTCTGACATCTGACGTGAAGGCCCTGATCCTGGCCGCGGCGGACGGCACGTTCCCCGGTGGGGAAAGGTTTGGCCCGGCGGTACTGGCTCCTTTCCACAACTTTGAGGATGTGATTCCTCAGGATGTGAAGGACCAGCTGCAGGCGATTTCGGATCAGATCGACAGCGGCGAAATCGATCCGTGTGCGCCGTTCGAAGGTTCGAATGAGGGTACCTTCTGCACGCCAGTGGCGCCGTAGCATTGGCAACGCAACGCGTAAGGGCGACTAGCTAGGCTAATCGCACCGAACAGGGGAAGCGGTAGGCAATAAACCCGCTTCCCCTGATGTTTTCTAGAGGGATCAACATCTGCAATCAACCCATAGGTAAATCTCGTGGCAACGGCTGAGGCGACTCGACAATCTCGACGAAGAGCGATTCTCGGCCGGCTTGCTATTCCGCTGCTGGCGATTTTTACCGCGCTCGTCGTAGCGAGCCTGGCCATGGTGGTATCCGGCACCGATCCGATCAAAGCCTACCTGGCTTTGGGGGAAGGAGCGTTCGGATCCCAGGTTGCCAGGGTCGAGACGCTGATCAAAGCGACTCCTTTCCTCCTGGCAGGACTCGGAATCGCGCTGGCTTTCCGGGGCGGGCTCTTCAACATTGGCGTAGAAGGTCAGCTGTTCGTGGGCTCGGCAGTCACCGTATTTATCGGATTCAGCGTCGAGCTACCGGCAGTCATTCACATACCCTTGGCTCTGCTGGGAGGCATGATCGGCGGTGCAGTATGGGCCGCCATACCCGGGTACCTCAAGGCCCGCAACGGGGCGCACGAAGTCATCACCACCATCATGTTCAATTTCATCGCCTTGCGCATCATCAGCTGGACCATCGGCGTCGACGGGCCGCTGCGTGCCCCACGCACCGTGGCCCCGGAGACACCGGCAGTGTTTGAGAGCGCGCGGCTGCCGATCCTGATCCCCGATTCCCGGCTGCATGCGGGCGTCATCATCGCCGTTTTCGCAGCCTTTGTTGTCTACTGGTTGCTGTGGCGAACCGTCGCCGGATTCGAGCTCCGTACAGTGGGGGCCAATCCGAGCGCAGCTCGCTACGCAGGCATTAATGTGGAATTCAATATCGTGCGCACCATGGCCCTGAGTGGTGCCCTGGCGGGGCTGGGCGGCGGGATCCAGGTGCTTGGTTTGGCACCCTACAACTTCACGACGGGCTTTAACGTCGGCCTGGGCTTCGACAGCATCGCGGTGGCGGTGTTGGGCAGCATCCACCCCTTCGGGGTGGCGCTCGCCGCACTGTTGTTCGGGGCGATGGATGCTGGGGCGCGGTTGATGCAGCTTCGTACCAAGGTGCCCATCGACATCGTCACGATCGTGCAGGGCCTCATCCTGGCCTTCGTCGCGGCGGATCAGATCATTCGACGGCTTTATCGCATTCGAGCTGAGACGGAGGAAGGTCCCGTCAATCTCAGCGAGTTGTGGGGAGGGGAAAGCTAGCCGCCGTGGATACCGTCTTTTTCACCGGCCTGCTCTTCCTAGCACTCGTAAAGGCCACGCCGATCGCGTTTGGCGCGATGGCGGGATTGATGTCTGAGCGCTCCGGAGTCATCAACATCGCCATCGAGGGAATGATGCTGATGGGAGCTATGATGGCCTTCTTGGGGTCGGTTTTCTTCAATGATCTCACCGGAGGCGCGCTGCCGAAGATCGCTAGCCTCCTGGCAGGCTTGGTGGTGGCCATGTTCTTCTCAGCGATGGTCGCCCTGCTGCACGCCTTACTCTCCATCCATTACAAGGTGGATCAGATTATCAGTGGGACGGTGATCAACCTGCTGGCGGTGGGAGTTACCAACTTCGTAGCCAATGCCTTTATCGACCCTAATCGCATAGCCGGGGTTGGCGTCCTTCCAGTAATTAGTATTCCCATACTGTCCGAAATTCCCTTCATCGGCCGCATATTCTTCTCTCACCAGCCGCTGGTCTACGTCATGTTGATCATGGTGGCGGTTCTACAATACGCATTGTTCAAAACCCCTTGGGGGTTGCGCACGCGTGCGGTCGGTGAGCATCCGCTGGCGGCGGACACGGTCGGTATCAACGTGAACCGCAGGCGCTATATCAATGTCACGCTGGGTGGCGCCCTGGCCGGGCTAGGCGGCGCCTTTCTGGTGCTGGAAAGCGTGGGACGTTTCCAAAAACTGATGACGACCGGCCGCGGGTTCATTGCGCTGGCGGCGCTCATCTTCGGGAAGTGGACCTCCGTCGGCGCCCTGGGATCCGCGCTGCTCTTCGGCTTTGCCGAGGCATTAGGGGTGCGATTGCAGCTGGGTGATGTCAATGAGCTACAGGCCCTGGCCCTGCTGGCTGGAATCGGAATCATCGCTCTGGCTGGGGTATGGTCCGTCCTCAAGCTCATCCGGCGAGGAGAAGACAAACGACCCAGCCGCACCATTGGGGTCTTGGCGATTGTCGGCCTGGCCACGATCGCGGCTGCCTTATTAATTGAGTGGCCTAGCATCGAAATACCCATCCAGTTCCTGGGATTGTTGCCGTTTATCGCCACGGTGCTGGTCCTGGCCGGTTTTGTTGGCCGAGCCATACCGCCGGCTGCCATTGGCAAGCCTTACGAGAAGGCGTGAAGTGAGCGAACCTGTCCTCCGTCTGGTCGGGATATCCAAACGTTTTCCTGGCGTGCTTGCCAACGACCAGGTTGATTTCGAGCTCGCCCCTGGTGAGATCCATGCCCTGCTTGGCGAGAACGGCGCGGGCAAGACGACTTTGATGAACGTTGTATACGGGCTCTATGAGCAGGATGAGGGGCAAATCTTCATCAACGGCGAAGAGGTCGAAATCCATGATCCCAACGATGCGCTCGCGCGAGGGATCGGAATGGTGCATCAGCATTTCATGCTGGTGCCGGTGATGACCGTGACCGAAAACATGATGCTGGGCCATGAAACCACTCATGGACCTCGCCTCGGACCCCTGTCCGATCTGGACCAGGAGCGAGTTGCAGAGGAGATCAAGGCGCTGGGAGTACAGCATGGCCTACCGATCGACCCCGAGGCGTACGTTCAGGATCTTTCGGTGGGCGAGCAGCAGCGAGTCGAAATCGTCAAAGCACTGTACCGCGGGGCGGAGGTGCTGATCCTGGATGAACCGACGGCGGTGCTTACTCCGCAAGAGGCGGAGGACCTGTTCGCGGTCATGCGCTCGCTGATCGCCGAAGGGAAATCCATCATCTTCATCACCCACAAGCTAAAGGAGGTCTTGGCGATCGCCGACCGGATCACCGTATTGCGAGATGGCAAGGTGGTCGGCACCGCCGAACCCGCTCAAACCTCCGAAGAAGAGCTGGCAACCATGATGGTGGGGCGGGAAGTCATCCTGCAGGTGGAGAAAGGTCCGGCAGAGCCTGGCGAAGCGGTCCTGGAAGTGCAGAACCTGAACGTGCAGAATCTGCGCGAACAGAGCGTCGTTCGTGGTGTCTCGTTCAGCGTACGGGCGGGGGAAATACTGGGTATCGCAGGGGTTCAAGGAAACGGGCAAGCCGAGTTGGTGGAAGCGCTCACGGGCTTGGCTCCGGTCGAGGGCGGCCATGTATTCATGAACGGGCAAGAAACCACCCATTTGCGGCCGCGTGCCATTACCGAGATGGGGGTTGCGCACGTGCCAGAAGATCGGCACCGGCACGGCCTCGTGCTGACGTACCCTCTCGATGAGAATCTGGTGCTCCAGACCTACTATCTCCCGCCGTTTGCGAAGCGGTCATTTCTGCAGCCCAAGGAGGTGCGGGAGAACGCCAAACGGCTGATTCAGGAATACGATATAAGGACGCCCTCTATCGGCACGCACGCCAGCAGCTTGTCTGGCGGAAACCAGCAGAAGGTTATCGTCGCGCGCGAACTGAGCCGAGACATCCGCCTGCTCATCGCCAATCAGCCCACGCGTGGTCTGGACGTGGGCTCAATCGAATTCATCCACACGCGCATTATCGAGGAGCGCGACGAAGGGGTCGGCGTCCTGCTCGTATCTTCAGAGTTAGATGAAATCCTGAGCCTTTCGGACCGGATCGCGGTGCTGTATGCGGGAGAGATCCTGGCGGTGATGCCTGCCAGAGAGGCCACGAAGGAGCGGCTGGGTTTGCTGATGGCGGGGGTACGGGAGGCGCCCAACTCGATCGCCGCTGACTGATTTACCGGAGGGGGGATCGCTCACCTGATCGCGTTCTTGCTCACACCACCATGCTTCGCTTCGAAGCCCAGGTCCGAATGGGGCCAGCGGCATTTGCTCCGGCTTGTGGAGTGCAAATTGGAAGTTCAGCGTGTCAGCTGCCGGATGAGCATCGCCCGATCCGGATACTGACGCTCCAATTCCACCATGTCGCCCCCCTGATAATCCAGGTCGTCATATCCGGGCGCCATCGTGGTCCCCATCAGGCCGTACAGGCCACCTTCCATCAGCCGCGAGCCCATCCAGACTCCGGCCGGTACGACATATTGCACATGCTGACCGGCCAGCAGATCATGCCCAAGGACGATCCATTCACCGCGCCCTTCGGGATGAAGCAGCAGCA